>JAEUUS010000158.1 GCA_016787545.1 Saprospiraceae bacterium
TTCCCGTGGATGGATATGATTTCTATTCAGGGCAAAACCAATTTCTTCGAAAAACGCGTTGGCGATTACCAAAAAGCCGGCGTTATGGCCAAACGTGAAGAACAGGTGTTCTCCATGGAAGCCGATTTTTAAACCATAACAATTAAAACAAATACAACCACAATCATGGGCAAATTTGTTATTTCCACCCGCTCCAACGGCGAATTCCAGTTCAACCTCAAGGCTGGCAACGGCCAGGTGATCCTTAGCAGCGAAGGCTACTCCACCAAAGCCGCCTGCATGAACGGCGTTGAATCTGTACGCAACAACTCCGGCGACGACAATCGCTACGATCGCAAAGAATCTTCCAACGGCAAATTCTACTTCAACCTAAAAGCCGGCAACGGCCAGGTGATTGGCAGCAGCCAGATGTACGAAGCCGAAGCTGGCCGCGACAACGGAATCGAATCCGTTAAAACCAACGCACCAGACGCCACGGTGGAGGACGAAACTGCGGCATAAATGATTCACCACAGAGACGCAGAGGCGCAGAGCAATAACACTCCGCGTCTCCGCGCCTCTGCGGTAAAAAATACGCACCTCCGCGCCTCAGCGCCTCTGCAGTGAAAAGAAAAACATGAAAACATCTGCCCTCTACCTCACCCTCTTCCTGCTCACCGCACTTGCCTGCAAAGACAAGCTCGACAAAAGTTGCGATGCCAACTTCCTTGAAGCAGATATCAACAACGTTTTTTGGCAGGCAGAAGAGGTAACGGGATTTAGTTTTGGTGTTGGAGGAAATATTACCATACAGGCAAAAGCAAATTTTGGACAAGTAAGAGAAATAGGTATACAGGTGCCCATGGATGTAACAACAGGGACCTACCAGTTGCAAACCGGCGTATTTCTACACTCCATTGTTGTTGCTCCGGGAGCTTTTCAGGCAGAAACAGGAGAATTAACGATTACCGTTCACGATACCACCAATAAAATCATCAAAGGCACCTTTTTCTTCAGTATCCCCTCTGAAGGACTCACCGTAGAAGCAGGCAGCTTTTGTGCGAAATATTGACGGCCTACGGTGGACGGTGGACGGCTTACGGCCAAACGCCAACCCCAACCAAAACACCAAAACACTGAAACACCAAAACACTAACCATGAGATTTGTTCTTTCTCTTCTGATTCTTTTCACGCTAAGTGGCTTGCAGGCGCAAAGCAAAAAGGAACTTGCCCAATCGCTGCAGCGCGACCTGGAGGATTACCGCAAGTATACCCTGGCTATGAATTTCGACAGCAGCTTTATGTTCATGTCGCCCAGGATGTTCGACATCGTTCCCTTTGATTCGCTCAAGGCAACCATGTTGCAATCCATGGATAATGAGTACATGAAAATTGAGTTGACCGGCCTGGATATCGGTCCGAAAAAAAAGGTCAAAATCAAGCAAGCCGGCCCTTACCACTGGGCTATGGTACCTTATACCGGCAGCATGAGAATGGAACTCAAAGGGGAAGAAGGCTTTAAAAAACTGCTTATCCCTATTATGAAGCGGGAGTTTGGCAGCGAAAACGTGAAAATGGAAGGAGAATCAACCATGTTGCTGACCCTTAAAAATAAAAACCTCATTGCAGTGAAAGAGCCCGGCGCCAAACGCTGGTACATGCTGGAAGACAAACGAAAGGAAAATGGTGATCAGGATGAAATGCAGAAAATGATCTACGAAACCGTTGTGCCGGAAGAAGTGCGGAAAGAGATTGAAGGGAATTGAAATACATGATTGACGAGTACATGATTACATGATTGACGAGGGAGGCGTTGAGCTTGAGATTTACACGGGCCAAAGGCCTCCAAAAAAGCCCCAGCGGGGCAGCATTTTAGCAGTCATGAAAAAAACACCAACACAACCGGCAGCCATGATCATCCTCATCAGTGTAGTAGCTGGAGGACTTGTTACCCGATTATTATCCGCATTAAAAGTAGCACCTGAAATGCTGATTGCCGTAACCCTGTTGTGGATTATTTTAACCTCATTGTACCTCAATAAAACCGGAAATGCGCGCGTAGGAAGGATTTACCTACTGGTCTGGCTCGGATTGATCATTTTCACCGGACTTGCGATCTGGGGATTTAACCGATAGCGTAAGGCCGGAATACCATTCCGGCATACCAGGCCGAACGCCAACTCAAACACTCAAACACCCAAAAACTCAAACACTCAACAACTCGAAAAATAACCACCATCAACATAACAATCTGATCATGATGCAAGTAATCAAACGCGATGGCCGAAAAGAGGAAGTGTCGTTCGACAAGATCACGGCGCGCCTCCGCAAAATGACGTACGGACTGGATACCAACTACG
>JAEUUS010000183.1 GCA_016787545.1 Saprospiraceae bacterium
TAATTGGAAATCCCTTCCTGGTTACCGTTCTTACCCCATCCGGCGCGTATTTTCATGTCGTTAATGAAGTCAAGGTCTTCCATAAAAGGTTCGGAAGATATCCTCCAGCCAGCGGAAACAGAAGGCATGGTACCCCAGTGGTGGGCCAGTTTGGAGGAGCCATCGCGACGCAGGGTAGCTGTAAAGAGGTACCGGCTATCGAAGTCGTATTGAACCCGGCCAAAAAAGGAGGCCAGCGACCATTCCTGCACATCTGTACTTGCGGAAACGCTGTTGGCGGCATTAAGCGTTTTTACAGAAACATCAGATGGGAAATCATTCCCGGAAATAAAGGAATTACTCCAATGAGATTTCTGGGTACTGCTACCGGCCAGGAACGACAGGTTATTGCGTCCGAAGGTAGTGCGGTAATTGGCCGTATTTTCCCAAAGCCAAATGCTTGAATTGGCTTTATCGGCCTGTCCCAGGCCATTTTGGTTGCGGCCAAAATTAGTACGGAATGGGTCGAGGTAATAATCCCACTGGTGGGCATTCATATCGGAGCCTATATTCGTTTTAACGGAAAATCCGTCAAAAATTTGGGCTTCGGCTTGGATATTCCCAAAAATGCGGGTGTCGGTAGCTTGTTGATCAGGGCCAAACATATAGGCAATCGGATTTTCCCAGGATGGCTGGAAAGGATTGGTGGCATATTGCCCACTGCCGTCATTCTTGAAGGTAGTTAGAAATGGAGGCGTGTTTAGTGCGCTCATGATCACACCGCCGCGCCCACTGCTGGCATTATCGGGCGTATTCTTGGTTCTGCTGCGCAATACATTAATGCTGGTTCCGATTTTCAGCCAGTTCGTAGCCTGGTTATCCAGATTCAAACGAACTGAATACCGGTCAAAGCGGGCGGGTTTGACAATACCTTCATTGTTCAGGTAGTTGGTAGACAGCATGTAGCGGGTTTTGTCGTTCCCCCCGGCAAATGCCAGTTGGACAGACTGATTTTTCCCAATCCCAAATGATTCGTCCTGCCAGTTGGTGTACCCTGTCCAGGTTTGATCCCATGAACCCGGGCTAAGTTCTTCCAGCAAGGACCGGTATTGTTTGGTTGTCAGTGTTTCAACTGTTTTCCGTATGTTGGAAAATCCGGTATACGCATTGAACCGGATCGTAGATACGCCTTCTTTGCCGCGTTTGGTGGTAATCAAAACCACACCATTAGCCGCGCGGGCGCCATATATAGCCGAAGAGGAGGCATCTTTCAAAACGCTCATACTTTCGATATCTGCCGGGTTAAGGCCACGAATATCGGTTGTTGGCACACCGTCAACCACGTAAAGCGGCTCGTTACCTGCAATTACAGAGGTTGCACCTCGTACTCGTACCGCTATGTCGTTGCCGGGTTTGCCGGAAGGTTGCACCACCTGCACGCCTGCAGCTTTACCTTGTAAAGCCTCTGCTGCAGAAACCATTGGGCGGTGACGAATGTCTTTTTCTCCCACAACCACAACAGCAGTGGTCAGGTCTTTTTTCTTTTGGGTGCCGTAACCTACTACCACCACTTGTTCAAGGGTTTGAATATCTTCGGAAAGAATAATATTAAGTACGGCTTGACCATTGACCGGAATTTCCTGTGAGGCATATCCGGTATAATTGATGATCAGGATGGCATTGGTGGGGACTTTGATCGTAAATGCGCCGTCCACATTGGTAATGGCGCCATTAGAAGTGCCCTTTTCAAGGATGGTTACCCCGATTAAAGGTTCACCATTTTGATCTGTTACTTTACCGGCTACTTGAGCCGACAGTTGAAAGGATACAAAAAGAGCAGCAAGGAGGGTTAAAAGTCTGGTCATGGTGCGAAAATTTGTGCCGGTTAAGCTTTTTACATTGGCCATCAGGATGAGGCGGGGGCAGGCATTTGCCCGCCCCCGATCTCACTAAACTAAACTAAATCATTTCTGATTAGCGTACCAATACCATGGTCCAGGCAGAAGATCCGTCTTTTGCAGCAGAGATATCTACTGAAACGGTAAGTGTTTCTACGCCACCTTCGTTGACATAACTCATTACCTCATAACGGTTGGTGGTATTACCACCGTTTGGCGCGTTGGCGCCGTTTCCGTTTTCACCTCCGTAAAATCCTTTATAGAAACCGATAAAAGCTGCACCGGAAACGCCGTTGGTAAGGGTAATTACCGGGCGATCAGTTCCTGAAGCAGGTGTGAAAGCAAAAGAGTGAACACCGGAACCGAAGGCTGCGCCGTTGCCGCTGGCAGCCACTTGGGCATCAGACCAACAACCGTTCGGGCTGCCCATGTAACCATCGTTGCGGGCATCACCGTTGGTTTTGTACTCATACACGCCGCCAGTGGAGAAAATGAATTCATCGTTGGTAATACAAGACCAGTCGTCGCCGCCAGTAGAAGTTCCATCAAGGAAATTTGCCGGCACTTGCCACCAGGAAGAGTTACCAAGACCAGGTCCTACAAAAATGGAGTTTGCGGCATTGCGTACCTTCCATGCACCACCAATCAGGTCTGCCTCAGTTACATCGCCGGAAACAGTGATGTCTTTGGATGCAGTTGTTGTGGTATTTCCTTTTTTAACCTGAAGGGTAACGGTAAATATACCTCCTGCGGCATAGGTGTGGGTTGGGGAAGTTTCTGTTGATGTTGCGCCATCACCAAAATTCCAGATATAGCTTTCGCCTTCAAATGAATTGTTCGTGAAATTGGCCACTTTACCGGCTACATCTGCTTTGAAGCTGGCAACTGCAGGTTCATCTGCTGAGTTGTCGTAGTGTACCAGAGTAATTCTCCAATAGGCATTGTCGGACGTATTCATTGGATCCCATTTGTACCCAACTTCCAAAATCAGGGTATCCGTAGCACCGTCTGACAATTTGATGATATCGTACTTGACAGACGTTTGTGGCACAGAAACTTCCAGATCGGTACCAATTTTTTGCAGGCCGATGAATGCACCCAGGCCAACTACTTCGAGCGTAGGTTTAGTTCCGTTGGTCAGTACAAAAGTATGGTTACCATCGCCAAAGGCTGAGAGGTCGGTTCCACCCGGACCAGTCATGTTGGCTGGTGTGGAAGCTGCGCAAATATTATTGGGCTCAAACACGCCACCTTCTGCCCAGAAATCGCCATTGGAGTTGTACACCATGGATTTGTCGCGACCGAAAGTCCATTCGTCGTTCATGGTACACGGACGGTTCGCGATATCGTCGTTGCCACGACCCAAACCCCACCAAACCTGATCCTTGGCAATCGGGCCTACTTCCAGTGGCCAGCGGTTGGCGTTCACCACCCGGAGCAGTTTCCAGGTTTTAGACACATCCCCAACCAGTTTGGTTAATTCAGCATCCGGGTCGGTGATGGTTACCACCTGAGATACCACATCAGTACCGTCTTCGCCTGTGGCGGTCAGTTTAACCGTGAAGGCGCCTGTGTTTGCGTACGTGTGTGTAGGATTCACATCGGTGGAAGTGCTGCCGTCACCGAAGTCCCACGACAGGGAATTGTAGTTTTGGGAAACGTTGGTAAACGCTACTTTTTTGAAATCTGCTGCATCTACCTGGAAAGAAAAGCCGGCAATGGTTTCCAGTTTTTCCTTTTTACAGGATGCTACTGCTGAAACAACCAAAACCAGGGCAATCAGCCAGGGCATTTGTATTAACTTCTTCATACAAGAAAGGATTTAGTGGCCCAAAGGGCCGTTTTGAATAGTTTACGTGAACTGCTTTAGAGCTAAAAAGCAGCCTGCAAAAGTGACTTGTTCGAATTCGGAAAAGCCTTTTTCAGGTACGTCATTACTACTGCACCTGCCTGTTTTACCTACAGCACAACTACTTTTGAATCCTTTTTGCGCCTGAGTTTCTACATTTGTCCGACAGAATTATTTGCAGGTGCATAAACTGACTCCATTTTTATTGTTGGCGTTTTGGCTATTTTGCTTTTCAGAAATAGGCCTTTCCCAAAGCATCAACCTGGGTGATCCTCCAGTACTAAACTTCGGCAAGAAGCAATACAAGGCCGGAACACAAGTATGGGACATGGCCCAGGACCAACGAGGCATCATGTGGTTTGGCAACAATGAAGGACTACTGGAGTTTGATGGTATTCACTGGCGTTTGCATCCACTACCAAACAGGACCATCGTACGGTCTGTCAGGCCAGCACAAGACGGAAAGGTTTACGTTGGCGGTCAGGATGAGTTTGGCTACTTCGCTCCGGATGAACAGGGCAACCTGCGGTTTCATTCTCTGCGAAACATGGTGCAGAACCTGGAGCAACAATTAGGCGACATCTGGAACATTGCGGTTCGGCCGGAGGGCGTGTTCTTTCGGACCGATCATCAGGCTTTTCGTTACTTCAGCGGGCAACTCACTGCTTTATTCCCAACTGGCACCAACCTGCATTTTATGGGAGAATGGAAGGGGCAGCTGATGATTCAGGACGGCACACGCAGTCTGTTTGTGTTTGAACAGGATCATTTGCGCAAACTGGACAATCCGGGGCAATTTACCGGCGGCACTATTTCAGGCATCATTCCCCTTGCCTCTGATTCCATCCTGGTGACAACCATCAAAAACGGTATTTTTCTGTTTGATGGTCGCCAGTTTACCCCCTGGAAAACCCAGGATGACGACTTTTTAAAAAAGAACATCATTTTTTGCGCCGGCAAGCAGGAAAACGGAAATCTGGCGCTGGGTACCTCCTTGAATGGATTGGTCATTCTGGACAAACAACGCCGGATATTCCGGCTGATCAACAAGAAAAACGGCTTGCAGAACAATACCATACTCAGCCTTTTCATTCCGGAAAAAGGCGGCATATGGCTCGGGCTGGACAATGGCATCGACTTTGTGGATGCTTCCTCTCCATTTTCTACCGTTTTCCCGGATGGGGAACTGCAAGGCACGGGATACACAGCCCAGGTTTTTGGTGATCAAATTTATTTCGGTACCAATACCGGTTTATACACCAACCGCTGGGCGCATTACTACACCCCTACCCTGCGGAAGGCTTTTGGTAAGGTATTGAATTCGGAGGGACAGGTATGGAGTCTGACCAACCTGAACAACCACCTGCTGATGGGGCATCATGAAGGTCCTTTTGAGGTGCGCGGTGAGTCGGCACAAAAACTGGCCAATATCCAGGGCATTTGGAAATACGTGATACACACCCCGGGCCTGGCACTGGCCGGGCACTACAATGGCATTGCACTGTTTGAGCAGGAAGCTTCAGGCTGGAAATTCCGCACTAACCTGGAAGGATTGAAAGAGAGCAGTCGTTTGCTGGCCAAGGATAAAGATAACTTCCTATGGATGGCCCATCCGTATAGAGGGGTGTTCAGGATAAAAGCAAAACCTGAGTCAGACACGCTGTTAGTAGACTTTTTTGACCACCGCCACGGACTCCCTTCTGCGCAAGGCAATCATTTGTATCAAATTGGCGGGGGCGTAATTTTTACCGGACAAACCGGAATTTACACCTTTGTGCCAGAAGAAAACAAGTTTGTACCTGAGCCTGATTTTACCGCTGTTTTTGGCCCGAATGTACACCTGAGGTACCTGCTTGAAGCGCCTAATGGAGATATCTGGTATGCTACTGATAACGAAACGGGATTGTTACGGGTGCAGAACAGCACCCTCGGAAAGAAAGTGACTAAAGTGCCCATTCCGGAGCTGAGCGATAAACTGACGGTGGGTTTCCCGTTTATACTGCCGGTTGATGACCACAATGTATTTGTGGCTTCAGATCACGGTTTTATTCAATTCAATCCCTCCCTGTATTTTTCCGGTCAGGATACTGTTTTGCGCTTGATTTTACATGAAATCAGGTTAAAAAGCGGCACCGACAGTATTTTATACGGCGGACATGGTGGCCCCAACACAATACGTCTGAACGCTGCGCGGAATACCCTGATGTTTTCTTACGCTGTGCCGGATGTGCCTGGCGGCGAATTCATTCAATACACCCATTTCCTCGAGGGTTCGGCTGAAGGATGGTCTGACTGGACTGCTGAAACGGACATGATATTCCACAACCTGCCACCCGGTCAGTACACTTTTCATGTGAAGGCGCGCAATCAGCATGGGAAGGAAAGCACCGTTCAGAGCTTCCCATTTCAAATTGCGCCACCCTGGTATGCCAGTACCTGGGCATATCTGGTGTATTTACTGCTTGCGGTAGGGCTGTTTATTGGCATTATCCACCGCCAGCAGCAAAAGTTTGCCCAGGAAAAACGCGGGCTGGTCAACCTTCACGAGGAGCAAACCAAGGTTTCAAAAGAAGCGATCAACCGGTTGGAAAACGAAAAATTGGAAGCAGAGGTGCGACATAAAAACCAGGAGCTTGCCTCTGCAACGCTACATATTGTGCAGAAAAGTGAAATCCTGAACGCCATCCATGAAGCATTGGAAAAGCTGAAACAATCAGCCACAGGGAATGCCAAAATGGAAAAAGAAATCCATCAAATCATCAAAATGTTGGAGCAGGATGCACGTACGGACGGAGACTGGGAGCAGTTTTCCCATCATTTTGATCAGGTACACAGCGAATTTCTGAAGCGAATCAGCGAGGCACACGCGCACCTGAGTCCGAACGACTACAAGCTTTGCGCCTACTTGCGCCTCAACCTGTCGAGCAAAGAGATAGCCGCCCTGATGAACATTTCGCTGCGTGGAGTGGAATCCAGTCGGTACAGACTGCGCAAACGACTTGGACTGGATACGGAAGAGTATTTGACGGATTATTTGATGCGGTTTTAATAGAAAACAGGAGCTATCCCGAAATCTTTGGGATGGCTCCTGTTTTATTGGATCAACACCTCCTTACTCCGCGCTATTCTTCATCTTCATCAGTAGCGTATAAGCATTCTGCAACACCAGATCTTTGCCTGAAATATCTGTTTTGGGCAAAATTTGCTGCTCGCCCTTCTCTGCAATACCCAGCTCCACTGGTATCATGTTAAACTGACCATTTCCTTTGTCAACGAAAACAAAGTGCTCATTTTGCCAGCGCACTACAGCCCCTTCTGGCACCACCAGGGCCTTTTCGGTA
The DNA here is from genome assembly GCA_016787545.1 of Saprospiraceae bacterium. Lineage (GTDB taxonomy): Bacteria > Bacteroidota > Bacteroidia > Chitinophagales > Saprospiraceae > M3007. The sequence goes on from JAEUUS010000183.1 coordinate 7,068, forward strand.
ACTACGGCCACCTCTGCATTCATGAACATGCCTGGGAACAGCTTTTTGTGGTCGTACTTGCTAAAGTGGCAGTGTACTTCAGCAGCCCGGTTTTCATCCAGATTTTTACTGATGAGCAAAATCTCGGCCTGATATTTTTGGTCGGGCTGATCGGCGGTGTAGGTCACTACTTTTTGTCCAATAGCCAGACTGGCCACATCTTTTTCGAAAACCTTTAGATTCAGGTGAATGTCTTCCGGGTTCACCAGCTCAAACAAGACATCCGTAGGTGCGGTGTATTTTCCGATGTTCACGTTCACTTCTGACACGTATCCATTGATTGGAGAACGTACGCTGACGGTTCTGGACAAGTTGGTTTCTGTTAGCCCCGCAGGATCGAGTCCGATCAACCGCAGTTTTTCCTCCAGCGCCTTAAGGGTGATTTTTTGCACCTCCCAGTTGTTTTTGGCTTGCTGAAACACTTTATCACTGCTGGCTTTATCTGCATTCAAAGATTGCTGGCGTTGGTATTCGCTTTCTGCCAGCGATACGTTCGCGCGAGCCATCAAATAATCCTGTTGGATTTGAATGAACTGGGCATCCTCCATGATGGCCAGCACTTCTCCTCTTTTTACAGGCATGCCTGGCAACAGTTTCGTGGATTTGAGGTATCCGCCAAGTGGGAAACTTACGCTTACCATGTTTTGGGGAGGCACATCTATTGTACCATTGAGTTTGAGGGTAGCCGAAAGTGATTTTTGCTCCGGCTTGCCCGTAACGATTCCGGCATTTTGAAGTTGTTTTGAATCGAGGGTAACCTCAGTAGGTGCAGCTGCTTCAGCCGTTTCAGTTACTGAGTTTTCGTTCCTGGTTCCACAGGAGGCCAGCAACAATGCCAGCACAAAAAAGCTATATGATTTCATTGATTGTTGTAATTATTGGTTGGAAAATGATTGTAGCAGCAAAATAGCCTCATTATAGGCAAGTTGCTGATCCAAATATTGGCCTTGAAGATCAAAACTTTGATTGACAAGCATGACCCATTCCAGGTAATTGATTTCACCCAGATTGTATTGGCTATTTGCCGAAGCAACGATGGATTTGGCATTTGGAATGGCCAGTTTTTCATAAAACTGCATACTTTCCCAATACTTTCGGGCCTCATCGCGTGCAGCGATTTGCTCGGCACTCATGCGACTTTGAAGCCATTCCAGTTCCTTGTATTGTTGTTGCACCTGAAGTTCAGATGCTGCAATTCTTGATCGTTGAGCCTTAGCAAATAACGGCACCGCTATTCCTGCACCCAAATAGGTGAAACGTTTTAATCCATTAAAATAGCGATCCTCATCACCAACACGCTGGTACCCGACGATACTCTGATTACTAAGACCAATGGACAGATCCGGCAACATCTTAGCTTTCTCAGCTTCCAATGCATATTGAGCTGTATTCCACTGATGCCGCTGGAATTGTATCCGGGGATGCGATTCCAAGCCAAGGGTATCCAATTGTCCTGTCCAGGGCAACACCACTTCGGTCGTTTGCGGCACCAATATCTCGTCAGCGCCTAATAGTCGATTGAATTGTTCCAGTGCGGAAGCCAATTCCTGACGCAACATAGCAAGTTGATTCCCAATTTGTTGTCGCTGTAACATAGCTGTATTTTTTTCCAACAAATTGGATTCACCCCGTTTGAATCGGATGTCCGATTTTTCTTCAAATATCCGGTAAATGCTATCTGCCTGTTGAAGCAGTTTTTCTTTTTCCTTTAATGCGATGTATCGATAAAAGGACCGACCCAGCTCCAGCCTTAGCGCCTTTTCCATTATCCCTGTTTGAGACTGTGCTGCCAGGAATTGTTCCGAAAGTACACGTTTCTGAGTTTTATACACTTTCGGGAATTGCACATTCTGAGAAACACTGAATTTGTTGTCAAATGCCCTGCTATTGAATTGTCCCAATTCCGTACCGAAATTGGTTTTATCCAGCTCCCGCCAGGTGCCCTTCATCCGCTCATAGTATCGCTCCTGAAGTTTGGCGGCTTCCAATCCTGCATTTTTATTGGTCAACAGTTCCATTGACTGTTGCAAGGAAACAGGTTTTTGCGCTTGAGCCATTTGGCTGGCAAGAACACAAAGTATTACCACTGTTGCAACATGCCTGTGCGCGCGTTTGGGCGTACTTTTTTCAAAAAGCATGTATAAAACCGGCAGTACAAACAAGGTAAGCAGGGTGGCAGAAACAATTCCGCCAATAACCACGGTAGCCAGGGGGCGTTGCACCTCAGCGCCGGCGCCCATACTTACAGCCATGGGTATAAAGCCCAGGGAAGGCGCCAGGGCCGTCATCAGAATGGAGCGCAGGCGAATTTTGGTTCCCATCAGAATCACCTTGCGCGTATCATGCCAGCCTTCTTTTTGCAATCGATTGAACTCCGAGATCAGCACGATACCATTTAACACTGCCACGCCAAAGAGCGCAATGAATCCAACGCCTGCAGATATGCTAAAAGGCAAATCACGCAGCCACAGCGCTACTATGCCGCCAATGGCAGAAAGCGGGATGGCTGTATAAATCAGCAATCCTTGCTTGACTGAGCCAAAAGCAAAATACAACATTAGAAAAATGAGAACCAGCGCCACCGGCACGGCAATACTAAGCCGGTCTTTGGCTGCTTGCAGGTTTTCAAATGCACCGCCGTAGGTGATGTAATAGCCTGGCGGCAACTTGATTTGTTGTTCCACTTTTGTTTGTAATTCATGCACAATGCTCTGCACATCGCGCCCGCGCACGTTGAATCCTACCACGATGCGCCGTTTGGCATCTTCCCGCTGAATTTGGTTAGGGCCTTCAATTTCCTGCACATCAGCCACCTGATTCAGCGGAATTTGAACTCCGGTTGGCGTGGCTACCAGTAGATTATGCACATCTGCCAGAGTTTTGCGCGCCTCTCCGGCCACCCGGACTACCAGATCAAAACGTTTTTCGCCCTCAAACACCTGTCCCGCAGCAGCACCGGCAAAAGCAGCATTCAGGGTACGGTTCAACTCCGAAATACTCAAGCCGTATTTGGCCATGGCTTCGCGCTTGTAATGGACCACAATCTGAGGCATGCCGTTCACCTGTTCCACATACAATTCTGTGGCGCCTTCTACCCCATGGCTGATTTCGCCCAGTTTCTCGGCATACTTAGCCAGAGTGTCCAGGTCTTCCCCGAAAATTTTGCACACTACATCCTGCCTCGCACCGGTCATCAGCTCATTAAAACGCATTTGTACCGGGTATTGAAAACCGGCTGTTACCCCAGGAATAGCCTGTATTTTTTCACTCATTTTCTCTGCCAGTTCATCAAAACTCCTGGCGGAGGTCCATTCCTTTTTATCCTTCAGGATCACCATCATATCGCTGGCCTCAATGGGCATCGGGTCTGTGGGAATTTCTCCGGAACCAATTTTAGTCACCACTTTTTCCACCTCCGGGAAGTTGTGCAGCAAGGCGGCGGCTGTTTTTTGAGTGGCCTCAATGGTGGTATTGAGGTTACTGCCGGTAAGCACGCGGGTATCTACTGCAAAATCTCCTTCTTCCAGTTCCGGAATAAACTCTCCACCCAAGGTACCCATGATCCACACAGAAATAGCCAGCAGTGCCACCGATCCTCCGATGATAGTTTTAGGCAGGTTGAGCACTTTTTCCAGCAAATGCTGATACCAACGCTCCAGCCGATCCATCATCCGGTCGCTGAGGTACTTTTTATGGGATATTTTTTTGCTGATAAACAGCGAACTCATCATGGGCACATAGGTCAGCGAAAGGATAAAAGCGCCCAAAATGGCAAAGGAAACCGTTTGCGCCATGGGTTTGAACATTTTACCTTCAATACCTTCCAATGAAAAAATGGGCAGATATACGATCAAAATGATGATTTGTCCAAACACGGCAGCATTCATAATCCGGGAGGAAGCATGGTGTACTTCCCCATTCATTTGTTCCTGACTGAGTCCGTTTACCTCTTTGAAATGTTTGCTGTGGGTTAACTGGTGCATAATGGCTTCCACCACGATAACCGCACCATCTATAATCAATCCAAAATCGATGGCGCCCAGGCTCATCAAATTCCCCCCCACCCCAAACATATTCATCAGGATGATGGCAAACAGCATGGAAAGCGGGATCACGGAGGCTACAATAAATCCGGCGCGGATGTTGGCCAGGAAAAACACCAGGATCAGTACCACAATCAATGCGCCTTCCATCAGGTTCACTTCTACGGTACTAATGGCGTTGTTTACCATTTTGGTCCGGTCCAGAAAAGGATCTATGATTACGCCTTCCGGTAAGGTTTTTTGGATGGCCTCTACTTTCTTTTTCACATTTTTGATCACTGTGGAAGAGTTTTCACCCTTCAACATCATCACCACGGCGCCAGCCACCTCACCTTTATCGTTGAAACATACCGCACCATACCGGGTGGCAGCGCCCTCTCCTACTTTGGCCAGATCTCGCACCAGCACTGGCATGCCCTGACTGGTCGTTTTAACCACTATATTTTCAATATCAACCGGGCTACCCACCAATCCTTCGCTGCGGATGTAGAGCACCGTAGGCCCTTTTTCAATGTACGCGCCGCCGGTATTTTGGTTGTTGGCCTCCAAAGCATCAAACACATCGTTGATGGTTACACCGAAAGATTTGAGCTTGTCTGGGAAAACTGATACTTCGTATTGTTTCAGTTCGCCGCCAAAAGTGGATACATCAGCCACGCCGGGTGTACCCAGCAATTGCCGGCGCACCATCCAGTCCTGAATGGTACGGAGCTCCCGCAGACTGTATTTTTGTTCGTAACCGGGTTTAGCCCGAACCACATATTGGTAAATCTCCCCCAATCCGGTAGACACCGGCGCCAGTGAAGGCGTACCAATTCCCGCTGGAATCTGGCTTTGCACCTGCTGCAATCGCTCGCTGATTTGCTGTCGGGCCCAGTAGATATCTATATCATCATGAAAAACGATGGTCACCAGCGACAATCCAAAACGGCTGAAGCTCCGGATTTCTTTCAGGCCGGGAATATTGCTGTTGGCTTGTTCGATGGGGAAAGTAATGAGACGTTCCACATCCGGAGCGCCCAAAGATGGCACAGTGGTAATCACCTGCACCTGGTTATTGGTAATGTCCGGCACCGCGTCTATGGGTAGACGCATGGTTTCCAGCACCCCATAACCCAGCAAACTCAGGGTAAATAACCCGATAATGAGTTTGTTTTTTATGGAAAACTGAATGATCTGATCCAGCATAATGTTGATATGGTTAGCCTGTATGCCTGGATCCTTTGACAGAACGGCAAACAGGTAGTTCAATACTTGCGAAAAGAGAAAAAACTCCAAATAAACACTACTCTCCGCATCAAAAGATACGAAAAGCGTATGTCGTCAGGAAGAGCAAGGAGGAATGATCAACAAGCCTTTGGAGGCTGCCAGATATCTGAAAGGTGGGATGAAGGCAGGCTGCTTTGGTCGTATATTGGGAGTGTTGAAGTCTCTTTTGAAACGGGCAGCGTCAAATACAAATGAACAGGCTGCGGAATGAGACAAGTTGGCGCTGAGCTCGAACAATCCAACGCCTTAAATGGCAATTGCATGTCCTGTGCATAATCAGCATCCTTTATATTACCACTGAAGTAGTGGATAACGATAAACTCTACCAATCCGAGTTCCGGATTTTCGGATTTATGCTGCGTGTAGTGCTGCACAAAAGCGCCGAACTTAACCAACTCGTGCATTTCGGTGTTGGCCAGCAGGTATAACGCCAGAAAAAAGGACGCAGCAATTTTTCGCATTGCGCAAAGGTATTACACTAAGTCTGTAGTGCAAAGATTATGAATCCTAATAAAATGTTTTTACCCGGCAATGGACACTCCGATCCATTTGCCGATACCAAAAGTGATGGCAGCGGCCAGCAAACCAAAAATCACCTGCCGGAATCCTGAGAACCAAACGCTTCGGCCGGTAAACAGCGTAATGGAAGCCCCGATAAGAAATAGCCCTACCGTGCTAAATCCGATGCTCATCAAAATAGCGGCATTTCCTCCACTCCAAAAAAACGGCGCCAGGGGAATGACGGCCCCAATGGCAAAAAGGATAAAAGAGGTAATGGCAGCTTCCCAGGCCGAACTTTTCAGCTCTTCAGGGTTTATACCCAACTCTTCCTTGATCAACAGTTCGTGCGCTTTATCCTGGTCAGACATGATCTCGGCGGCCATGGCATGCGCCTGGTCTTCCGGAATACCTTTGGCCATGTAAATCAGCGCAATTTCCTGGCGTTCGCCTTCCGGATTGCTTTCAATCTCATCCATCTCCAGCGCCATTTGTTTTTCGTACAACTCCTGCGAGCTCTTTACCGATATCCACTCGCCCAATGCCATAGACAGTGCGCCAGCCAGCAATCCCGCCGAACCAGCCAGCAGCACCTCGCTTTGTCCGCTGGTAGCGCCGGCCACGCCCATTACCAGGCTCATATTGGATACCAGGCCATCGTTGGCGCCTAACACGGCGGCTCGTAATGCATTGCCGCCCACTGATTTATGTCGACCTTCTATACGCGACAACTGTTCACCCGACACTTTGTGTTGGTTACTGATAAGTGCCTGAAGGATTTTTACGTGATTGCCTTCATCCCCACTTACAGGCATCCTATGATTGGATTTTTGTTTGACCAATGCCTGAGCCAGGCTTTTTTCGGTGTCCATCATAACCCCAATCACATAATCGTATCCAAACCACCGCCCAATACGGTCCAGGGTATAGGCACGCCAGGATGGCCCAGGCTTTTCCAATTGTCTGCCTTCCGCTCGCAGGCGCTCAATCATTTTATCGGCATGTCCGCCCTCAATATCTGATAGTTGTAAGAAGACCTGTGCGATGCCTGCATCGGTTTCCGCTTCCGCTATTTTACGGTATATAAACTGGGCGTCTACTTCAATTTGGACGCTATCGGCAAGTTGGTGGGCGGATGATTTGGGCATAAAAAGGTAAATAAACGTGGATGGAACAAGAGCAAAAATAAGGAAACCTCCCCGGCTCAGGACATTGCCGAAGAGGTTTCTGTAAATTTATACTCAGTACAATCAGTGATCAGGATTCTCAATATCGCCGCTTGAGCAAATACCGCCTGCCACGGTCCAGCACACTAATCTGATCTACCTGCCAGCCTTCTTCGTAAAAGAAATTCAGGCCGTCTACCAGGCTCCTGAAATCAAAACGTTTGCCATGTGGATCAGTGACAAAGTCTTCCTTTGGATTAGACTGCCCATAATCCACCCGGAAGGTGCAGCGGCCGTCTTCACGGTACAAGGGATCAATTTCAAGGTACTGACCGGTGTTGGAAGGCTCGAGTTTTACGCCTTCCACATAGAGTTGTGCTTTAGCCAGCAATGCGCAGCCGGCAAAAGCAATGGTGCATAATACTTTTTTCATGGTGGTGCTATTTTGGGACAAAGTAAAGGGGCAAAATGCTGGTTAAAACGGTGTTTAACGTCGGTTTAACCCGGATTGTTAATATCCAATGTCCAATAATCAAACCTCGAAGAACAAAAAAGCCGTAACTTTTAACGAAAAAATTCAATTTGACGAATTTTTATCATTCCAAGGTTGGAAATATCCCCGTAACATAATACTTTTGAAAAGTTTTTAATCCGCATCCTTTTACAAAAACACTTTTCACATGGTTGTTTACCCTAAAACTGATTTGGGCATTTTATTTAGCCTGCCCGGTATTTTCACGATTGGTATTTTTTGTTGACTCTGGACTTGGTGATATTCCGCCAAGGGTGATGTATGTTTTACTTGAGATTGTATTTGAAAGACTTGATTGAAGGGTGAGTTGTAGTTAGGAAATCTTTCAAAGGTGTTAGGAAGGGATTTTTATCAAAAGGTATGAACTAAAAGCAACTTACCCACAACGGACGACTAGGTCACTTCCCAAACTTTTTACTTAATCGTTCATTACCAATAATCTGTAGATGGCGGAAAAAGTAGAAGAACAGATAATACATGGAATAAAAATACAAGCCAAGAGCCGGGAAGGCGTAAGACCGGCACCAAACCGATTTATTTATGAATAACCTAAGTTTGAAGCTCATGCTTTGGGCATTAGCATTGGCTGTTTCACAAACATCCGCGCAGGGGTACATAGTTTGTCCTTTGCCTGATGCCCCTGCCATCGGGGGCTCCAGTTCACAGTTTGATCCATCTTGGAACACCAATCTGGAAAACGGACAAAAAACAATCCCCATCGTATTTCACCTAATTGGAACTTCGTCGTCGCTTCTGGATGTTCACGTCCAAACCGCACTCGACCAACTGAACACAGACTTCAATTCGTCCAATCTTGATTGGGATATTGAGTTCAAATTGGCAGGCATTGGACCCAGAGGAGAATGTACAACTGGTATCACAAGGTATCCCGGCATAATGAGCCAAAACCCTTCGGTTGTCAAAGCGGCCACCCGTTGGGACAACACCAAATATTTGAACGTTTGGGTTCTTCCCTTGATTGAGGGGGATCCGCTCAAATGGGGCGTGGTATCGGCACAGCCTTCCAAGTTTCAAGTGGTTGGTGGCGTTATCCAAAGAACAGACGTTATAGCAGGAACCAATGCAACGTTTGACGACACAGATGGGGTGGTAATCAAGGAGGAACTCATCTACCCAAATCCTGCTCAAATACACACGCTTGCACACGAAGTTGGGCATTGGCTCAATTTATTGCACACGTTTGCGCCTTGTGACAGTGGAACGGGCTCTTCTGTGTGGCATTGCTGCCATCCTGAGTCTGAAGGTGCTACCAATGGAGATTTCATTCCCGACACACCTCCACAACACAACGATTTTGGGCAAAGCAATTGTGCTTTGATTGACCATTACTGCTTTAACGATGGTGTGCCGGAAGACTTGAGCAGTTACATGGGCTATGCATTCTCATGCCAAAACAAGTTTACCCAGGGGCAGCGGGAGTGGATGTTCCATTGCCTTGAAAACTTCAGGCCCTTTATTTGGTCCGATGAGAACTTGCGATGTACCGGGGTGGGGGCGCAATCAAATTTGGAGATCACTCAACCAACAAACTGGGACTTCACAACTGTCCCGAGCGGATATGTGACCATAAAGAGCGAGCTGCGGATAAAAAATGGGGGTATATTGAACATTGCTCCGGGCATCACCGTGCAGTTTTGCGATGCGGCCAAGGCAATCGTAGAGCCTGGGGGTAACGTGCAGTTGTTCGGCACACTGACCAGTGCCTGTCATGGACGGATGTGGCAGGGCGTTGAGGTACAGGGAACACCAACCTCAAATCAATTTGGTGGTTTGCAAGGGCGATTCAAGGCTCATCCCAATTCGATTGTGTCGAATGCGGTCACGGGGATTAAAGCCGGTGGTGCTGGTTTTGGGCATGGAGGCGGCATTGTCCAATGCACGCTTGCAACTTTGAGGAACAACCAGCGGGCTGTTCAGTTCAATCCCTACGAGAATCACCTTCCAATCCCAAGCATGCCAGTGGCCTCCAACGCCAGTTATTTTATCCAGTGCGAGTTTATAACTAGCACAGACTATCCGGGATATGACCCGGGATTGTACTCCTCTAATGAACAGGTGCCGTTTTCTGCTTTTGCCGACCTAGTGGGCATACGGGGAATCCGATTCTTGGGCTGCAACTTTGTCAACGAAATTAGCAGCTTACCGCTCTCCATACAGTATGGTATTGGGATACTTGCCAAGGAAAGCAGTTTCAATGTAGGCGATTATTGCACAGGCATCTCTCTGCCTTGCCCAAGTGCCAATCAAGATCATTGTCTGTTCAAGAACCTGTACAAAGGAATTTGGGCGACAAAAACTGACATTGACCCGGGGCTTCCGCATCGCTATTCGGTAACCAACGCCAAATTCGATGAGTGCTGGACGGGAATCCAAAGCAGTCAGGGAAGCAGGTGCTACATCGTCGGCAATACATTTGAACTTGGGGACATCCACACCGATGCCCAATTTTCCGCAGGAAATCTAACAGGGTTGTTCATGGATTTCACGCATACTAATATTACTGTGCAGGAAAACTTGTTCAAATTAGATGACAACGCGCCCGCAGACATACATGATTTCCGTATCGTGCTCGGCACAGACATCTTTTTCATCGGTCAGGCCAACAATGTCATTCGCAGAAACACCTATAAAAACCTGGGCACTGGCAATCAGGCTTATGGAGAAGGCGCAGAGCCATTACAGACAACGGGCCTGCACTATCTTTGCAATGACAATGAAAACAATGTTTCTTACGATTTCAATGCCTTGAATACTTTTTTGCCACAAGCCCCTCCTCCGGGGTTGAGGTTGGTGCAGGGGTTACCTGATCCAACCTTTGGCACTCCAATTTCCGCAGGAAACACATTTTCGCACATTAACGGATTTGAGAGCGACTTTAGTTACAATGCAGCAGCAGGAATCCGCTACTTCTTTCCCAATGGCGTTATCCCGGAAACGCCGCTTACTTTTACCCTGCCGCCCAAAATTGTGCTACAAAACAACACACCTGCCAATAACTGCGAGTCTATCCTTTGCGATCGCCCACCCTGTAAGTCGGAGGAGCAATTGGCGGCAGAAAAACAGGCTATAGCCCCTGCCAAAGCTCAATACAACAGCCTGCGCTCGCTTTACCTGTCCAATCCGACAGGGCCTGACGCACAGGCTCAAATGTTATCTATGACCGCCTTGCAGGAGGTTGTACAGGGCAACACCTTCGATATTCTCACCGACATCGTGGCAAACGAAAACGGCGGTCTGTCGGACTACCGTTATTGGCTGGGCAACATGGATGCCTACGAAACCGATCTCGAACTGGTGCGCAGTTACACAGGGACAGCAGAATTGTCGGCCGCTGTGGCAAAACTCAATCAGATACAGTCAAAATATCAGTTGAGCGGCGACCTTTTAGCGGAGTTCAATCAATATCAGGCACTATTAAACATAGTGAGACAGCATTATCAGGCCGGGGGAGACAAATATAATTTTTCAAATGCGACGCTTAGTACGTTCCAGGGGTACGCTGAAAACAGCCCTCATGCACGGGTGCGCGGCTTGGCCAAACAAATTTTGACCATCTACGGCATCATATACCCACCTGAACCAAGCGAAGGGTTTGGTGGGGGGGCAGGAGAGCGCCAAGCTGGGCAAAGTACCTTGCCCTTAAAAGGGATTCAACTTGTACCCAATCCTGCCAACCAGGTGGTAGTCATGCGGGTTGAAAAAAATCTCGTCAAGGCTGCTCCCGCGTACAATGCCCATGTCGTTGTCGTTTCCCCTATTGGGGCTACTGTCATTGAGCGAGATTTCAGCACTTTGTCCGAAAATTACGATTTGGACATTTCTGGGTTGAGAGCAGGGTTGTATTACGTTTGGGTTCGCTTTGATTCCGGCGAGTCGTTCGTCCGCCCGCTTTCTGTCATCCGCTAAAATTTATCCCACCATCTTGGCCAGCACCGGTACTTCCGGTGCTGCCCATTTATGCTTTTGTCAAATGAGAAACATTTTAATTTTATTTTCAGCAATACCCCTCTTTACCTGTGCCCAAAGCCGTTTGGATACCACGTTTTTGTTGCCCGGCACTAAATTGTCGTCTATTGCTGCCATTGTTGTGGACAACGATACGATAGTCTGTTTGGGCAACGCCTTTACGCCGGAAGGCAACTATGCTACCCATATTTCCAAATTCGACACTATGGGAAACCTGCAGTCTTACAACTTTGTGCAAGAGAATGGAAATATTATTGACGCTGGAGAGACCTCGGACTTTATCAAAACCTCGGATGGCGGTTACGCCGCAGTTTCCGGCACTAACCTTGGGCTAAATGCGTTGTTGATAAAATTCGACCATGATTTGCAGGTTGAGTGGATGAAACAAATTACCAGGCCCGATATGGCAGTTATATTTGCAGAAGGGCTGGCGGAGGCATCCGATGGGTATTTAGTCGCGGGTTATGGCAATTCGAGCAATACCCCAGTAAGTTCATTTGTCTGTAAATTAGACAAAGAAGGCAATATCAAATGGAACAAGAAATACAGTGCTCAGCCAAATTGGAATTCAATAATAAATAAGTTGGTAAAGAAGAATGAGAACTCATTTTGGTTGAATGGTGGGCGCTCCATGATTGGAACTGGTTGCGACGCTCAGCAAACGAGCCAGGCTGGACCATGGATAGTCGAAATAGACTCGCTTGGCAATGTCTTGTACGATTGGAAAGCCCTACTCCCGGATAATGAAGGGGCTGGGCCACTTGCCTTAGATGATGACGGGCAATTTGTGTATGCTGCTGTAAAAATAAAGTTCAATAACGTATGGGGCGACACCCTTCAACTCAAGTTGCGAAAGATCAACCCAGCCAACGGACAGACTGTATGGGAGTATTATCAGACACCTGTTGTTCTGACCTGTCCCAATTCTCGGTGGTCTGGTCTTGCCAAAAACCCCGTTGATGGCGGCTGGGACATGGTTGGCTCTTACCAGCACAAAACAACCGGATATGTGACCAGCGGAGTAGCCGCGCATACGAATCCAAATGGCGAGTTGAGGTGGTTTCGCTTGGATACTAATTATGTCAGCCCGAATCTGACGTTTAATTATAACTGGCTGCGTTGTCTTGGCCACCTGTCATCGGGCAGTATCGTGGCGGGAGGTTTTGTGCGCAAAGCTGAGCCTGAACTGCATGACGAGGCATGGCTGATAAAATATTCTATGAACGGTTGTGTGGGACAAAGTGATTGCGCAACCGTCTCTGATAAATCTCCCATCTGGCGAACAGGCAACCTTAATGTTTATCCTAATCCATTTTTCAATAAACTTAATGTAACCCTTTCCGATGATATTGGTAAAGAAGATATTGAATTTGTGATTGTCAATCTATTGGGACAAGTGGTTAGAAAAAACCACTTGAATATCGCAAATAGTGAAATCATTCTGGGGGACCTGCCAAATGGGGTTTATTTTTGGCAAATTTGGGAGAAAGGAGTTCAATTAGGCACAGGCAAACTTGTAAAAGAGAAATAAGATTCCGCTTACATGAGTACATGATTGAAGAGGGGAGGCGCCTGCCGGGCGTCAGCACATTTGCCGGGTTGATTTCGCCTGAATGGCTAATTGCCGACCAAATACCTGAACCGGCAGGCGTAGACTGCCAACCAATGTGCTGACGCCCGGCAGGCGCACCACTTGGACATTGGACATTGGATATTGGATATTGGATATTGGACATTGGATATTGGTTATTCTCAAATAAAAATATCCTTGTCTATCTCCTGCAAAACCCCTTTTTCCTGGGCAACCCGAAACATGTGTTCCACTGCGGCGCGGCCGCGTTCGCCGAGGTTTTCTGTGAAAGGAGTGACATACAGTTGAATATGGGCTTGCATAACAGCATCTTCCATTTCCTGCGCGTAGGCACGCACATAAGGCATTACTTCTTCCGGATGGGCAAATGCATAAGCTACACTGCGTCGCAAAACACGGTTGATTTTTTGCTGAACCTCTTTGGGCAAATCCCTGCGCACCACAATTCCTCCCAATGGAATTGGCATCCCGGTGGTGTTTTCCCAATGATCGCCGAGGTCCATAATTTTAACCAACCCTTTCTGTGCGTAAGTAAAGCGGTTTTCATGGATAATGAGCCCGGCATCCGCCTCACCCAGCAGAACGGCTTGCTCCACCTCCGAAAAAACAACTTCGTACTTATTGGTCGCATGGGGATAGGCCAGACTCAGCAGAAAATTGGCAGTGGTCATTTTGCCCGGAATGGCAATCCGGGCCTGGTTTACCTCCTCCTCAGAAAGGGCTCTTTGGGCAATTAACAGGGGGCCGCACTGATTGCCCAAAGCACTGCCTGCATCCAGCAATACATACGTATTGGTCAGATGCGCATAGGCATGATAACTCAGCTTGGTGGCCAGCAACTCGCCAGCAAAGGCTCGCCTGTTGAGGGCTTCCACATCCTCAATCACCGGCTCAAAACGCAGTCCCTCGGTGTCTACCCGACCGTGCAGCATGGCTTCAAAAATAAAGGTATCGTTCGGACAAGGGGAAAAACCCAGCGTAATCAAAGAATCATTCGACATACCGGTTGAAACAAAAAAAATGGTCTGGGGTTGGCTCGGCCCTGTAAAAAGGTCCGCAAAAATGACATATCTTTGTGAATACCAATAGCCAAACACCGTATTCACGGATGTCTGGCCTTGATTTGTAGATCGCATGCAATCCAATTCCATCCTTCAGCCCAAAAAACTACATTATCATTATCTGGTATGGCTCCGGCACGACCTTCCGGCCGGCCTGACGGTGTTCCTGGTTGCACTTCCCCTGTGTTTAGGCATTGCCCTGGCTTCCGGCGCTCCTCCTTTTGCCGGCATATTATCCGGCATTATTGGCGGCCTGGTGGTATCCTTTGTAAGTGGTTCCGCATTAGGCGTTTCAGGACCGGCAGCCGGTTTAACCACCGTTGTCGGCGCTTCCATTATCGGACTGGGAGACTACCGCACTTTTTTGCTGGCTGTTTTGTTGGCAGGCGCCTTTCAGGTACTGCTTGGGCTACTCAAATTAGGCACGGTAGCCAATTATTTCCCCTCCGCTGTGATAAAAGGCATGCTGGCTGCCATTGGTATCATCCTGATTTCCAAACAATTACCCATGGCGCTCGGCTACGACCAGCCCGATTTCTGGACGGATGGGTTCATGGGATTGTTCAGCAACAACCAGTTTTACCGGAATCTTGCCAATTTTTACCACCATTTCTCTTCTCCTGTGCTGTTCATCACCCTGAGCAGTCTGGGCATACTCGTATTTCTGGCCAACTTTGTCAAACGTAAAGCCAAGTGGCTGCCTTTACCCTTGGCAGTAGTGGCCCTGGGCATCGGCCTGTATTGGCTGTTTCCTGTTTTACAACCCAATTACGCACTCAAAAGCACCCAAATGGTGCAAATTCCGGCCAATATCTTTAATCAGGTAACTTTTCCTGATTTTAGCAAAATCTGGAGCAACTCCCGTATTTTTAAGGATGCTTTCACGATCGGGTTATTGGCCAGCCTTGAAACCCTTCTTTGTGTGGAGGCCATAGACAAGCTGGATCCACTGAAACGCAAAACACCCGTGAATCGCGAATTGCTGGCACAAGGAGTGGGGAATATGCTGTGTGGACTACTGGGTGCGTTGCCCATGACGGCCGTAATTGTGCGCGGGGCCGCCAACGTAGATGCCGGAGGCCGAACCCGTTTGTCGTCGTTTACGCACGGCGTTTTGCTTCTGCTCGCAGTGGCTTCCATACCATTTGTACTGAGTATGATTCCGTTGGCCTCGCTGGCCGCCATCCTGATGCTCACGGGATACAACCTCACCAAACCATCGCTGTACAAGCAGATGTTTAGCCTGGGCTGGAACCAGTTTTTACCATTCGTCATCACCGTAGTAGTGGTTTTAGCCACCGATTTGCTGGAAGGTGTGGCCATCGGGCTGCTCATCTCCATCTATTTCATCATTCGCAACAACTTCAACGCAGAATACCAGATTGAGCAACACCGGAGCTTAGACACCGAACATTACGTGATCCGATTAAACTCCATGGTGACCTTTTTGAACAAGGTAAACCTGCAAAACACCTTGTATAAAATTCCGCCTTATTCTGTACTCACTATTGACGGATCGGGCAGCCGGTTTATCGATTACGATGTGCTGGAAATGATCAGCGAATTTGAAAAACAGGCCCACGAAAAGCATATTGAGCTGATTCGCATAAACATTGAACGCGTGACCGTTACCAACGCACACTAACCTGAAACATGCACGATACACCCACCGTAATTTTTGAAGACAACCACCTGCTGGCCATCAACAAGCCCGCCGGATGGTTGGTGCAAGGCGACCGCACAGGAGATGAAACCCTGACCGATTGGGGCAAACAATACCTCAAAGTGAAATATGAAAAACCGGGGGCTGTGTACCTGAATCCTGCGCACCGTATTGATCGTCCGGTGAGTGGCGCCGTTTTGTTTGGCAGAACAGACAAAGCCATGGGGCGTCTTACCACCATGTTTCGGGATAAAAAAGTGCAAAAAACCTATCTGGCCCTGGTACTGAAAGCGCCTGAGCGTCCGGAAGGAGTGCTGAAACACTTTTTGCTGAAGGATGAAAAAAAGAACATCGTGGAAGTGCTCCGTTTACCCGGAGGCGCCGCTAAAGAAAGCATCACCCGGTATAAATTCCTGAAGAAAATCGGCGGCCTGTTCTTGTTGGAAGTGGAACCTGTTACCGGGAGGCCCCACCAGATCAGGGCCCAGTTGTCGGCCGTTGGATGTCCTATTTTGGGCGACCTGAAATACGGCGCACCGGACCCGCTACCGGATGCTTCCATCGGACTGCATTGCCATAGCATGGAACTCATCCACCCGGTTAGGCAGGAGCCAATAGCCATACATGCTCCGTTGCCGGAAACGGATTGGTGGGCAGATGTTTTATAACCCCTTCAGGGTAATTAACGTTTCCATAAGCGCTATTTCCCGACCTTAACCCTTTCTGGCACCGATTTTGGACAATCACCAAAATCAGTTTAATTTTAATCATTTAATCCTTTCCGACCTTGACTCAAAATCCGATTACCAGCCGGCAACTGCGCCGGCTCAGCAGTTTTATTTTAGCCTTAGTTGCTGCAGCCACTTGTCTGCATGCCCAATGCTCCCTGTCGTGCAATCAGGGATTGCAGGTTTCGCTGGATAACTCCGGCCAGGCGCTCATCACACCTTTGATGATTTCACCCAATGCCGGCAACTCCTGCCCGGGCAACCTCACCGTTACGCTATACAACCAGGTTGGTCAGGTACTGCCCAACCCCATTACCTGCAACCAAATCGGCCAAACGGTAACCGCCCGGGTGAAACATACCGCATCCGGCAACTCCTGCAATGGTACCCTGGAGGTTTTTGACGCGATGCCACCGGTATTGAGTCAGTGCACCGACAAGTTTGTTTTTTGCCATGAAGATCCTTCACCGGCAAACCTTGGATACCCCGTGGCCACGGATAACTGTACGCCTTCCGGGCAACTGAATACCAATTTTGTGGATATAGAAACTTCCTTGCCCTGCGGAACGGTGCAAAACGGGATGCCGGTGTTGAAACGTATAGACCGCCAATGGACCGTTTCTGATGACCATGGCAACAGCAATACCTGTTTGCAGCGGGTATGGTTGAAACATATTACCCTGGCTGACA
Source organism: Saprospiraceae bacterium (assembly GCA_016787545.1). Taxonomy (GTDB): domain Bacteria; phylum Bacteroidota; class Bacteroidia; order Chitinophagales; family Saprospiraceae; genus M3007. The sequence continues at coordinate 24,335 of JAEUUS010000183.1, forward strand.
TCACGTACCCATCCAACCTCGACAATATTTCTTCACCCGCGCTTGCATGCGGTCAAGACCCGGAAGATTTGGCCCTGACGGGGCAGCCGACAGCCAACGGTGTTCCCATTGAGGCTTCTCCGGAATGTGAAATGGGTGTAACCTTCTCCGATCAACTTATTCAGCACTGCGCACCGGGTGGATTCACCGTGCTGCGCAACTGGACCGCTGTGGATTTTTGCTCCGGAACCTTCAGCAACAGGATTCAAATCATCCGGGTGGAAGATACCCAGGCCCCTACCCTGCTGGCTCCTGATTCATTTGAAGTAGGAACCGATGGTTTTTTGTGCAGTGGAACGGTACTTATTCCCGCCGCTACTGCCACCGATAACTGCTCTTCCGTAACTGTTACCCCAAGCTGGGAATTCGGTAGTGGTTTTGGCCCGTTTTACGGCATTCCTGAAGGTCAGCACCTGATAACGTACACGGCGGAAGATGCCTGTGGCAATCAATCAACGGCCACTACACAAGTAACTGTACTGGATAATACCCCGCCACAAGCTATTTGCTCTGCCAATTTACAGGTGGCGCTTTCTGCCAGTGGATTAGGCCTGGTTCAGGCCGTTACCATCGATGCCGGCAGTTTTGACAATTGCAGTCCTGTATTCCTGAGCATAAGTCGGGATGGCGTGGAATACCAGCCGCAGATCCAGGTGAATTGTCAGGATCAGGGCAGTCCGCTGCTGCTGACCTTGCGTGTACTGGATGCCTCCGGACTGGAAAATTTTTGCGAAACAGAGGTTAGTGTGCGCGATTTCCTGAAACCAACACTGGTTTGTCCGCCCAATTTGACCCTGAATTGCTTGCAGGATTACAACAATACCGCACTTACCGGCCAGGCCAGCGGTTCCGACAATTGCACGTTACAAAGCATTACCTATCAGGACATTAGCAACATTCAACCCTGCAATATCGGTAGCCTGACCCGTTGGTGGACAGCCACAGATGCCGCCGGCAATACCAAAAGTTGCAATCAACTGATCAGCGTGGAGGTTGTGAACGGAGCCACGGTAGCCTTCCCTCAGGATGTGTTGCTGCAGTCCTGCGCCCAGCCAACAGATCTGGAGCCACTGGCTACCGGTCAGCCGCTTATTGGTGGCCAAATGTGTTCACCACTTTCTGTCAATTACACCGATCAGGTATTTAATGCTCCGGCGCCTTCCTGTTACCGCATTTTCCGGCACTGGAAGGTCATTGATCATTGTATTTACAATCCGAATGGCGGCAGTGCAGGTATTTGGGAACACACCCAACTTATTGATGTACAGGACCATACAGCGCCTCAACTGGTATTGCCTTCAGACATCACCATGCAGGCAGATCCGGCTACACAGCAGGCTGTGGTGAATATGCCGGATGTGGAAGCGCTGGATTGCAGTGCCATTCAGCTTTTACAACACAACAGTGCCTTTGCCAGCAATCCCCTGAATGCCTCCGGCTCTTATCCGGTTGGCGAACACTGGATTACTTTCAGCGCCATGGATGCCTGCGGAAACCAGGCGCAACAAACCCTGTTCATCAAGGTAACGCCCGCTTATGTGCCAGATCCGGTTTGGCAGGTTGGCGGACAACTGCGAAATGAATCCGGAATTCCGGTGCGCAATGTGCCTGTTATATTATCTGCCGACGGCTTTTATGCCGAAACGAGTGCAGATACTAACGGTGTTTTCGTGTTTGAAGATGTACCGGATAGTTTGGATTATATCCTGCAACCTTTCAACAATGCCAATTGGCGCAACGGGGTGACCACCTATGATTTGGTGCTCATGTCCAAACATATTCTGGGTTTGGAGCCCTTGAATTCACCATTTAAGATGCTTGCGGCAGATGCCAACCTTTCCGGTTCAATCACCACCTTTGATATTTTACAATTGCGCAAACTTATTTTGGGTATTACTGATTCTTTGCCCAATAACCAATCCTGGCGATTTGTGCGCAGCGGGTATGTTTTCCCGGATTCTCTGAATCCTTTTACCCAACCGGTTCCGGAACAAATGCTCCTGCCGGCCCTGCATCAACCACAGTTTGGACAAGATTTTACGGGTATCAAAATTGGAGACGTGAATGGCAGCTCCAATCCGGCAGAAGCCCGGGAGCTACGCGATACGCTTTACCTGGCGTATACAGATCAACAGGTGCATGCCGGCCAGGTGCTGGAGGTGCCTGTAGTATTGGGTGGATGTGCCCAAACAGATGGATTTCAGTTTGGCTTGCGCATAAATCCGGATCAATTTGAGGTAATGAATCCCGTTTTTGATCAGCCACTGTGGCTGAATGAAACACATATTAACCGGGTCGAAAATCAGGTCTTGCGTTTTAGCTGGAACCAACCTTATGGAAGTGCAACGCCTCAGCACGATACCCTTTTCAGTCTGATGCTGCGGGCTAAAATAAATGGCAACCTGGCCGGGGCCCTAACGCTGGACCACCACGATATAGCCGCTGAAGCTTATACGCCTGCGGGTGATTTTGCCCTTGGATTACGGGTTAAGACTACACCGGATATTTCGTTAACCCAACCCCTGATGTTGTTCCCCAATCCTTCAATTGGTGTATTTTTTATCCATAATCCGTATCCGGGACAGGAGATGGACTGCCGAGTATATAACCAGTTGGGGCAATTGGTTTGGGAACAATCCGGGAATACCGCTGAATTGATTCAGGTACAACTTTCAACGCCTGAAAGTCAGTTGTACCGGGTGGAATGCAGCAGCCAGGAACGCACCTATACCGGAAAAGTATTGGTGCAACAGCGCTAATCAAACCCGTTTTTTGTAGGTAATAACCGCCAGTGCATTGGCCACCGAGGCATATACCAACACGGAATAAAAATTGGTTTTGATATCGGCAAATGTGGCGCCCTTGAGCAATACAAGTCGCATGAACTCGACAAAATAGGCCACCGGATTGAGTTTGTTCAACCACTGGGCCCATTCAGGCATACTGCTGGCAGGCGTAAACAAGCCACTCATCAGGATAAAAATGATGAGGAAAAACCAGGCGGTAAACATGGCCTGTTGCTGGGAATCGGCAAAATTGGAAATCAGGAATCCGAGTCCCAGCATACAGGGTGTAAAAAAGGCGGTGTAAGCAAATACCAGCCAAAGACTACCCAGCATGGGAATATTGAACACCAGTTTACCCACTGTAAGTCCGATGGTGAGCATAATCAGGGAAAGCAACCAGAAAGGCAGCAGCTTGCCCAGGATAAATTGCCATTTTTTGACCGGCGTTACATTCAATTGCTCAATAGTACCCACTTCGCGCTCGCGCACAATGTTGAGGGCTGTTAGGAAGCAAATGATCAGCGACACGATAGTTCCCAGGATACCCGGCACCATAAAGGTTTTGTAATCAAGTCGGGGATTGTACCAATTGCTATAGGTTACATTTACCAGATTGGAAGCGCCCTGATTGAAGGTTTCCTGCTGAAAATCCCTGATGATATTCTGGGCATAACCCATACCAAGTCCAGCTTTGATGGCATTGATGGCATTGGCATTCAGGGAAATGGTTGCGGATTGTTCCCGCATCAGGTCGCGTTCAAAATTGACTGGAATTTCCAGAATCAAATCGGCCCGGTCGTCGGCCATTTCATGATCGGCCATGGCGGCTGTAGGCAAGGCATTGATCTTAAAATAGCCAGAAGCGCCCATTTTGGCGGTCAGCCGCTGTGAGGTAGGTGAATGATCGTGATCCACGACAGCAAGGGCAAGGTTTTTTACTTCGTAATTGGCCGCAAAGGCCAGCAAAAGTGTTTGCACCACCGGCATGACGAGCAGCAAAGGCAACATTATTTTGTTGCGAAAAACCTGCAGAAACTCCTTTTGAACGAGAAAAAAAACGGTACGCATAAGTGGGATGCTTTTGCTCTGATGGTGAATCGTTCAGCCTATGCCAATGGACATTAATGTATTTTGGCAGGACAAAGGTGTATATAATTTTAGGTTTTAACCAAATGGTTAAACCAAAAAATTAATAAGGATTCTCCCAATACACTTCAAATACATATATCCTACAAAATAGCACTTATGTATGTTTGTGCCAGACTATTCATTACCAAACATCCTACCCATGTCTAACCGTCGTTCTTTCATTCGCCAATCTGCTGCTTTTTTGGGCGCCTTTGCGCTACACCAAAACCTGGCCGAAGCATTTCCTTCTTTTAAAGCCCCCAAAATTGCCGCCTTGGATGACAGCAGCGGCGATGAGGATTTTTGGCGACAGGTAAGACAAGCCTATGCTGCCAGTCCTACCCTGATTAACCTGAACAACGGCGGGGTTTGTCCGGCGCCCAGAGCAACCATGGATGCTCTGGATTACTACAACCGAATGTGCAGCGAAGCGCCTTCCTATTACATGTGGCGCATTTTGGATCAGGATCGGGAGCCGCTGCGGGAAAATTTGGCAACATTGGCGGGAACCAGTGGAGAAGAAATTGCCATCAACCGGAATGCTACGGAAGCTTTAAACACTATTATTTTTGGCCTGAACCTGAAAGCCGGCGATGAGGTAGTATTGTCCAAGTATGACTACCCTAACATGATCAACGCCTGGAAACAACGAGAAAAACGGGATGGCATTAAGCTCGTTTGGGTGGATCCTGAATTACCCTCAGACGATGAAGATTACCTCACACAGGTTTATGCGGCCAAATTTACAGATAAAACCCGGGTGGTTCATATCACCCATATCATCAACTGGAATGGCCAGATACTACCGGCACGTAAAATTGCCGATGCTGCCCACAAACGCGGTATTGAGGTATTGGTAGACGGCGCACACTCCTTTGCTGTGCTGGATTACAAAATTCCGGATCTGGATTGTGATTACTGGGGCACCAGTTTGCATAAATTTCTGTGTGGTCCTTTTGGCAGCGGGATGTTGTACATTAAAAAAGAGAAAATTCCCAATATCTGGCCTTTGCTTTCCAATGGAGAACCCAATGGGGCCGATATCCGCAAATTCGAAAGCCTGGGCACACGCAGTTTCCCGATAGAAATGGCGATTGGCTACTCATTGGATCTGCACAACATGATTGGCTCCAAACGCAAACAGGAACGCCTTCACTACCTGAAAAACTATTGGATGAGTCGGGTAAAAGATGTGCCAGGCATCAAATTTTACACCAATCCAAGCCCGAAGTGGAGTTGCGCTATCGGTAATTTTGGATTTGAGGGTAAAAAACCGGCCGAAATATCAGACCAAATATTTGCCAAACACAAAATTCACACAGTTTCCATTGAGTGGGAAAAAATTAGTGGTGTTCGGGTAACGCCAAACGTCTATACCACTACGGATGAGCTGGATAAACTGGTGAAGGCGATCAGGGAGATGAAGGCTTGAGGGGTTTGAGGGGTTTGAAGGGTTTGAAGGGTTTGAGGGGGTTGAAGAGTTTGAAGGGTTTGAAGGGTTTGAGGGGGTTGAAGAGTTTGAGGGGGTTGAAGGGTTTGAGGGGTTTGATGCTGTTAGTAGTGATATTTTTTGCCTTTTAATTCGGAGCTGCGAATTAAAAGTTGCCCCGTTCTTTAGGGCGGGGAATAGAGTTGAAGAACAATTGGAGGGGCTTTAGCCCCATAAAATGAAAGGGCTAAAGCCCCCAAATAATAATGATCCCCAATCCCCGCCCTAAAGGACGGGGCAAAGTACATTGTGTATCCCTTCAAACTCCTCACATGAATCACATCACTTTTTCCATAGAAAACGCCGTCGCGCGTATCACCTTCAACCGTCCGCAGGTATTCAACTCCATGCACCATGCCATGCGCATGGAAATCCTGGATGCACTGGATCGTTGTGCCGCGGATGAAAGTGTGCGTGCTGTGTACATCACCGGAACCGGAAAAGCTTTCTGCGCAGGCGAAGACCTCCAGGAAGTAACCGATCCGAACGGCCCCAGCCTGACCGAAATTATCGGCACAGGATATAACCCAATGGTTTTAAAAATCCGAAACCTGGAAAAACCGGTAGTTGCTGCCGTAAATGGCGTGGCAGCCGGCGCTGGCGCCAATATTGCCCTGGCCTGCGATATTGTGGTGGCTACCGAATCAGCATCCTTTACCCAGGCCTTCTCCAAAATCGGGCTGATACCCGACTCTGGTGGCACCTGGACCCTTCCGCGGCTGGTTGGCATGCAACGGGCCGCAGCACTGATGATGCTTTCCGACAAGGTTACAGCCACTGAAGCCACCGCCATGGGCATGATCTGGAAAGTTTTTCCCGACGAAACCTTCACTGCCGACAGCCTGAAACTGGCCGAAACCCTCGCGCATATGCCCACACGCGGACTCGCGCTCACGAAACAGGCCCTGAACCACAGTTTTTCCAACGATTTTGCCACTCAGGCAGCCATGGAAGACCACTGGCAAAGTCAGGCCGGCCAGACGCACGATTACAAGGAAGGTGTGGCAGCTTTTATGGAAAAACGCAAACCTGTATTTCTGGGTAAGTAATTTTGGCCCCGTTCTTGCGCCTCTACCTACTGAATAGCAAAAACTTACCGAAAACGCTCTGTGCTACGCTTTTTCCGCATCCTTCCACCCGATTACGCCCGAAGCAAAGGTGATGCCCGGAAATTCTGGACCACCCTCATCGTGGTATCGCTCATCCTGCTGATGGTGAGCCCGGAATTGCGTTACCGACTGAGATCCTTGCTGGAATACCCCATTCACTACAAAGAATACAAGGAATTTGGCATTCGTATTCCAGGCAGTTACAAGGTGCATGGCATCGACGTGAGTCGATGGCAAAGTCGGGTAGACTGGAACAGGGTAAAAAAGATGAAAGTGGGCAACATCAACATTCGGTTCGCTTTCATCAAAGCTACTGAAGGCACCTGGCTTAAAGATCCTGAATTTGAACGCAATTGGCGTGGCGCGAAAGAGGCTGGTCTTATCCGGGGGGCATATCATTTCTTTTTACCCAATGCAAGCGCCAAGGATCAGGCACTTCAATTCAGTAAAGCGGTCAAATTGCGTTCCGGCGATTTACCGCCAGTGCTGGACGTGGAAGAAACCCGAGGCATGGCCAAGTCGCTGATTCAAAAATACACCAAAGAATGCCTGGTTTTACTCGAAAGACATTATGGGGTGAAGCCCATCTTGTATACTAACCGCGATTTTTACAAGAATTATTTTGCTGATAATGAGGCTTTTAAAGGCTATCGGTTCTGGATTGCCCATTACCATGTATCGGATTTTGATATGCCGGACGACGAGCCCTGGCATTTCTGGCAACACAGCGATCGGGGCAATGTGAGCGGTATCAATGAGCGCGTAGATTTCAACGTATTCAATGGCGACACCACGGCATTGAAAAAGCTCTGTATTCCATAATTACTTCCAGGGCAATTGCTCCAACAGCCATTCCTTTTCAATCACCAGTTTATTGGCTTCAATTTCTGCCCGAAAAGCCTGCGTTGCCTTCCTGTCGTTCTGATTCAGCCGGGTCAGTTTTTGGATGTAACGCAGGGTATTTAGGTAATGGGTGGAATGGTACCCAATCAGCTTTTTCTTCCGCAGCAGAAGAATTTTAAAACTGGCCAACAAGGCATCCAGCGCATCCGTGGCATCTGTTTCATAATACATTTTGAGCAACATCACCCGGCTGTCCAGATTGAGCAACAAATCATTTTCATCCACACGCGCCAGCAGTGGCATGGCAAGCTTGTAGTTTTTTAAGGTAAAATACACCTTGGCCATGTTGAAATCGCGATGCGCATTGCGGTATTTTTCTTCCAAAAAAGGCTCGAAATCCTGAATAAAACGGATTACCCAATCAAACTCTTTCAACCGCAACCCAAGGGCCACGATGTTTTTGAAAGCAAAGCGACTCAAAAAACCGTGCTCCAGCAAAGCCCTGGTTTCGAGGCCAATCCGGTACAAATCAAATGCCTCACGCACATACTGCACCTCCCCCATATTGAGTCGGCGAATGCAAAAATTGATGGCCAGGAGCGTAAAAGTGCGATTCTCCTCCTCCGGCAACTCCCGCCCCTGCTTTTCCAGCGCATCCCGAAAAGCCCGGAAACTATTCTCCCCGCCACCTGTGAGCGACTGGTAACAGTGATAATAAAGGGCTACAATGGGTACCTCCACCAGCTCACTTTTTTCCAATAGCTGAAGTAATACGGTTAAAAAAGCATCTTCAAAAGCAACCGGAAAAACTGCCCGGTGCGATTCCATCAAACAAGCCAGGCGAAGTTTGCCGGCAACCGCATAAATGTCGAAAGAGCGGATTACCGCGGCCAGATTGTTTTCCTGCGAACGACCTTGTTGCACCTGAGCCGACACGTACCGCTCCCATTCCAGTTGATACTGAAGGTGATAAAAATGGCTGTCGCGTGGCAATTGACCTAATTGTTCCGCAGCTCTTCTCAATGTATGTTCCAGCGGTTTGCGCAATTGCTTTTCCCGGTATACCGCTGCCAAGGGCAAATCCGACCATATAGGGTGCTGTTTCCAGTATCGTTGAGCCAGGCAGGCCTCGATACAACCCACCAGCATTGACTGCAAATGACGCCAGTTTGCGTCGTCAAAAGCCTCATCCGCGTACACCCGCGCATACAGCAGTTCTGCCGTTAAACTGGAAGATTTACCTGTTTGCCAGGCCTCCCAAAGAGCAATAACATCTTCCCGCCGATTATGATAAGGACTTTTTACAAACGAGGTAAAAGCTCTCTTTTCGACAGAGCTCAGAGATTTTATAACTTCAAATAATTTATTATCAGTCATTTATAAAATAATTTACCATTTTTACTTTTTGACAAAAGTACAAATTTGTACTTTTTCTCCTCATCTTATTGGTGAACTTTTGTACCGTCAAAGAAAAATGCCTGGCAAAACGTGATGATGCATCATTCCAAACCCGAACCTTTTTACGTCAGGCCCAACACACAACAATCAACTAACTCAAGTATTTGAACATGAACACGAAGAAAATCCTTTTTGCCTTGTTGCTGCTTTGCCTGGCCGGTAAAAGCATGGCACAGGCGCCGATTTCGCCGGATAGTCTCATCGGTACTATTTTTATTGATACAGATGGCGACTGCGAACAGGACGCTTTTGAAGAAACCCTGAGCAACTGGGAAGTAATTGCCACCGTTGAAGACTCCCTGTTTGGTGGTCTGCAAACCTATTCCGGTTTTACGGATGCCAACGGCCAATACCAGATTGACCTGCCAGGTGGACCCAATTACCTGGTTTGGCAAAATGGCGCCATGGTGCAGCTTGTTCCGCCAGCCGGATTCGGGCAGTACTGCGTTAGTCGCTGCTCTACCTACACGCAGGTGCAAACACCCGGCAACAACTACAACGGGTATCTGAGTTATGCCCTGCAATGCGATACAACACCACCCTGCCCGGTATTGGACGTAAGTATCAACACCAATTTCCTGCGCCCTTGTTTTGAGTCTAAATATCGGATAAGCTACAGAAACTACACCTCTTTGTTTATTCCGGATGCCTCTATTCAGGTAACGATTGACAACCCTATTCAGGTGCTTGGCGCCAGCATTCCATACACCGCTAACGGCAATGTGTACACCTTCGATCTGGGCACGGTATCACCCTTTGCCTGGGGCAACTTTTCCATCACCGTCTTTACACCTTGCGATGAACCGGTAGGCACTACTTATTGTGCAGAGGCGCACGCTTTCCCAGACACCTGCCAATCACTGGCCGGCCCAAACTGGGATGGTTCACGCATTGAAGTATCAGCAGCTTGTGAACCTGATCAGGTTATTTTCACCCTGAAAAACACCGGAACCGGCAATATGGCGGCTCCCCTGGAATATATTGTAGTAGAAGATAATGTTCTCTTGATGCAGTCGCCCGGTCAGTTCCAGTTGAACGCCGGAGCATCACAGGAAATCTTTTTCCCGGCCGACGGCAGTTTCTATCGCATGGAGGCCGATCAATCTCCAGGATTCCCCGGATTTGGAACACCTATTGCCTGGGCAGAAGGATGCGGCACTGGTGGCAACCCGAGTCTGGGATTTGTCAACCAGTTCCAATTGGGCGATGAAGATCCGTGGCTGGACATTTTCTGCATCGAAAGCGTGAATTCCTTCGACCCCAACGACAAACAGGGTTTCCCGCGTGGTGTGGGTGAAAAACATTACATCCAGCAAAATGTGGATCTGGAGTACATGATCCGTTTCCAGAATACAGGTACAGCTCCAGCCGTAAATGTCATCATTCGTGACACCCTGCCTACCCAATTCCTGGACCCGAACACCCTTCGTCGCGGTGTGAGCAGTCACCCATACTTGTTTGACATGGAAGGCAATGGCGTGGTAGTTTTCAAGTTTTTGAACATCAACCTGCCAGACAGCAACGCCAACGAAGCGGCTTCACACGGTTTTGTTACCTTCCGTATCAGTCAGCACCAAGACCTCCCATTGGAATCTGCGATCAAGAATTCAGCAGCTATATATTTCGACTTCAACGAGCCGATTATTACGAACCAAACGCTGCATACCATTGGCAAAGACTTCCTGCAACTTTCCAACACCCAAACGCTGTTTGATGCCCGTTTGAAAGTACAGATAATGCCCAACCCAACGCAGGGTCATGTACTTGTTTTGGCAGAAGGACTGGAAAACCATCAGCAGGATCTCAGTTTCCGCCTCATTTCTATACTAGGCGAACAATCCTTGCAAGGTCAGTTCCGGGGCAACACCTATGAATTCAATGCCTCTCACCTGGCGCCTGGTGTTTACCTGTATGAAATCCGAAACGGAGGCAAACTGGCAGCTACCGGCAAATTGTTGAAATTGTAGGCCTGAAAGGAATACCACTAAGACACAGAGGCACTGAGAGAAATAAAGGTTACATCTCTCAGTGCCTCCCCCCTCAAACCCATCAAACCCCGTCAAACCCATCAAACCCTTCCTTCCATTCCTGTCTCTCCCGGACAATTTCGGTTAACAAGGGGTTAAGTAGCTTGTGGCCTCGTGACGGGCGTGTATTTTTGTGGTCAATAACGCATCAATCTCGTAACTCACGTATCGCACACACCACAACAATGAAGAAAACGCTTATTGCATTTGTAGCCATTTTGTGCACCGTTTCTGTTTTTGCACAAAAAACATTGCCTTCTGCTAACATCAAAACCCTCGAAGGTCAAAGCATTAATGTTCAGGAACTGGGCAAAACTGGCAAAATCACCGTTATCAGCTTCTGGGCTACCTGGTGCTCTCCCTGCAAAAAGGAACTCGACGCTATTAAAGACTACTACGAAGAATGGCAGGAAAAATATGGTGTTGAGCTGGTGGCCATCAGCGTAGATGATGCCCGCTCTGCTGCTAAAATCCCTGCCATGGTGAAAGAAAAAGGTTGGGATTACCGCATTTTGGTAGACCAATCCAAAGAATTACAAACAGCTGCCAATATTCAGGCGGTTCCGCATACCTACGTGCTGGATCAAAACGGCAACATCGTTTTTGAGCACAACGGCTATACCCCCGGCGACGAACTGGAGTTGGAGGAGTTGTTTAAGCAGTTGAAGAAATAAAAATCACCGCTAAGTCCGCTAAGTACGCCAATTAGCGGACTTAGCGGACTTAGCGGTGAA
>JAEUUS010000249.1 GCA_016787545.1 Saprospiraceae bacterium
AACTTTCGGTCGCCTGCGCCCTTTACACACCAACGCTGTTATCTTCGCTTTTGTAGGTAACGGCATTTTTATGGGGGTTTATTACTCCCTTCAACGGCTGCTTAAAGCCCGGATGTGGAGTGATACCCTTTCGTGGATTCATTTTTGGGGCTGGCAAGTCATTATTTTATGTGCAGCAGTGACGTTGCCCCTGGGATTAACGACCAGTGGGGAGTATTCCGAATTGATTTGGCCTTTGGACATTGCCATCACCCTGATTTGGGTAGTGTTCGGGATCAACATGTTCGCTACCATCCTCACCCGTCGGGAAAGTCACCTGTATGTAGCTATCTGGTTTTACATTGCTACCTGGGTAACAGTTGCCGTGTTGCACATTGTAAGAAGCCTTGAATTACCTGTAACGCTCACAGAAAGTTATCCGGTATTCTCAGGTGTAACAGAAGCATTAGTACAGTGGTGGTATGGTCACAATGCTGTGGCATTCTTCCTTACCACGCCTTACCTGGGCATGATGTACTACTTCCTTCCGAAAGCAGCCAATCGCCCTGTTTATTCCTATAAACTTTCTATCATCCACTTCTGGGCCCTGATTTTCATTTATATCTGGGCTGGTCCGCACCACTTGTTGTATTCAACCCTTCCAGATTGGGTACAGTCGCTCGGTACCGTATTCAGTATCATGCTGATCGCTCCATCCTGGGGTGGCATGTTGAACGGTCTGTTGACGCTTCGCGGCGCCTGGGACCGGGTAGCCAACGATCCGGTACTGAAGTTTATGGTGGTGGCTGTGATTGCATACGGTATGGCCACATTTGAGGGCCCGATGCTTTCCATCAAATCTGTGAACGCCATCAGCCACTTTACCGACTGGACAATCGCACACGTACACGTGGGCGCTCTCGGATGGAATGGTTTCCTCACTTTCGGCGCTTTGTATTGGCTGTGGCCGCGCATGTACCGCACAGAGTTGTATTCCAAGCAATTGGCCAATATTCACTTCTGGTTAGGCACTCTGGGTATCATATTCTATGCAGTACCCATGTACTGGGCGGGCTGGACCCAGGCCTTGATGTGGAAAGAATTCACACCAGAAGGCACGCTTGCCTGGGGTAACTTCCTGGATACTGTAACCCAAATTATGCCGATGTACACACTTCGCGCAGTGGGTGGCACCTTGTTCTTTGTAGGTGTAATCATTGGTGTGTACAACCTGTTCAAAACCGCAGCTCAGGGCAGTTTCATGGCCAATGAAGCTGCTGAAGCTCCCGCTCGTCCGAAGCCTGTTGTACACGAAGGTGAACACTGGCACCGCTGGATTGAAGGTCGCCCTATGCAAATGTTGTTGTGGAGCACCATTTTGATCGCTGTTGGTGGCATTGTACAAATTATCCCGATGGTATTTGTTGACAGCCAGATTCCAAAAATTTCTACGGTTAAACCATATACTCCGCTTGAACTCACAGGTCGCGATCTGTACATCCGGGAAGGTTGTGTGGGTTGCCACTCTCAAATGATTCGTCCATTCCGGGATGAAACGGAACGCTACGGCGAGTACTCCAAATCCGGTGAGTATATCTACGATCGTCCATTCCTCTGGGGTAGTAAACGGACCGGTCCGGATCTGTGGCGTGAAGGTGGTAAATATCCAGACAGCTGGCACTACAACCACATGCTGGACCCAACGAGTATGTCGCCTGGTTCTATTATGCCAGCCTACCCGCACTTGTTGGAAGACCAGCTTGATTTAAGCGGTTTGCCAGGCAAAATCAGCGCTTTGCGCACCCTGGGTACACCATATGCCAAGGATTTCGAAAAGTACGCTGTTGATAATGCCAAGGAACAGGCTCAGAAAATTGCCAGAAACCTGGCTGATCAGGGCATCAAGGATCCAACTGTGGCGGATAAAGAAATCATTGCCATCATTGCCTACCTGCAACGCCTCGGCACCGACATCAAAGTACAACCAAAATAATAAAGGCAGTTTCTAATGACTTGAGCGGTTGTTTACCCAATCGCTCAAGTCTCTGAAAACCGCACTTCACTCAAAAAAAAATTTCAATGTACAAGTATCTGCTTCAATCGGTCGAAGGAATTCAGTGGTTTGGCGTAAGCACTTTGCTGCTTTTCTTCTGCACCTTTTGCGTAGTCGCTATCCGCGCTTTCATCTTCAAAAAAGAAGACATGGATCGCATGGCGCACATGCCATTGGAAGATTAAATAGGTATCTTCTCCCGCCTCAATCAAAGTGTTGAAGCGGGGCAGGGTTAAACATTTTTTCAAACATGAAATCGAAAAAATATCTGCCAACTTTATTGCTGCTTTTGATCAGCCTGAGCACTCTTTGGGGTCAGGCTACCACTCCTGCAGCTCCGGATCCAAAAGTGGATGATTTTAACCAAATCATGTCCACAGCATTTTTGATCATCTCTGCATTGCTGTTTGTCATTGTAATTGCCGTGGTGGTTCGAACGAACGGAATGCTGACCAGGCATTTGATCCGCGTGGAATCCGAAAAACACGGTATTCCAATTGCCGGTGAAGGCGCTGGCCCATTTGCGATTGAAGATGATTTCTTCACACGTTTGCGTAAAAAATACTGGGAAGACCCCGTACCACAGGAACGTGAAGGGGATATTACCCTGGATCACAACTATGACGGCATTAAGGAGTTGGATAACCATTTGCCACCTTGGTGGGTAAACATGTTCGTTTTAACAGTTATTTGGGCGGTCGGCTACATGTGGTACTACCACTTCGGCGGCGGCGGCCCGGATCAGACTGAAGAATACAAGCAGGAAGTAGAAACGGCTAAAAAAGAGATTGCTGTTGCACTTGCCGGCAAAGCCGATGCTATTGACGAATCCAATGTAACGGCCCTCACTGATGCCGGCGTTATCGGTGAAGGTGAGTTGATTTTCAAAAACTCATGTGCGGCCTGCCACGGCATGAAAGGCGAAGGTACCGTTGGACCAAACTTCACGGATGAATACTGGATTCACGGAGGTGGTATCAAAAACATCTTTAAAACCATCAAATACGGGGTGCCAGATAAAGGCATGATCGCCTGGTCGTCACAATTGAAACCAGCCGATATGCAAAAAGTGGCCAGTTATATTTTGACGCTGCAAGGCACAAACCCTCCAAATCCAAAAGCTCCACAAGGAGAAATCTGGAAAGAAGAAGGTACTACAGCCCCTGCAGATACAACTGCAACTGAAAAAGGCTAATCAAATACGCGATGCATGAAGAGGGTTGGTAAAAGTGATTCCTGCAAAACCCTGCCAGAATTACTTTTGCTAACCCTTCTTCGTTACAAACACAACAGGCTATGAACCAGGATTTTATCAATAAGGTCATTGAAGATACGGAAGAATACCGTGACCACTTGTCGACTGTTGAC
>JAEUUS010000331.1 GCA_016787545.1 Saprospiraceae bacterium
GAGGAAAGTAACCGTGGTAATGGAAGCGGGTTCCTGCGCGCGCAGGTGATCCAGGAAAAAATGCAGGGTGCGCCCGGTATCCACAATATCCTCAACCACCACCAAATGCCGGTCTTTGAGGGATTTATCCAGCCCCATGACTGTTTGGACATCTCCGGAGGAGCGCGTGCCCTGGTAGGACTTTAGTTTAACAAACCCGATCTCGCAGTGACTGTCGAAGGTCCGGAGGAGGTCGGAAGCAAATACAAAAGCACCGCTCAGGATGCTGATGAACAAAGGATTTTTCCCTGCCAGACGGTTGGTAAGTTCCTGCCCAATGGCGGCCACCCGCTCCCGGATTTCATCTTCCGAAAGGAGTGGCACAAAGGAAAGATCGTGAATCTGAATCTTGTCTGTTTGATACATGATGTTGCAAAAATCAGGCTTCTTGTCTTTTCTTTTGAGGTTTTCATCGGTTTTTTCCATCATTGCCTCAACACCTGGTCATATTTGAGGTTTTAAGGGATTAGTGTCGGGGTGACTGCCAGTCACCCCGACACTAATCCCTTAAAACCTCCCTCTTTCCTGCTTATTCCCATCCAATGTCCTTTATACTTAAAATGGCCTGGCGCGATAGTCGCCGAAACCGCGCCCGGCTCTTGCTTTTTATTTCCGCTATTACGGTAGGTATCGCTGCCCTCACGGCGGTCCGTTCTTTTTCGGTCAATCTGATGGCCGACATAGACCGCGAGGCCAAAACCCTGCTGGGCGCCGATTTATTGTTGGGCGCCAATCAACCCGCACCGGATTCCATTTTAGCCAAAGTAGAGCAACCCGGCGTGGAAAAAGCCCGGGTACTCAACTTCCTCAGCATGATCCGCTTCCCCAATGGTGGCGGCACGCGCTTGTCGCTCATCCGTTCGCTGGAAGGCAATTATCCCTTTTACGGCATTTGGAAAACAGAGCCGGTGGATGCCTGGAAAACCTTCCGCACCGGCCCGACGGCGCTGGTGGATCATGCGCTGCTTTTGCAATACAATATCAAGCCTGGCGACAGCATCCAGATTGGGAATATGACCTTTTTGATTGAAGGCGATCTGTTGTCGTCGCCCGGGCGTGCAGGCATTGCCAGCAGCATTGCGCCGGTGGTGTTTATTCCGGCCCAATACCTGGACTCCACCGGATTGATTCAGCGGGGAAGCCGGGTGGACTATCAGTATTATTACAAAATGCCGGAGAGCATGGATGCCGACGCCCTGCTTAAACCCATGGAAAAAACCATGGAAAAGGCGAATTTGGATTACGATACGGTACAAAGCAGAAAACGCAGTATTGGCTCCGCTTTTGGCAATTTCGGCACCTTTTTGAACCTCGTAGGTTTCATTGCGCTGTTGCTGGGCTGCATTGGTGTGGCCGGCGCTGTGCATATTTACATCAAAGACAAACTGCCCACGGTGGCTATTCTGCGTTGTTTGGGCGCCAGTGGTCGCAAAGCCTTTTACGTTTATCTGGTGCAGGTGGCAGGCATTGGTTTGCTCGGAGCTATTGCAGGGGCAGTGGGAGGAAGTTTGATCCAGAAACTATTACCCTTACTGGTAAAGGACCTGCTCCCCATCGACAATGTGAGCACCGACATTTCGGTAACAGCCTTGTTGCAGGGCATTGGCCTGGGCCTCACGGTGGCGGTATTATTTGCCCTGCTGCCGCTATCAGGCATCCTCAAAACTTCTCCGCTGCGCACCCTTCGCGCCTCCTTCGGAGAAATGGAAACCGACAACCGTTTGTTGCGCTGGGGCGTATATCTAGCCATTCTGGCGGTGTTGCTGGGCTTTACCTACTGGCTGGTGGGCGACTGGGTGGAAACCTTTGCCTTTATGGGCGGCATTGCCGGGGCTTTTGTGATTTTATGGGGTGTAGCCCGGCTGCTTACCTTCTTGTTGCGGCGTTTTTTCCCTAAAAAATGGAGTTATGTGGTCAGACAGGGCATTGCCAACTTATTTCG
>JAEUUS010000397.1 GCA_016787545.1 Saprospiraceae bacterium
ATATCACCCGTTACTACGATGGTCGCATTATTTGGACGGAGCCATTTGCTGTAAAATCCTTTGATGTCTTCCAGGGAAATGTTGTTTACAGATTCTTCTTCCCCTGAGCCGGTCATAGGCATGGCATAGGGGTGGCTTTCACCGTAGAGAAGGGTAGGCATTACGCGCATCACCATGCTTTGCGGATTTTTTTTCTCGTTCTGAATGCCGCTAAGTTGTTGTGCCTGAAGGCGCTTGAAATCTGCGTCCGGGAAGGAAGGGTTCAATACCACATCAGCGAGGAGGTCCAGGCTAGGGTCGAGGCTTTGTTTGAGGGTGTTGAGGTTCACATAAGAGTTATCCAGATCAGAGAAGGCATTTAAGCTGGCGCCAAGCAATTGCAGGCGCTCATTGATCTGTAGGGAGTTCATAGACTTGGTCCCTTCATCTAGCATATCCATGCCTAATTTGGCCAAACCAAGCTTGCCGCCAAACTTGTCGGTGCAATAGCCAGCATCGAACATAATATTGGCAGAAACGGTTGGACTTTCAGCTCGGCGTGCCAATACCACTTTCATGCCGTTTTTGAGGGTGGCGCGCTGAATAGCAGGGAATTTAGCCGTTACATTTTTGTCAACTTCCGGCGCTTTGGAGCGGTCAGCCTCTGTTCCGGTAACGGTAAATTCAGGGAATGGATCACAAATCATGGTAACATCGCCATCCGTGAGCCATTTTTGGCAAGCCATCTGAACGTCTTTGGCAGTAACCTGATTCAACCAGGTGTTGTAGGTTTTGTAGAACTCTGGACTTTCACCGTACACTTCATTTTCCGCCAGCAGATCGCTTTTGCCGCCAAATCCGCCGATACGCTCCAAACCTTTGATGAAACCTGCGAAATAAGAGGCTTTTACGCGCTTGAGCTCTTCTTCCGTTGGGCCGTTTTTGATAAGCTCGTCGAGGATTTCACGAACGGCTTTTTCTACTTCTTCTACTGTTTTGCCTTTTTTCACGTTTACCATGAAAGTAAAGGTGCCACCAATCTCAGATGGACCATTGAAGCAGTTGGCAGAGGTGCAAATTTGTTTTTCATACACCAGTTTTTTGAACAGGCGACTGCTTTTTCCGGAAGAAAGTACGCTGGCAGCAATATCCAGGGCTGCGTTTTCTTTATTTCCCCATTCAGGCGTGTTCCAGGAAATAACAATGCGTGATTC
The DNA here is from genome assembly GCA_016787545.1 of Saprospiraceae bacterium. GTDB lineage: Bacteria > Bacteroidota > Bacteroidia > Chitinophagales > Saprospiraceae > M3007. The sequence goes on from JAEUUS010000397.1 coordinate 1,194, forward strand.
TGGTACACGGTCTTGATAATGAACGCGTTTGCTGCCAGTGCGTTTGGCTACGTTTACTTCCGGACGCGCAACGGTTGGCCCGGCAGGTATGTTTCCAAAATATTTTAATGCCTTTTCATAAGCCGCATCTGCTGTAATATCGCCGGCAATGACCACCACGGCATTCGCTGCGCCATAATAGGTTTTGAACCATTCGTGCACATCATCCAGGCTTGCGGCGTTGAGGTCTTCCATTTCACCGATCACGGTATGGCCGTATGGATGGTGAGGTGGATAAGCTTCTTTCTGGAGGATATCCCATCCTTTGGCGTAAGGCTGGTTCTCGCCTTGACGCTTTTCATTTTGTACTACGCCGCGTTGTTCATCCAGTTTACCCTGGTCAATGGCGCCAAGCAGGTGACCCATTCGGTCGCTCTCCAGCCAAAGTACCTGATCCAGTGCGCCAATTGGCACATTTTGGAAATAATTAGTGCGGTCATCGTTGGTGGTACCGTTCAAATCCGTACCGCCAATGGCTTCGAGTGCCTGGAAATAATCGGTGTTGAAGTGTTCAGATCCATTAAACATCAGGTGTTCGAACAGGTGAGCGAAGCCTGATTTGCCTGGTTTTTCATTTTTGGATCCTACATGATACCATACATTGACGGCAGCAATGGGAGCTTTGTGGTCTTCATGGACGATCAATCTAAGTCCATTGGGCAGCACATACTTTTTGTAGGGCACATCAATGGAGTTTGGATCATAGGTGGGGAGATCCTGAGCGAAAAGGGAAAGGGCTGATAAGATGATCAAACCCAGAAGTGAAAGTCGTTTCATACGTCGTTCCTGTGTGATGATTGGTGAGAGATAATTCGGTTTGGGCGGATTAAAAACGCCCGATTAGGTGAATTCGCGCCCGAAGATTGGTCAATGTTGCGGTGAAGGACAAAAGATTGGATGAATGGTTGGAATCAGGCGGTAAACAGTCGACCAAACTATATTAATAAACTGGGAACAACAAAAAAAACCGGAGCGTAAGGCAACGCTCCGGTTCATGACAGGAAGGATTACATAAATGAAGTGCAATAAAGCGTGTTCTAATACGCAAAAAGGATTAAAAATTCACCAATTCCGATGGTAACCAAACGGAAAGAAGGTTGTTGTTAGTGGTTTCAGACCTTCCTCAGCAGTGGTTTGTTACTACTTCTCAGCTCCTCTCCTGACAAAGAGATTTACCGGGGTGAAAGGTTTTAAAATGAGTTCAACGGATTAAAAAAACTAACGCTAAAGCGTATTGCAGGAAGATTATTTCAGGCGGAGGCCCATATTTTTTTACGCAACGGTAGGTTGTTGTGCTGTCTGAAATCTTAAGGCATTATGTCATTGTAGATGATATAATCACCGTTCTGTGTATTTCCTCCTTTTCCAGGCTCTGTTGTTCCAGTGTTGGAGGTGTTTCCATCGTCCGATGTAGTTGAGGTCGGTGCTAAAGAAGTGAGAAGCAAATGCACGAGTAAAAGGACAATGTTCATATTGCGAGACGTTTTATTTGTGAATCAAAATCTGTCACAAAGGTCAAACGGTATCGCATCCCAAAAAAGGACAGAAACCCTGATTTCAATACAGGCAGATTTGAGGCATAGGTCTCCCCGTGCCCCACAGCGCCGCTGCGGATAGGTCAAAGAACTGAGCAACCTTAGGCAGTTACACAACAAACATCTCCTTTGATGTAAGCGTGTACATATATGATTATTGCTTTTGCAAAATGGTGTTACATTTGTCTGGTTAATTGAGTTACAAAGGTAAATGGCTTGAATAGGCCCAAAAAAGGACAATTCTGCTGTTTTCAATACATGGAGAATTAATGTATTATGATTTTTCTCATTTCAAAATGCCCTTATGGATTTTGACGCACTTAAGGATTTGGTAAAAACCATTACCCGCAACAAAGTCAAGCAGATTGAAGTGCTTGGCAACCCAGGGGAGGATGGAAGCATGGTAGAGTCTCTTTACGATGCAATTTCCAAGGAAAAGGTCGGTTCCGATGAGGAGGCGGTGCGATTTCTTTATGGGAAAAACGAAAATCCAAAGTCGCAGGCCTATTTGCGTATGAAAGGGCGATTGGAGCGGAGCCTGCTAAATACGGCATTTTTTGTGGATGTTAACCAACCTATGTTTAATGAAAGATCAAAAGCCTGGTACAACTGTTATCGTGACTTTGCGGCCGGTTACATATTATTAGGACGGGAGGCCAGAAAGGCGGGTATTCATGTTTTGGAACAAGTGTTAGAGCAAACCATAAAATATGAATTTGTTGAATTGACCACTGAGATTGCAGGACGTCTGAGGCGTGAATTTTCCAGAGCGGCCGGTTCAACAGCTATGCATGAACGATATTCTAAAATACACCGGGAATATGAAGCCAAACGTAGGCTGGAAATGCAAGCTTTAGAGCATTTTGAAACCTTGATTAATTATTACATTGTACGGCGATCGCCAAATGAAGAAATTCATAAGTATGCAACCGGGTTTTATGATGAACTCAAGCCATTAACAGAACAAGCAGATACTTGTCAATTTTATTTTCATTCCTCTCAAATCGGTATTATCAAATACATGTCGGTAAACAATATCCCTGAAGCGCTCAAGATTTGTAATGAGGCACTAGGGATACTTAAAGACCGAAAAAATGCAAACAGAGAGTCTCTTGCCTCCCTCTGCGGACAAAAGCTTGCATGTCTGATCCAACTTCGTATTTTTTCAGATAAAGAAGGGGATGAAACTGCCCAATATGCATTAAGCATGTCTGAGGAAGGGACTTTTAACTGGTTCCGAACATCCGAACTTTATTTGCACTATTGCCTGTTTGCCAAGCGTTATGAAGATGCCTTAGCTTTATACGAAAAGGCATCGGTTCTTGATAAATTTGAGTCGTTGAATGGTGCAGTCCGTGACAATTGGCAGCTATACGGCGGCTATCTCCACTTGCTGGCGGCCTTAGGAAAACTTCCGCAAGAAAAGGTTGAACGTATTGTAGGTACCTTCCGGTATGCCAAACTTTCTAATGAAATAGAGGTGCTTGCCAAGGATAAACAAGGCATGAATATTCCGCTGGTACTCCTGCCGGTGATCTATAGCCTGGTTAAGGGAACTTTTGATGCATCGGACATTTCTCCAGAATCCCTGGAAAAATACCGGAAACGGTATCTGGATAATGATATGAATCGCCGAAGCGCAGCTTTCCTGAATATGTTGATCGCTTACGCCAAACGCGATTATAAATCAGCTAGTGCTGATAAAAAAATCAAAAAGGAGTTGGAAATTCTGGAAAAAGAGCAGCCTCAGGTTGCCGGACAAACCTTCGCCGTGGAGATTATTCCATACGAAGATATCTGGTCAATGATGACTTGAGAAGGCTCGAAGTGGGGGAAGGCACGAAGCGTTATTGGGTGATTACACAAAGACACGAAGGCACGAAGACGCTAAGTTTTAGGCAGCTGCGCTGCCCGTATAGGTAACACAAAGGGCAGGCTTTTAGCCTGCCCTTTGTGTCTTTGTGTCTTTGTGTCTTCTTCCACCTCGTGCCTTTTAATTACAGGCGCCACCGGAAAGGATGTATCCACCTTTATCCGTTTTTTCAACCCTTAGTTGATGCGTGAGCGAAATGGACTCCAACACTTTTTCAATAGGTTGGTTGGTTAGCGGAGCACTGTGCGGACATTCCATCATCTCCGGGTTCTCGAGTCGGACAGTTACACCATAATATAACTCCAAATCTTTGACCACCTGCTTTAATGGTGTAGAGATAAAGGTGAGTCCTCCTTTCTGCCAGGCCAACTCATTTAAATTATCTGTCCTGGATATCGTGATCTTGCCAGCGGCGTGATCGAAATCGGCTTTTTGGTTTGCAGTAAGCTGGGGGCCTTCAATATCAGCTTGTGGTGAAAAACGAACCTTGCCTGACTGAACAATTACAACCGTGTGGCCAGCCTCCTGCTTGATATCAAATTCGGTTCCCAATACCTCCACAAAGCCCCCGGTTTCCAATTTCACCTGAAAGGGATGTTCCGGATCATGCTTCACCTGGAAAAAACCTTCTCCTTTCAACATTACTTCACGGGTATTTCCACTGAAGCCTTTCGCATAAACCAAACTGCTGCCTTTTTGCAGCCAAACATGAGTGCCATCTGGCAAATCCAACATCTTTTGTGTTGAAACAGCCATAACTTCCTGAACCTCCGGGCCAGACAGATTTTGCCATGACCAAAAAGCTGCAACCAGGATCGCAAGGCCGGCAGCAACCCGAAGTAAGGGCCGACTCCAGGTAGCGCGCATTGGGCGGACAGACTGAATACGAGCCTGTACTTTTGCAAAATCACGTTCAAGATCCGGATGGAAAGTTTTTCCATAGGATGTCGTTTTCTCCCAAATTTGCCTGAAGCCGGCAGCTAGCTCACGGTTTTTATCCGATGCACTCAGCCATTGCTCAAGGGTGGTAAGCTCCTCCTTACAGATATCTCCGCTGAGTTGCTTTTCCAATAGTATGAGGTATTCACTTTCTTTCATATTCTGTTTTGGTATCTTCTACCTGGTTTTCTGCCTTATAGACAAACTTGGGTAAGCGTACCCCTATGAAATTATCCACCATTTTAGGCATAAAATGACAACCGGCGACATTTCACCATATTGCGTCATCACATCACGGAGTGTTTTCATGGCTTTGGTAATTTGATTCTCAATGGTCTTTACCGAAATGCCCAGCTTCTCCGCAATTTCTTTGTGGGAAAGTTGATCAAAACGACTCAAATTGAATACTAGCCTGCATTTTTCCGGCAAAGTGTCAATGGCTGCATGAAGTGCTGATTCAATACTTTCCTGTGAGACCTTTATTTGAATGTCCTGTTCAGTTGAATCTGGAATACGGTTCAAATCCTCCGGGTCATCAAATTGAATCCTTTTGCTTGATTTAATATGGTTTAGCGACTTGTTGACTGCAGCTCTTCGCAAATACGCCCTTAGAGAAGTATGAATGTCAATGCTTTCCCGTTTATTCCATAAATCTACAAACAACTCTTGCGCCAGGTCCTCACAAGTGCTTTCATCCGGAATCAACCGGTATATGTCTGTCAATAATAAAGGATAATGGCGATTGAAAATTTGACGCAACGCATCCTCGTTGCCAAACCTCAGGGCCGAAAGCAGTTGTTGTTCAGAAGCGTCCATATACAAGAAGAAATTCGGATGAGGGTTGAATTGACCGTTTACAAAACGTTGGAAAGGT
>JAEUUS010000400.1 GCA_016787545.1 Saprospiraceae bacterium
TATACGCCGTGTGTGGTCTTTACAATGGTGTTTTCCCTTTTTGGGTGGTCCATGAGGGGGCAAAAGTAATGGTAATTTGAGGTTTGCGCCGTTTGACAAAATTTTATGCAACCTGTTTGTTCAAAGTTATGTCCTTCCGCATACATCTTTCATCACTAAAAAATTAACTATGACAGTCAAAATCCTTGCATTAATGCTCTTTCCGCTAAGTTTATTAGCGCAAAACAACACAGTAACCCGATCACTTGGTTCCTTTGATAAAATTGGCATTTCCGGTGGGTTCGACAAAGTCTACCTAAAACAAGGAGATGCTGAAAGCGTTCAACTATCCGTCAAGGGAATCGAACCAGACAATATTGAAACGATTGTTAAGGATGGTGTACTTAAAATCCAAACGAAGAAAGGAAGCTACCACAACTTTGATGCTACCATCACCGTAACCTATAAGTCACTAAAGTCTGTGGCCAATAGCGGGAGTTCAGACGTTGCTATCCAGGGCGTATTGAAAGCCAAAGAATTTGAATATGCCTCCAGCGGATCAGGTGATTTTTCCGGAGAACTGGATGTTCAGGATCTTGACATTGCCATTTCGGGAAGCAGTGATATGAAACTCAGCGGACGCGCCGAAGAACAGGAAATCGCGATCAGTGGTTCCGGTGAAGTGGATGCGTCTTCACTCGCTGGCTCTTCAGCAGAGGTAGCCATTAGCGGTTCAGGTGATGTTAAACTGGGTGTAAAAGGCAAGGTAAAAACGGCAGTATCAGGGTCTGGAAGGGTAACGAGTAATTGATAAAAGTCATTTGGGGGGCATTTTGGGTTATTTTGAGTCATTTGGGGGTCATTTGGGGTTATTTTGAGTCATTTGGGGGTCATTTTGGGGTCATTTGGGGGTCATTTTGAGTCATTTGGGGGTCATTTGGGGTCATTTTAAGTCATTGGGGGGCATTATTGATTATAAATAATAGGTGATCCAATATAGTCCATATTCGTGGTCATTTTTCAGGTAGGAGCCATTGGGGAGCAATCCCTGATGGCTTCGTTTTTTTATCAGACTTATGGCAAAGCCCTTGAATCAGGCATATCCCCTACTCCAACAATTTCCTACCTTCGCGGCTTATGCAAGCAGTTTTAGGTCCATCCGATTTTGTTGCACAATTGACTACTGGCTGTGTCATGCTGGATGTTCGGTCTCCAGGTGAATATGCACAGGGCCACATCCCGGGCGCTTTGAGTTTTCCACTTTTTACAGACGAAGAAAGAGCTCAGGTAGGTAAAATGTACAAACAAACGGGCAAAGAAGAAGCCATGGAACTCGGATTGCGCATTGTTGGCCCTAAAATGGCCGACTTTGTCAAAACAGCCAAAATATTGGCGCCAGATCGAAGGTTGGCCGTGCATTGCTGGCGCGGAGGGCAACGCAGCGGAAGTATGGCCTGGCTCTTTCGACAATCAGGTTTCGAGGTGGTTACGCTGGGTGGCGGCTATAAAGCCTACCGACAACATGTACTGGAACATTTCGGGCAATTCAACCTGAAACTCATCATAGTAGGCGGAAGAACCGGATCCGGCAAAACCAAAGTGCTGCATGCGCTCCGGGATTTGGGCGAACAAATCATTGATCTGGAAGGGATAGCGCACCATAAAGGATCAGCATTTGGCTCCATTGGAGAGCTGCCCCAACCTACGGTTGAACAGTTTGAAAATGATTTGTATTCAACAATCTCCAAATTAGCCCCCTCGAAACGGATTTGGATTGAAAATGAAAGCAAAAGCATCGGAAGAGTGTTTATTCCACTGCTTTTTTGGGATAAAATGAAAGCCGCTCCTCTGGTCAACATCGAAATTCCTATTGAAAACCGCTTGCAAAATTTGCTGACTGATTACGTCCAGACTGATCCCGCCGAGCTCCAGCTGGCTTTTGATAAAATTGCCTCTAAACTCGGTGGACTAAACCTTAAATTAGCCTCTGAAGCACTCGCTAACAGAGATTACACCGAGGCAGCCAAAATTGCCCTGAGTTATTACGACAAAACCTACCAACATAACCTGGATGTGAATGTTTCTCCAGATATAAGGAAGGCTACCTTCGAGCATGGAGATCCGGCAAAAATTGCTAAAGCCCTGACACAAATACCGGGACTCTGATGCCAGTGGTGAAGCAACTTAGTAACTTCACCACTAGATTGCGCTACCTTTGCCGTCAATCTCATTAAGCGCCAGCCAAATCGTCCAAATTACAATCTATGCATTACCATTCCCTGGGACAAATCCCTTCCAAAAGGCATACCCAATACCGAAAACCGGACGGAACCCTGTATCATGAGGAGCTGTTCAGCACCGAAGGGTTTAGCAATAACTACTCGCTGTTGTATCACGCTAATGCCCCAACACAAATTGTACAGGTAGGCGATCCGTACAGCATTGCACCTAAAACGGTACACGATAAACAATTGAAACATCGTTGCCTGAATGGGTTTCATATCGCGCCAGAGGATGATTATCTCCACTCAAGAAAGCCGGTTTTGGTCAACAATGACTGCAAAATCATCCTTTCCGCTCCCCGGAAAAGCATGTCGGACTACTTCTATAAAAATGCCGACGCCGATGAGATGATCTTTGTACATGAAGGCACGGGGAAACTCCTGAGTATGTATGGCTCCATTTCTTTTGAATATGGAGACTACCTGATTATCCCCAGGGGTACTACATACCAACTACATTTTGATACGCCCGACAACCGTTTGCTCATCGTTGAAAGCAACGGTCCGATTACAACACCCAAAAGATACCGTAATGAATTCGGTCAGTTGCTGGAACATTCCCCGTTTTGTGAAAGGGATATTCGCAAACCGGTGGATCTGCAAACCTTTGATCAAAAGGGAGATTTCCTGTTTTACATCAAAAAGCAGGACAACATTTACCCTTACCATTACCTGAACCACCCTTTTGATGTAATTGGCTGGGACGGTTATGTATATCCGTACGCCTTTAGTATCCACAACTTCGAACCCATAACCGGCAGGGTCCATCAGCCACCTCCCGTGCACCAGACCTTTGATGGCTGTAATTTTGTGATTTGTTCCTTTGTTCCCCGTTTGTACGATTACCATCCACAAGCCATTCCGGCACCATACAACCACTCTAATATTGACTCAGACGAGGTATTGTATTATGTAGATGGAGATTTTATGAGCCGTAAACATGTGGAACGGGGTATGATTACCCTGCACCCGGGCGGCATTCCACATGGCCCGCATCTGGGCACAGTGGAAAAAAGTATCGGCCAGAAAGAAACCCGGGAGCTGGCTGTGATGGTTGACACCTTCCGTCCCTTACTTATGACAGAGCATGCGGTTGGCATTGAATCCGGGGATTATTATCGATCCTGGCTTCCAGGGTAAGCATAAAAAAAGCGCGGAGCAATCATGCCCCGCGCTTTTTTTATGTTCGCTGAAGTGGTTTACCAACGGTCGCCACCGCCACCGCGATTGCCACCGCCGTAGCCACCGCCACCGCGACGATCACCGCCGCCGTAGCCGCCACCGCCACCGCGATTGCCACCACCGTAGCCACCGCCACCGCGATTGCCACCGCCGTAGCCACCGCCACCGCGATTGCCGCCGCCATAGCCACCGCCGCCGCGTGGTTCGCGGCTTTCGCGTGGTTCAGCCTTTTTTACCACGATGGTACGACCATCGATGTCTGTTTCATTGAGGGCGTCGATAGCGCTTTGCGCCTCGTCGTCGTTGTCCATCTCAACAAAGCCAAAGCCTTTGGAACGGCCCGTCATTTTGTCGAAAGCGATAGAGCAGGAAGATACCTCGCCGAATTGTTCGAAAGCCTCACGGAGAGTGCCTTCATTGGTGTCATAGTTCAATTTTGCTACGAAAATGTTCATTGCTGAAAAAGAAAATAATGAAAAAAATGAGCATCAACTAAATGCAGCAAAATCAAATTGAACCTAAAAATTCTGATTGAAAATGGCCTGCCTGTGGGTTGAGATGCTTGTTAGACAAGTCAAAGGTAAATAAAAAAAGGAGAAATCCTAATTTTTCTGAAACAC
>JAEUUS010000462.1 GCA_016787545.1 Saprospiraceae bacterium
TTTTGATACCGGCTGTTGGGCGGTGAAAGACTGTCGATAGCAATTCCACTCACCGCTCCGTTGATCACTGCTACGGGTATCTGGTGTTGATCTACTATATTTTTGGCCATTAATATGCCCCATTGGCCTACTATGTTATCATTAAAATCCAGCCATCCGGTCTCTTCCTTTTTCCAGGTAAAAAGGGTGTCGTTTTTGAATTTCAGCCCAAAATTCCGGATATAAGGGGAAGTGTGATGACGGTAGGCATGATCAGCATCTTGCAGGGGTAAGCCTGCCACGGCATTTGACTGACCCTGAATCAAATATACGTCGCCGGCTACCAGATCGCAGGCCTCCAGTTCAAGGGTATTGATTGAACCTTTGACACCCGTCAGTCGATAGGTATATTCTGCTAACTCTGCCTCCATTTGTTGTTGAAAATCAAAATTTTGGGGTGTGTCATCCAGAAAGGTTTGAAAGAGTTGATGGTTGCGGAAGATGTCCAGACGCAAGGCATCGTATTGGTCGGGCGCCACGGCGCCTTTGATACGGATGTCGCCCTTATTGGTTTGCAAATTTCTGGGCGTAAGCTGATGATTGGAAGGGGCATTTTCCAGCAAAGTCCGATAGCCTTGGTCTGTGTGTTTGTAGAACAGGATTTGGTTGGCCGTAAAAAAACTTACCTGTGCATAATACACAAACCAGCGTCCGTCAGGAGATAAGGGTAAAGCATTAACCATGCTATGTGCCAGCAGGTAGTCATCACGGAAGTATTGATCAACCATATTAAATTGAGTATCCAGGCGCAGCACCCAGTCGCGTCTGTTCCAGTCTTGCTGCCTTGGCATGCCATAAATCGCTCCAATCAGAAATCCATTTTCGACGCTTTGAATGGATTTTCCGGCATCATCATCCTCGCTTCCCAGCGTGATTTCCTGCAACACGGCGCCGGTTTCTTTTTCCAACACCAGCATAAATAATTCCCGCCCAACATTGGCATCCACCAAACGATCGCCAAGTGCCACGATACGCCCGTCGGCTGCCTGGGTTACATCATTGAACTGACTGTTTTGATAAGGTGATGCATGGCTCCAAAGTAAATTCCCGGCGGCATCTGTACAATAAACCTGTGCCTGAACGGGTGAAAAAAGCGCCGGGCTGGAGCGACCTGCCAGTACATAATTCCCTTCCTGGGTCTGAGTTATCGCATTACTATAGTCGTAAAATAACTGATGATACGTATTCCAATCTGGCGTTTGTAAGGATTCAGGAGCCATAATCGCCATAAATGCATTGCTGGGTAAAAACCCGGGACCGATGGTCAGGTAGCCTGTTACAGCAAGTTGTTGATCTTCATTCAGAAGAATATCTGTTGCCAGGGCACTGAGGTTTAGGTTGCCCAGCGTAGTATCGGCCAGGAGTAGCCCGTTTTGGTCTGTTTTAATAACAAGCGCTTTCAGCGTGGAATCATTTGGCGCACAATTGTCGCAGGAGCCAACAGCCGCGATTTCGCCGGAAGGCAATTCTACAAGACTTAAAAGCTCTGTTTCATCGCCAAAGGCATAGGTACGCATCCAGACCTGCGTGCCGCAGGATTGTATTTTGGTTATATAACCCTGATCAAAAAACTTTCCGGCAACGAGGAACCCACCATCGCTGGTCTGGATCATGCGCCGGGGTCTCAGATATCCATCGCTGGTATCTGCTGTTGAAAAGACCAGGTCGTTGGCCGGATGATTTTGCGCGCCGGCGGTTTGAATCAGGCATAAAAAGCCTGCAAGCAGCAAAATGATTGTTTTCATTACTTTGATGTTTACACTAAAATGTCAAATAAAAGCTTGACATTTTAGTCTGTTTCGGTTAAATGTTTTTCCAAAGTTATAAAAATATTTTATTAAATTGCGATCAACGTTGGCAGATGTCCGTTAACCTGTTCCGCTTATCCAATAATTCCCCATCTTAGCCCCTCGCAAACACACAGTCATTCATGAAGTCAACACTCCTGCTCCTCTCGTTTTTGCTTTGCGCACACATTGCGCACGCGCAGGGGTTCGTCAGCAGCAATCTGCCCATCGTACTCATCAACACCGACAACAATGCGCCTGTACCGGACGAGCCGGGCGTGTTGGGTACCATGAAAATTATTTACCGGGGTCCGGGTTTGCGGAACTACGTGACCGACAAGGATTCTGCCGCTTTTTTGAACTACAACGGAAGGGTGGACATAGAAATACGCGGTTCCTATTCGCAGGTGTTTCCCAAAAAAGCCTATGGTTTTACCACCTTGCAGGCTGATAACTTCACCAATAACAACGTGAGTCTGATGGGCATGCCGGAGGAAAACGATTGGGTGCTGCATGGCCTTAGCTCCGACCCCTCTCTGATTCGGGATTACCTTTCGCACAACCTTTCCAGGCAAATCGGGCAATACGCCATCAGAACCGCATATTGCGAGGTGGTGGTAAACGGAGATTACCGAGGCTTGTATTTCCTGGGGGAAAAAATCAAGCCGGATAAAAACCGGGTTAACGTGGTGAAAATCAACCCGACCGACCAGCAGCAGCCTGCGCTTTCCGGAGGATACATCACCAAAACCGACAAGCCCACCGGCGGCGACCCGATAGCCTGGGCCATGTCGAGCCATATTGGGTTTAACGACAATGAATTCATCCATGACTGGCCCGATCCGGCAGTTGTAACGGCGGCACAGAACAACTACATTAAATCTGTTTTTGTGAACCTGCAATCGGTGTGTACAGCCAACAACGCTTCCATTACCACAGGATTTCCGGCCATTATTGATTTGCCTTCGTTTGTGGATTTTATCCTGATCAATGAACTGGCCAGCAATGCAGACGCTTACACCTACAGCACCTATTACCACAAAGACCGGGATGGCAAACTGCGCGCCGGACCGATTTGGGACATGAACCTGACTTACGGGAACGACCTGTTTGAGTTTGGGTTTGACCGGAGCAAAACGGATGTCTGGCAGTTTTACAATGGCAGTAACGAGGGGCCCAAGTACATCCGTGATTTGTTTAATAATCAGACCTTTAAGTGCTATATGGCGCGGCGCTGGAATCAGCTCACGCAGCCCGGCATGCCCTTGAACCCGCTGCGTTTGGAGCAATACATTGACTCCACGGTAGCCATTATCAGCGAGGCGGCTGTGCGGGAAAACGCCCGTTGGGGCACGGTGGTGAACCATCAGTTTGCTGTAAATGTGTTAAAAAACTGGCTTGATCTGCGCATACCCTGGATGACTTCCAAACTGAGCAACTTCAGCGCCTGTACGAATGTGAGTACCCCGCCGCTGGTGATTTCCAAAATCCAATACCATCCGGAAGCTACGCCGGATATTTTGGAAGAAGACCGGCTGGAATTTCTGGAAATCACCCATGTCGGCACCGATCAGGTAAACCTCACGGGCGTGTATTTTGGCGGTTTAGGTCTGGCCTATCAGTTTCCTTCGGGGGTATATTTGGCTGGCGGCGAGTCGGTATTTCTGGCCAGCGATGCCAGCGCTTTTCAACAAACCTATGGCTTTGCGCCATTTGGGCAGTTCAGTCGGAATTTATCCAATTCCGATCAGTTGCTTACCCTGTTGGATGCTTTTGGCAATGAAATAGACCGGGTACATTACCGCGACGATGCTCCCTGGCCGGATGCCGACGGGAACGGGCGTTATTTGCGGTTGATCAGTGTGGATTTGGACAACAGTCTGGCTTCCAGTTGGGAGGCCGTGGGGAGCCCGTTGGTGGGGGTGGAGGAGGCTGCTTTTGCAGGGCATGGGATTACCGTATTCCCCAATCCGGCGGCAGATCGCGTATTGGTAAAAGCTACACAGGCGATGAATGTATTAGAAATTACAGACTTGCATGGGCGGGTGGTTTATCGGAATGCGCCGGAAGGACTGGAGGCCGGGGTAGATCTGACGGATTGGCCTTCGGGGTGTTATTTACTGAAGGCAGGTGTGAAAGATGGGGTATTGTTTAAGGTGGTGGTTAAAAGATAATTGGACAATGCTGATATAGAACAGTAAGAATTAATTTCCGGTTTGTTTGATTTCCAATTTCGTGATTTTGCCTCTATAAGGGTACGCATTTTTAATTTGGGAAGCCCCGTCCTTTAGGGCTATCGATTACCCACAAGTTTTGTCTTTTTTAGGTATGACATAAGAAAAGGGGAATTACAGTGAACAGCTTAATTCAGCACGAACCACATCTAAAATCTTGTAACCACTCGTTTCAACGAGTGGCCGGGAATCCCCCACTCATTACATCTATCTTCTTTGCAAAACATCACATTTTCAATGCTTTTTGGAAGAACAGCTTTCCTGCTTGTATTCAAGGAACGATGAATTAAATGGCTAATCATGATGGGTTGTTTGACATTAGTTCAT
>JAEUUS010000476.1 GCA_016787545.1 Saprospiraceae bacterium
ATTTATCCTGTGTACAATTTGAAAAAAATGTCTTTGGCGTATCCAGCATCTGCCCGAACATTTGCATCATGAAAGTCTATACGCTCCCCCGGCAATAGACGTCACCATGTAAAAGACGACAACGCTTATGAAAATCAACCGCATTATTTCGCAACTTATCTTCCTTGTGCTGCTTTTGTTGGCACAGCGGACAGATGCCCAGTGCAACATCGTTTTAGACGCTGTTGTAACAAATGAATCCTGTTTTGGCTTGCAAGACGGGGGAATAGATTTGACTATAACCGGGGGAACTTTACCAATATTCATAGAGTGGTCAAGTGGCGCCTCGAGTGAAGACATATTTAATCTGGTGGCTGGCACCTATACGGTGACCGTAACGGATGACTTGGGCTGCCAGGTTACACTAACACGAGAGGTGGTTGGTCCGCCAGAGGTCCTGTTCAGTTACCTGAATGATGATGGTATTGTAACCTGTAATAATCCAACGGTAGAGGTTACGGCTACTGCAACCGGCGGGATTGAACCATATGTTTTTGTGTGGTCAAATGGCACCAATGGCAATGTGTTGAGTACCAACCTGGCACAAACCTATATGGTTACGGTTACAGACGCAAATGGCTGTACGGTTACTTCAGAAACTACGGTGGAAATAAGTCCCACCTATCCGGTAGCTGATGCCGGGCCGGATGAAATATTTGCCTCCTGTGGTTCGGCGCCTAATCTGATCGGTGGAAGTGGTACCAGTCAGGGACCGGATTTTACGTATGAATGGAGCACTTTTACCGGTACCTTTGATTATGGCGTAGATATACACCAACCAGTAATAGAGGTAACCCAATTTGGTTTTTACACGCTAACGGTCGCCAGCCTGATTGAAGGATGCTCAGTAGTGGATCATATTGTTGTTTGGGCTGATAATACATTTCCATCAGTCAGTATCGTTCCTCCGCCAAACTTGAGTTGTAACCAATCCCAGGTGGTTATCGATGCACCCAATACTTCAGCTGGTCCGGAATACACCTATCAATGGACAACCCTTAACGGACATATCGTGTCGGGAGAAACGACCCTGCAGCTAACTGTAGATGCTCCGGGATTGTATGAGCTGAATGTAACCAACACCATGCTGGGTTGTTCCCGAAAAGCTGGCGTCACGGTAATTGAATCTTTCGTAGTAGACGCCGGCCCGGACCAGGGGCTGCCCTGCGGTAATGGGCAGGTTACCCTTAATGGTACAGCGCCCAATCCACCCGGCAGCCAATTCCAGTTTCATTGGACAACCGCTAACGGTAATATTGTTTCTGGTGCTAACACATTGAGCCCGGTGGTGGACCAGGCAGGAGATTATCAGCTGACAGTATCCAACACCTTAGATGGATGTACTAAGACCGATATGGTGACTATACATCCCGGAACGCTTGTCCCGGCACAGGATCTCTCCATCCTGGATGTTTCCTGCACGGGTCAGTTGGGTGGAATATGGTTGAATATGAGTCAGGGCCAGGCCCCGTATGATTATTTGTGGTCGAATGGAAGTGTTCAACCGGCATTAATCAATATTACTATAGGTACTTATACCGCTACCATCACCGATGCGCTGGGTTGCCAATATTATGCAGAAGGTGAGGTAAAGGATACCTCCACAATTACGGTGGATCTGGATGTTACCCATCCTACCTGTCAAAACCCGTTTGGCGGCGCCATTGACCTGACGGTAACCGGAATTTTCGGACCATTTGAATATCAATGGAGTACGGGAGATACGGCACAGGATCTTTCCGGGTTGGGAGAAGGTCCGCATACCGTTACCATTACTTATGCAGGAGGTACTTGTTCTGATGAGTATTCAGTTAATCTGACATCAGGGCCGTCGTTTACGCTTAGTACACAAGTTACGCATACTACCTGTACGAACCAGAATGATGGCGCCATTGATCTGACAGTTGGTGGAACTTTTCAGGCTCCACTGCAATATTTTTGGAGTACAGGTGCTGGAACACAAGATATCCAGAATTTGTTTCCAGGAACCTATTCGGTAACTGTGCAAGATGCATCCGGTTGTACGGCTTCTGTTTCAGCACTGGTAAAATTAGGATATGGCCTCGCGATAACAGCCAATATTACGAATTCCGATTGTGGTGTTCTTTGTAATGGAGTGATTGATATTACTGTTACAAGCGGTTTGCCTCCTTACACCTATCAATGGAGTTCCGGGGAACCCAATCAGGATATATTCAATAAATGTACGGGTACTTATACGGTAACGGTAGCAGATGCTGCAGGTTGTACCATAACTCCCAACTTCATTATCCAGCAGGGTGCTTCCAATCTGGATCTTATCCTGACACCAACAGATGCCAGTTGTAATGGCAATGATGGGGCTATCACGCTTACGGTGTTCGGTGGACAGCCTGCCTATTCCTTCAATTGGTCTAATGGTTCAATCGCACAGAATATTGTCGGACTGGTATCGGGATTATATACGGTAACCGTAACGGAAGTATTTGGTTGTACCAATTCAGCCAGCATTTTTGTTGGCCAAACATCTGCTATGACCCTTTCTGCCAGCACCCAGGATGCGTCTTGTGCCGGAGGTTGTAATGGTTCTGTGGATTTAACGGTTAATGGTTCTGGTCCTTTCAGTTATTTCTGGAGCGATGGATACAATCAGGAAGATCCACCCAATTTGTGTTCCGGCGTTTATACCGTGACAGTTTCAGATGGTCAGGGCTGTACCAAAACACTTTCGGTTACCATTCAGGACAATACAACCATGGATGTAACAGGAGTAGTAACGCCGGTGCTTTGCTCAGGAGCCAATACAGGCGCCATTAATTTGTCGGTAACAGGTGGTACACCCGGCTATACTTTTATCTGGAGCCAGGGTAGTAACACGGAAGATGTTGGAAACTTGCCTGCCGGAACATACACGGTTACGGTTACGGATCAGTTGAATTGCACGATTACCCAAATTTTTCAAGTGCCGGGCAGTTCGGCCATTCAGGTGAATGCCAGCGTTTCGCCGAACATATGTTTTGGAACCTCGCAAGGATGGATCAACCTCACCATCGCAGGTGGTAATCCGGGGTATTTGTTTGACTGGGAGCATATTCCTGGCGCCATCGATCCGGAAGACCTAAGCAACCTGGCGGCGGGTACTTATACTGTTACCGTAACGGATGCATCTGGTTGTACGCAAACTGCCACAGCGTTGGTGGATGAAAGTCAGCAGCTTCAACTATCCGGTGTTGTTGTCAATCCGCTTTGCGCTGGCGGCGCAACAGGCGCCATCAATTTGACGGTAACCGGTGGCACTATTCCATATGTTTATGCCTGGAGCATTGGTTTGTCTGGTCCGGCCTTTACCAATGTCGAGGATCCGGCAAACCTTGTTGCCGATACCTACAAGGTGGTGGTAACAGATGCCGGAGGTTGTACCGCATCGGATTTGTATACCCTTACAGACCCGGCTCCGCTACAATTCAGTATTTTTTCCCTGGCCAATAACT
>JAEUUS010000484.1 GCA_016787545.1 Saprospiraceae bacterium
AAGTGCCGTATTGCTCACAACCCGCACAGTTCACCAATGTCAATGCAACGACCAGTATTGTTGACGGAACCTTTAATATTCCATCCTGCTGGAATAACCTTGCGGAAAGAGATGTCTGGTTTCAATTCACGTTGCCTGCTGACGGAAGTATTTTAGATATCGTCGTAGACGTTTGGGGCGATGCAGGTGGAAACGGCACCCTTGAGATGCCGCAAATTGCCATTTATCGGGGAGATTGTATTTTCAATGGGTTGGCTGAAATAGGCTGTTCGGCGGCGCCTTTAAATGTAAACGAGGTTCACCTGGAATTACTTGGATTAACACCGGGAGTACCTTATTTTGTTCGAGTTAATGATTATTCAGCAACCGCAGGCTCCAATGCCGGAACATTCAAATTGTGCATTAATCCATACATCCCTGACATTAATATGGGCGAATCTTCTGGGGCGTCTACCTGTACGGGCACTTTGTGGGATTCAGGCGGTCCCAATCAAGATTATCAAAGTGATGAGAATCTATCCTTCGAAATATGTCCTTCCGATTTCCACAAATGCATCAAACTCAACTTCTTATCCTATGATACAGAAACAGATTTTGATTTTATCCGAATACTGGAAGGGACTGCCGGGAACCTGACGCTGATTCAGATTCTCGAAGGCACTGGAACAAATTTTGAGCTTCAATTGCCGTCAAATTGCGTCACTATTCAATTCGAATCTGATAACAGTTTCGAAAATGAAGGCTTCCAAATGACCTGGGAATGTTCTCCTGAAATCTGTGATGCCCCTCCTCCGAGTTTACCCTCTAATGCAACTTGTGAAACAGCCATTAATCTGAACGGGTGTGATAATGCGCCCCAGTTTATGCCTTTAACTCCAGCACAGGGCGACCCCAATTTTATACAGGATGGAATAAATGCCGGCTGTTTTTTTACGACCAGTCCGGAGTACAATTTTTCCTTTTTTTACTTTCAGGCACAGATAGACGGTAAATTTGGTTTTGCTGTACAGTCTGCTAATCCTGACGAGGCATCCGATATTGATTTCAATGTGTGGGGCCCCATTGATAGCTTTGACGACATGTGCGATTTTGCGGCTAATAATCAACCTGTTCGGTCATCCTGGGATGAAGGTCCGGACCTGACCGGGCTTGCAGATATTCATCCGGTAACGGGCTTGCCGGTGCTGGATAATTTTGATTGCGGAAGTCCGGCAACACCAGGCACCGATCCGCCAAATGGTACGGCCGATGATTTTGTCAGAAGATTGGATGTTCAGGCGGGTAAATTTTACGTGGTATTGTTGGATGATTTTGAAGGCAATATTCAACAGGAAGGCATTGCGATCGATTTTTCAGGAACTACCGAAGGGGTATTTGGACCTGTAACGCCTCCTGTTCAGGTCAGTAATGATACATTTTCCTGCGATGGTAGTGCCATTGAACTTTTGGCAAGTGGAGGATTATCCTACGCATGGAGCCCAACTGCCGGTTTGTCTTGTAATGATTGTCCTAATCCTTTCGCCAGCCCAACCGTTACAACGGTTTATCAGGTAAAAGTGGTTGGAGTATGTCAGAATGTGACCGATTCTGTGGTTGTATCTGCGGTGCCTGTAATTTCTGTTATACCGGATACCAGTATTTGTAGCGGACAAAGTATTAAGTTGAGTTATTTGGCGCCTGAGCCAGCCACCACCTACAGTTGGACACCCAATGACGGATCGTTGAGCAGCGCCTCAGATCCCAACGCGGTTGCTAAACCATTACAAACCACAGTGTACACGCTGACGGCCATTTCCGGAGCATGTCAGTCTGTAAGAACGGTAACAGTGGCAGTTGTTCAATTGGATCTTGAGCTTAGTGTAACGGATACCACCATTTGCAAAGGGAACAGCGTACCCATCCAGGTGAATGTTTCGCCATCCAACGTAAATCTCAACTGGACGCCATTAACCCAAGTTCAGGTTCAACCCAATGGACAATTCATACTTGCCAGCCCTACTGTTTCCAGAAATTATACACTAACAGCGACTTTGCCCGGTTGTATCAGGAAAGAAACCGTTGTAATCAAGGTAGATAGCTTGCCTGCAGCACTCGACATTTTTCCTTCAGACACCATCGTTTGCGCCGGAGAACCGGTTCTTTTGTTGTCTCCATCTTATTCTGGGGCCAATTTCCCCAATCTGGAATTTACCTGGATCGAAAACCCTGGACAAAACCTGTTGGATGACACCTATTTTCTGCTGGCCCAGCCCTCAGAAACCACTCATTATCAAAGAATTACTCAAAATGGAGCTTGTATTGACACGGCCAACGCCTTAATTCAGGTTAAACCAGTAGCGGAGCTTAGTATTACACCTGTAGCCCCACAAATTTGTTTAGGAGAAAGTGTCCAATTGCTGGTATCCAATTCGACAGGCTTATCCAACCCAAATTGGACCCCTTCGACAGGGTTAAGCTGCACAAGCTGCACAAATCCTACTGCAAATCCTTTAATTTCAACCAGTTATACCTACTCGGCTGAAGCTCCGAATGGTTGTGTTGCTTCTGCAACGGTAAATGTTGAAGTAAATCAACAACCTGTTTTTCAATTTCCGAACGACACCTTGTGTTTCGGAGAGAGTATTTTGTTGAATCAGTTGGAAGACCCAACAGTGGATTATTCCTGGACTTCATTTCCGGCAGGCTTTATGTCTACTGAGGCTCAACCCTTAGATACTCCCGGTCAAACGACCACCTATCTGGTTACCCTGGAAAATGGATGTACTGTTCAACAACAATTTACCATTCAGGTGATCCCTCCCGGGAATTTGATGGTTAGTGAAAACGATACCATATGTGAAGGATTATCAACGCTGTTAAATGCCTCTGGTAATTATCCTGGAATATTTCAATGGAATACAGGTCAGTCAGGTCAGGCAATCACGGTTTCTCCTGCAGGAACAACCACCTACGTTGTTCAGTACAGGTACCCGGGTCCTAATTTTCACTGTTTGCAGGAAGATTCTGTTGTTATTTCAGTTCAGGGGGAAGTTGCTCAGGTTCAATTCCCGGCAGATTCGCTGCTTTGTCCGGGCGAAGGTGTGATTTTGAACACTGTGACAACACCAGGCGCCACATATGCATGGTCTTCTGTTCCAGCAAATTTTAGTTCAAATGAACCAACCCCATCGATACTATACCCGGAGGAATCAACCACTTATCAAGTGGTGACAATGTTAAACGGTTGTGCTAAAACCTATGAGGTTGATATTACCGTTTACAATCCACAAATGATGGTAAGTGCGGATACCACCATTTGTGCCGGCGAGCCACTGACCATAACAGCAGACGCCTTTCTTACCGGCACCTATTTATGGGAGCCAGGAGGTGCTGTGCCATCCTTTATAGTCACCCCGGATCAAAATACCCATTATGATCTGCAATTTATGTACGGAGATGGATGTCTTTATCTGGACAGTGTTCAGGTGACCATATTGCCCAATTTCAGTATAAAATTGGTAACAGATCCGGATACAAACAGAATCAATGCTGGCGAGTCTATTTTGCTTGATGCCTTTATTCCTGGTACCAATGTCAATAATTTTACGTTTGAATGGGAAGAAAATGCTTCGGCGATTGGAAGTGCCCAGCAAATCACGGTCACTCCAGTTACTACCAGCGATTCAGTTACTTATTTGGTTACGGTGATGTCGCCGAATGGTTGTGTGCAGACAGAATCGATCACTTTTGCCATTGTTAAGCCTGACGTGCAACTTCCCAATGCATTTACGCCCAATGGAGATGGCGCAAATGATGGATTTGGGTTAGCTATTGTAGAGGGAGTGGCCAGTGTAGAAAATATGGATGTTTACAACCGTTGGGGGCAAAAAGTGTTTTCCAGTACGGAGCCCAATGCGCGATGGGATGGCATGGTAAATGGTAAACCTGCCGCTTCAGACGTTTATATTTACGTCATTTTTTGGCGTGGAGGCGACGGGACTTTACATTATAGCAAGGGTGAGGTAACCCTGCTTCGTTAAAAAAGGAATTAAAATGCAGGCAATGAACTTTAGATTGTTGATGTTTTTCATGTTTCCTGTGGCATTATTGGCCCAAAACACCATTGGAGGGGCAAAAGTGACGGTACCGGAAGAGGAAGTAAAACGGCAAAGCCAATTCTTAATGGCTGAGCGAGAACGGTTATTGAATCACCATGAAAAAGCCTTGGAGCTTTACAAAAAATTTACTTACGATCATCCGACCGTTGATGCTGGATGGTATGGGCTTGCACGCACCCAAACCGCATTAAGGGATTTACCGTCAGCCATTGAAGCGATTGGGAAAGCGGTCACTATTGCCCCCAATAATGAATGGTATGCCGTATATCAAGGTGATTTATTTGAAAAAGTAGGGCGAATAGGGGATGCGGTAACTGTTTATGAAGGATTGATTAAGCGATTCCCGGAAACACCGGAATTTTATGAACAACTGGCCTATCTTAGTTTAAAAAACGAGGATCCAAAACGTGCCTTGAAAGCATTGGATAAATGGGAAGATCTGGTAGGGCTATCGGAGGTGATTTCTTTCAAAAAGCATGTGATTTTTGTAGGACTTGGTGATATGAAAAAGGCTGCAAATGAGTACAAAAAACTTGCGGATGCCTTCCCTCAGGAGTTAAAATACCGCCTGGAACTGGCAGCCTTTTATGATAAAATGGGGGATAAAACCAACGCCAGAATCGCTTATGAACAGGTGCTCCAAAAGCAGCCGGATAATACAATAGCCAAAATGGCGCTGGCGGGAGGCAAAGAAGAATCAGATGTTGCCAGGTTACAAGCATTCCGTCCACTGTTCGATGATCCCCAGGTTTCCATTGATGAGAAGGTAAGGACGCTTATGCCCTATTTTGCCAAACTGAACACACCGGAAGGTGCGAATCTGCAACAACCTATCCTGGAATTAGGCGCTTTGCTGGAGAAACATCATGCGGATGATGCCAAGGCCTGGAGTTTGTCGGGAGACCTGTTTTATCATTCAGGCCGATCCGTTGAAGCGCTGCAACGTTATCAACGTTGTATCCAACTTAATCCTACCGTTTTTGCTGTTTGGGATAATACGCTGAGTTTATTGTTGGAACAAGGGAAATTTGATGAAATGTTAGTTACAGCAGAAAAGTCCATTGACGCATTTCCTAATCAGCCCAAGGCTTACTATTATTATGGTGTTGCTGCTAATGTGAAAGGGCGTTCAGATGATGCACTGAATCAGTTAGAACAAGGATTACTCATGACGGCCAACAATCCAGGTTTACGATTGGATATGGTAGACCAGGTTGGATTGGCCTTTATGGCAAAAAAGGACTTTGCAATGGCTATTTCCAGATATGAAAAATCACTCGCTAAGGGTGGTGATCAACATCCGGCCATTCTGGAACATTTAGGTGATGCATATGCGCTTCAGGGGCAGACGGCACAGGCGGTTGAGTATTGGAAAAAGGCAAACAGTATTCGGCGGTCACCATTATTGGAACAAAAAATAGCGTCAGGGAAAATTTGATCTATTTTTTGGCATCTTCAAGTTGTTTTTTCCAGGTAGCCTCTCGAGTCGTTGCATTTGGCTGTTTTTTAAGCCATTTTTCTGCCAAATCCATTCGATTTTCATGCAATGCTAACGCAGTGCATAACCGGAGTACTGCTTCATCGATATTGCTGATCTTCATCTGATCGGATTTAATTTCGCTAACATTCTTGAAGGTATTGGCAGCAATACCTGCGGGCCAATTTAGATCGGTGAAAGTGTACCGGATATCCACAGAAATAGAATCCTTAAACTTTTCGTATTCTCCCCAAATGATGAGGTCTGCCTGGCATTTCCTGCCAAGTTCGGCGCCCTCACGGGCATT
>JAEUUS010000485.1 GCA_016787545.1 Saprospiraceae bacterium
CAGGTTTGTGCCGCAAACGGTTAGTGTTGCTGCTGCATTGGAAGGATTATTAATCAGTGTACAAGTGCCGCGTTCAGCAGCTGGCTCCTCAGGTGCTACCTGTGTCAGATCTGTTTGAACATCTGCTTTGGTGCAAAAGGCAAAAATGAGGGCAGCAACTACTACAGGGATGGCAAACAAAAGCTTTTTCATGTGAAAAGTGTTTGAAGGTAAAAGATTGATGGTTTTGGTATTCTGAATGCCGGCTATTCAGAAAGGATGCTGCAAAAGTGGGGGTAATGGAAAGGTGAGAACAAGGACAGTTTAGCGCTGAGATTCCTAGTTAAGAATTACCATTTTGAATAAATACCATAAAAAACGGCCCGTTTTAGCGCTATTTGCACTAAAATGGGCCGTTTAAAACTGGACACTTCCAGAGGGCTGTTCCGGATTTAACCTAATTCCCGGGCTTTTTCCAGGAGCCAGGATCGCTCGGCGATGAATTTTTTTTCTTCAATTCGTTTAATGAGCCGTGCGGATCGAGTTTTGTCTTTTGGGGGGGATTGAGCAAGCTGGTGGAGGATTTTGAGGAAATTCAAATGCATTTCTTTAATACTATCTGAAATAATCTTCGATGCTGTTCGCTCAATGAACTTTCTGAATGAATCAATTTTAAAAAGTAAAAGGTCAGAATCCAACTCATAATAAATCTTTAGTTCAAGCCTGCGTGCAATGTGGTGGTAATGAGAATTGGAAGGTGACTCTGGGATAAAATCAGAAGCTTTTTCAAAATTTCCTTCAGAAAAACAGCATTGGGCCATATTCAATTTGTAAAAAAACAAGTCCGAATCTCCTCCAATGAGTTTATTCCGATAGATTTCAGTAAATTCTTTTGCCCATACTATTTCATTAGCCCTTGTTCCTATTTGTACAAGATTGACATAGGCATTTGGTGAAATTTCTCCATTTACAAAAAAGTATCCTCTTTTTAAATTATCCAGATGAATCTGATGCTGAATTGGCACAAATTCAAGATGACCGGCATTGATTAACAGGGTACAGGAATTTCGTAAAAATGCAAAAGCATGATCAATACTTTCAGTTGATAATTTTTGTTCGTTTTCAGCAATAAATGCCATTAACTCAAGTGTTTTTGCGCCATCAGGGCTGTCAGAAAATAAGATCTGACTGATTTTCAGGTTAACTTCGAGTTGAAGGCTCTTCTCAGTTAACGATGCGAAATGACTTAATGAGAGATCCAAATCTGGCAGTTGAGCCCCCTTTTGTTGCAACAAGTACCGGTTTATTCTATCTGCTCTGTAGTTCAAAAAATACAAATCCAGGTCTTCAATAAGCTTTGGCAAATGTAAGTCGCCCTTAACCCGGTTACAGGTGCTTTCCCACATGTGCTCTTCTTCCGCGATAAGTAAGTTGATTTGGTATTTTCCAAGTGATTCCAATTGATCCGCAGTCCTGATTGAGTTCAATTTATTCAAGGAGTGCCTTGCTCTTTCCGGCAAACCTCTTTCCCGCAACCATTTGGCCCAATGAATTTGATGAACTATTTCATTCTCCTCTGAAGTATACATTTTGATTAGCAGGAATGTGCGGAGCTGTTTATTCACTTCAGCCATTAGCTTTTCCAATTTACCCTGCACCTGGAGTTCATGACCAAATACTGCCTTATAAATGTTATCTTTGGATAAAACATCAAGTGAAAAATCTGGCTCGGCTTGCAGTATGGTTTCAAAAAGCCGGGAGGCTGCTGAAGCCACCGAATTATTTTCCACTGTCGCTTCTTTAATCCATTGGAGAAATTCCCGTCTTTCGAAAGGTTGCATAACAATAATGACATCCAGCAAATATGTGTTTACCATGGTCTCAAAAGAATGAATGGGCAAAAGTGTCCAATTTTTTAACAACGATTGCCAATACTTTTGCCAATAATTATCAAAATAAACACATTCTGACATGCGATTTCTTAAAACTGCACTGCTCATTTTCCCTTTTTTGGGTTTAACAATTCAGGCAAAATCAATCAATCTAAACCCCAGTTCGCCTACTTTAGAAATTGGCGGTGACACCTGTGATCTTCCTGCACCTTTTAATTTCCACATTAAAGGTTTAGGGCCCGATTGGGTAACTTTTGGTTGGGATCTTATAAATCCGAATATTCAACACCGTATAAGGTTGTATCGTGCAAGTGACAATGTACTTTTGAGTACAACCATCGTTCCCGCCGGAAATTTTGAAGCTACCATCCCAATCCCAACCAACACTTCTATATACGGAGTGGCTAACGCAATTTGTCAAAACGGGGTGAACAGCCCAAACAACAGTACCTCACCAAATGCCACAGGTGTTATACTCGATTTAATTGTGAGCGGATTCCAAGGATCTTCAAACGATCCTGCTTGCAGCTTTAGTGGTACCAGTTCTTGCCCTTTTAACAATACTGGATACAGCACTTTCCGAATTAAATATGGAGAAAGCTACTCAGAGAAGTTCGATATCGAACGAGATATTGATACTGAAAATTTGAGGTTTTTTGCAAGACCTGAAGACGGGAACAGTACTGATAATGGCGAATTTAATTTTTATTGCATGCCAGATGTAGCGCCTGATTGCAGCGCCCCATATGTGGTGATTAATTTTAGGTTTAAAAACCAAGATATTCCCGCGGCTAGAATAACTGCTGGACAAAACACCCAAACAATTTTTGAATTGTATGGAACAACATTCAGTTATAATAACGTTCCATTTGTAATCCAGCGATTAACTCCATATTCCAATCAAGGCCGGCAGGCGCCTATTCAAACACATATTGGCATAAAAGAACGAGGTAAGGAGGATTTATCTATCTCCGGAATTGTAAGTCCCAATCCATTTGATCAGGAGCTATCCATCTCTTTTGATAAACCCCAGATGGAAAAAACTACCATCCAACTCTTCTCCTCCGAAGGCCGCCTGGCACTTCAGGAAACCATCCCTGCCAACCAATCCTCCCATACCCTCTCCACAGCCCACCTGTCCCCAGGATTCTACTTCTTGCGCGTTGAAGTTGATGGCGAAGTACAAACCTTCAAGGTGATCAAATCCGCACAATAACTACTGTACAACGAAAACCAACCTGTAAACCCGGGCCGCTCTCCTGCAAAAGAGGGCGGCCTTTTTTGTTGCCACTACAAGGAATGTCTGCTCAAAAGTGTCCTTGTATTCCGAATCCGGATAGGGCCACTTTTGCATCAGTTCTTCACTATTTAACCATTTGCACCATGCGCAACACAAAAAGACTACTACTCATCTTTCTTCTGGCAATTGGCCAGATAAGCCTCACTTTTTCCGCTGAAACAACCACCAGCGACTCTCCTTGTTTCTTGCAGGCGCCGCTTAATTTTAAAGCTACGCACACCGGCCCAAATTTTGTTTTTCTCACCTGGACGCCAACGGCTCCCGGTGAAACCTATAGGATTCGGTTATATCGCGCCACCGATAACCAACTTTACAGTACGGTAGACGTGCAGGGGAGTATTGGTTTTAAACTACTGTTTATGCCATCCAACAAAATTCACTATGCCGTAATAAGAGGCGTT
>JAEUUS010000495.1 GCA_016787545.1 Saprospiraceae bacterium
GCGAATTCAGCAGCAATTACCCTCCTTCGCCGAGGCTACGGCGGGTAAAATTGGCCACGTGGCGGAATTGGTAGACGCGCTACTTTGAGGGGGTAGTGTCCTTACGGATGTGCTGGTTCGACTCCAGTCGTGGTCACATAAAAACATGAGTCATCCCAACGTTTGGGGTGGCTCATGTTGTTTTATGGAGAAAATGCAGCCCTCTTGCAAGGTCAGCTTCAATCACCCCTTTATCGGGCGATAACCAGCTTTTCAGCGCTCATCACTTTGCCGTTCGTACGCAGGCAACTTACATAAACGCCTTGCGGAATATCCTGTAAATCAAGTATTTCCTCATGCTTGCCAAACCCTCTGAAGGTTTTGCGGTAGATTTGTTTGCCCGATAAATCGGTGATTATTACCTCCCCTTGCTGGTTTGATTTGAGGTTTTCAACGCGCAAAAAGGCGTGCCCGGAAGCTGGATTGGGACTGATAGAAAGGCTCGGCAATGCGTACCCATTCGGCGTGAATGTGCTGGAATTTTGCCCCAATTGCAGAGAATCCAAGGAAAAAGTATGGATACTTCTGGCAAAAGTACCGGCCACCAGGGTTTGTTGCGCCGGATTGAATTCCAGATCGTACACTGGAACAAGTGGAATCCCGGTACCCAAACGCTCCCAATGTAATCCGCCATTGGTGGTTCCGTACACACCGCCATCTGTGGCAGCAAAAATGACTGTGTCCTGGTGACCAGGTAATATCACTAAATCATTTACCGCCAGATTTGGCAAATCGCCGGAAACAGAGGTCCAGGTAACCCCTAAATCGTCGGAGCGGTGAATACGCGGTGCAAAATCGTTGCTTTTGTACCCTGTTTGACTCACAAAAATCCGATCGGGATTGGCTGGTGAGGCTTTTACGGAAGATACATACCGGTCAGGCAATCCGGCTGAGATATTGGTCCAGTCCTGGGTATTGGGATTGCCACGCCACACATTCGCGTCGGTGGTGCCAACCAGCAGAAGATCAGGATCCAGCGGACTTTCGTGGAGCGTAGTAATGGTATGATACCGGGATCCAAAAATGATTCCATCCGTCAGATCGTCACTAATGGGCGTCCATTCAGGTAAATGTCCATTGCCCCGATAAATCCGGTAAGTGCCGGTATACATCACATTGGCATCGTGTTGACTAATGGCATACTGCATATCCCAATGCCGACGATCGCTGCCTTCTATCCCATTAGTTGCCTGATCAAAATTGCCGCCGTTGGTTGTGCCGTATATTGATCCATTTTGAAATTCGTAATAGAAAATATTGGGATCTGTAGGGTGAAAAACAGCCTGAAAGCCATCGCCGCCAAACACCGGCAGCCAGCTGTTCAGCAGTGCCGCATTGCCAACGCTGGTACCATTATCCTGTGCACCACCGTAATACAGGTCGGGCTGATGCGTATTAACGGCAACCCGGTAAAACTGGGTTGTAGGGATATTTTCCGCTCTTTCCCAGTTTTCGGCGTTGTCGGTAGATCGGTATAGGCCGCCATCTGTGGCCAGCAGGTAATGTTGAGCACCCAGAAATGCCAGATCGTGGTGATCGGCATGAACGCCTTGTCCGAAGCCGGCTGCTAATTGCCAGGTTTCTCCGCCATCAAGAGAGCGGTAGCTTTGAACGCCCAACATCCAGATATCGAGCGGATTAAAGGGATTAATCCTGATTTTTCCAAAATACCAGGCAAAGTTGCTTTGAAATCCAAAATCCAGTCCCTGGCACGGATTTTCATTCCAGGTTTGCCCTGCATCAAAAGATTCAAACAGTCCGGCAAACTCCAGGCTGGTATTGACATAGGAGGCATATAAATGGTTCTGATTGGCGGGATCCATTGCCAGACCTATTCTGCTGAATTCGCCTTCCGGGAGTCCGCCAGCCAATTTGTTCCAGGTATTTCCTCCGTCTGCGGATTTCCAGATCCGGGCATTTTCACCACTAACCACACTTTCCTGATTGTTGCGAATGCGATCCCAGGCAGCAGCGTACAGTACATTCGGATTACCCGGCGCCAACAGGATATCAATGATACCTGTTTGATCTGAAATAAACAGTTTTTGCTGCCAGTTGCCCCCAAAAGGAGTACCACTATAGAACCCGCGATTGTTATTTCGCACAAAAGGCAGCCCCATTGCCCCTGCGAACAATCGATTGGGTACATTGGGATCCACGATGATTTCAGAAATAATCCCCTGGTTTTCAAGTCCAAGATGGGTCCAGGTATCTCCATAATCTGAACTCATCCAAACCCCGTCGCCAATAAATGGATAGCCACTAATATTTGGATCGCCAGTACCGGCAAAGACCACGTTTCCGTGTGACGGGTCGAAAGTAATATCAGCAATAGCCAGAAAACTATTGCCGTCAAATACTGGTCGCCAGTTTTGGCCGCCATCGTCCGTTTTCCAAATGCCGCCATGCGAATACCCGATCAAAATCAAATCAGGGTTGAACGGGCTAACAGCAATGGTATTGACTCTGGCGCCAATATTAGCGGGTCCTTCCAGTTGCCAGGGAGCGCTGAATCCCGGATTTCCATCGCGCGATTGTGCGCTTAGCCGCGCTTCTTTGAGGGCATCAGAATAGGTTTTTACATCAGGCGTAAAGTCCGGCCATTCCCGAAGGGCAAAAAACCACTCGGCAGGACGAAGGTTAGCGCTGTCTTTTTTCTCCTCTTGCGGCTCAATAGGGATTGTTTGCTGAGGAGGTGTTTGTTGTACGTTTTTAAGTAAAAAATACAAAAAGCCGAGCACTGCCGCGCCAAGGACAAAAAGATTGCGGGCAGGAAATGTTGATCTGGACTGACGCTGGAACATACCGGATGACAGATTGAATTGGTTGAGGTAAAGGTACAATCTAAAAATTCACCCTTCCAAAAGCATTGTTCACATCTTCAATAGTACTCTTTTACTCAATAGCCGATTTTTTGCCAACCTGCCCGAGCCGCCAGGCGTCTTTTAGTCAACAAGCACATTAACCATTTCAATACTTATGCAAAAACTACTGCTCTCCTTCGCCATCGGGCTGTTGCCTGTCTTGCTGGATGCCCAGCCTTGCTCTAACTCGCAATCGAGCATAGACATTACCGGAAACAACGTTCGTGGAAGAATCCAAAATGGCGGCGATTTGTTTACGGACCTCCAATCCGGACAGTTTATCCCCAATCCGGATCCACTCAATTTTTCTCAACCTTCTACCATTTTTGCAGCCGGCTTATGGCTGGGTGGCGTAGATCCGGGAGGCAATCTGAAACTTGCGGCAACGGATTACCGAAGCAACAACCGCTTTGACTTTTCTCCCGGACCACTTGGCCCGGACGGGACCACTATTAACGCTTTATGTAGCGTTTGGGATCGTCATTTTTGGATTCAGGACGATCAGGTTGTTGCATTCCGGGCAGCTTTACCGATGGATGCTTCCACCTTAAAAGCACAACATCCGGGCATTGCCGGGTGGCCAGGTATTGGTAATCCTCACTTTCAGGATATACATGGCTTCTCGCTTCCGTTCAGCGATCAGTCATTGGCGCCATTTTATGATGAGAACAACGACGGTATTTACAACCCACTTCATGGCGATTACCCGGCAGTTCTGGTGAGGGGCATGGCGCCTTTTGTACCCTCTGAAATTGTTTGGAGTGTGTTCAACGACCAAAATGCAGGCGGTTTCCATTCTGGCAGCGGAGGCAAAGCCCTTCAAATGGAAGTCCAGCTCACTGCCTGGACCTTTGATTGCCCCAATGAACAGGTGCTGAACAATACCATTTTTACCGCACATAAACTGATCAATCGGGCATCCGATGTGTGCGACTCCACCTATGTGGGAATTTGGGCGGATATTGACCTGGGGTGCTATTTAGACGATTATGTGGGTTGCAATCCGGACTTGAACACCATTTTTGCCTACAACCAGGATGCTATTGATGGTCAACCCGGCAACAGCTGTCAGGGTACGCCAACTTTTGGCGATGCCCCTCCGGTGCAAACCATTACCTACCTGAACCGGCCTATGGACAAGTTCATTGTTGCAAATGGCAATTTTGGCGGCTCGCAACCTCCTGGAACCTTAGATCCACAAACGCCTGCTGAATACTACAATTACCTCACCGGAAGCTGGCGCGATGGTTCGCCACTCACACAGGGTGGAAATGGTTATGGCGGAACCACGCCAGTTGATCATCATTTTCCCGGCGATCCTGCTGATCCCAATGCTTGGAGCATGTGCTCAACCTCGCTTCCTTTTGGGGATTACAGGTTGGTGAGCTCCGCCAAAATAGGGCTTCTGGAGCCTGGTCAGGTGGAAGAGCTGGTACTTGCCTGGTCATTTCATCCCAATCCGGTTCTGCCTTGTGGCCTGGGTACGGCTATGGCAGATGTGCAAAACCTGCATAACATTTACGAAACTGGTTTCGACAAAGTATGCTCTGCCCTGAACACCACCTTGCTTCCGGAAACAAGCATCAGTCTCGCGCCAAATCCTGCCACTGATCAGGTGGTAGTTTCTTATCCGAATCAATTGCCTTCTTCTATTCGTGTTTTTGATGTACAGGGCAAGCTGGTTCGTGAGGTTGTTGCTGGGCTGGGAAGCACTGAAACTACAATATCTACCTCCGGTTTACCTGCCGGTCTTTACACGCTTCAATGGAATGGAAAAGCGGGCGTAGTGTCCCGCAAGTTGGCGATTATGCGATAGTATTTGAGATGAAACGTGACTTACTGTTGCCCGGTCAGGAAGCTGGCCGGGCATTTTGATTTTATCCCGAAAATATTGCCCAAAAACCGAGGTGTTTCGGGTATGTTTTACCTTTGAACAATGATATCACCAGAAGCATACTTCACCCTGGTTAAAGAAACTTTTCGCCAACATGGTCGGGCGGATATTGCACAGGGACAAATGGCGTATATGCGCAATCAGTTCGAGTTTTTTGGACTGAAAATGCCGCAATGGACCCTGCATACCAGAGCTATACATGCGGAGCAAGGCATCCCGGAAGGGGAAGATTTATACCAGCTTATCCGGCTGTGTTTCCAGGATGAACATCGTGAAATGCATTATTTTGCCCTCGAAACCTTGCAAAAAACGCTTAAAAAGCAGCCCGCAGGGTGTATTGATTTTTTGGAGGAGTTAATCTGCACCCGCTCCTGGTGGGATACGGTTGACTGGATCAATAAGCTTGTAGGCCTGCATTTCAAGAAATTTCCGGAGCTCATACGGCCCACCATAGCGAAATGGATGGATTCCGGTAATTTTTGGCTCCAACGGGTGTGTATGATCTTCCAACTGACTTACAA
>JAEUUS010000500.1 GCA_016787545.1 Saprospiraceae bacterium
TAAACTGCACCACGGCCACCGCGGTTTGAACCATCCGGTGAAAAACCTGGTTACCGGCCTGAGCGAAATTACCA
Source organism: Saprospiraceae bacterium (assembly GCA_016787545.1). GTDB lineage: Bacteria > Bacteroidota > Bacteroidia > Chitinophagales > Saprospiraceae > M3007. Next base: position 75 of record JAEUUS010000500.1, read on the forward strand.
GCCAAAACCACGGTTTTGGTGTGGTAGAACAAGCCGTGTATGATTCGCCCAGCATTGTAGAAGCCACTCACCTCAACCTGAACGACAATACCATTGAAGGCATCCGACTGAAAAACAGCCCCGCCTTCAGCGTGCAATATCACCCGGAAGCCAGCCCCGGCCCGCACGATGCACGGTATTTGTTTGATCAGTTTGTGGGGATGTTTTAATGACGGTGGACGGTAGACGGCCTACGGTTGACGGTGGACGGTGCGTGGGTAGCTAGACTAATGTGAGTTGTCATCCCCGGTAGGGGACCTACACAAGCCTGGCTGCGAGATTATCCCCTGGCAAAGAGGATTGCCCGCAGCCAGGCTTGTGTAGGTCCCGCTGCGCGGGATGACAACTCACATTAGTCTAGCTACCCACGCGCCGTCCACCGTCTACCGTAGGCCGTAAGCCGTCAACCGTAAGCCGTCAACCGTAAACCGTTTTAAAATGAAAATCGAACTACGCAGATTAAACGACGCAGTCCACTTTGAATGTACTTCCGAGCAAGGATTGCGTGCCGAAACAGATGGCTCCCCGGATGTTGGCGGCCAGAACCTTGCGCCGAGACCCATGCAGATGTTGCTTATGGCTCATGCCTCCTGCAGCGCCATTGATGTGGTGCATTTGCTCAAAAAAATGCGGCAACCCCTCACCGATATCCGCGTTACCGCCAACGGCGAACGCGATACAAACGAAGTACCTGCGGTATTCAAAAAAATCCACCTCCACTATATCCTCAGCGGCGATATAGACCCCAAAAGTGCCGAAAAAGCCATCAAACTCTCCACCGAAAAATACTGCTCCGTAGGCGCCATGCTGTCCAAAACAGCGGAGATTACCTGGTCGTATGAGTTAGTGTTTTAGTGTTTGGGTGTTTGGGTGTTTTGGTTGGCGTTCGGCTGAGGTTTACCACTAAGCACGTATCCTCTTAGTGCCCTTAGTGGCTTAGTGGTAAAAACTCCCCTACTTTGCAACCCCAAATCCCCAGCTGAACGCCAACCAAAACACCCAAACACCCAAACACTAAAACACTAATTCCTCCATGCACTTCGAAACGCTTGCCATTCGTTTGCAAACTGAGCGTTCCCAGCACCGGGAACACAGCACACCCATTTTTCCAACCTCCAGTTTTGTGTTCGATGATGCCGAACAGATGCGTGCCTTGTTTGCCGACGAGCAGGAGGGCAACATTTATAGCCGGTTTACCAATCCCGGGGTGCGGGAGTTTGAAGAAAAAATGGCGGCGCTGGAAGGCACGGAAGACGCTTTTGCCACCGCAACAGGTATGGCGGCCGTGTATGCCTCGTTTATGGCATTTTTGGATGCCGGCGATCATATTTTGTGTTCCAGGGCGGTTTTTGGCTCTACGCTGACGGTAGCCGGACAGTTTTTGCTGCGCTGGGGTATTGAAGCCACTTTCATTGATCCACGGGATCCGGACAGCTGGCAGTCGCTCGTACGACCCAATACCCGGATGCTGTTTTTGGAAACGCCCACCAATCCCGGACTCGACATTGTAGATTTGGCTGCAGCCGGAGCTTTTTGCGCCCAGCACAACCTGCTTCTGAATGTAGACAATTGTTTTGCCACGCCCTACCTGCAGCAACCGGCCCGATTCGGTACGCACCTGATTACACACTCAGCCACCAAATTCATCGACGGGCAGGGCCGCGTGATGGGCGGGGTGGTATGCGGCTCGAAAGAACTGATTGCTGAAGTGCGCAAGTTTTGTCGCTCCACCGGCCCATCTCTTTCTCCTTTCAATGCCTGGGTACTTTCTAAAAGCCTGGAAACCCTTGCGGTGCGCATGGACCGCCACTGCGAAAATGCCGAAAAACTGGCCCTTTTACTGGAAAAACACCCCCAGGTGGAACGCGTGACTTACCCGTTTTTGGAGAGTCACCCGGACCATGCCATAGCCCGCAGGCAGATGAAAAAAGGCGGCGGACTTGTGGCTTTCGAGATTCGTGGCGGTGTGGAAGCCGGGCGCAAGTTTCTGAACAACCTAACCCTTTGTTCCCTCTCTGCCAACCTGGGCGATACCCGCACCATTGTTACCCACCCGGCCTCCACCACCCACGCGCGCATCAGCCCCGAAGCCCGCGCAGCAGCCGGCATTACCAATGGCATGATCCGGATCTCTGTTGGACTGGAACACGTGGATGATGTTTGGGAGGATATTCAAAAGTGTTTGAGTGTTTGAGTATGGGAGTGTTTGAGTGTGGGAGTGTGGGAGTGTTTGAGTTGGCGTTCGGCTGGGGGGCACCACTGAGTCACGGAGGACATTAAGCTTGTATCCTCTTAGTGTCCTCCGTGGCTTAGTGGTGAAAAATCTCCTTCTTTGCAATCTACAACCCCCAGCCGAACGCCAACTCAAACACTCAAACACGCCCAAACTCAAACACTAAATCATGTCAAAACCCTCCTATTTCACCCATTCTGCTCCTTTTGCTCTGGAAAATGGCGGTGTGCTGCCGGAGTTAACCATTGCATACCACACCTATGGGGAATTGAATGCCGCACGCAGCAACGTGATCTGGGTGTGCCATGCCCTCACGGCCAATTCCGATGTAGCTGATTGGTGGTCAGGACTTTATGGGCCGGGTAAAGTATTTGATCCGGAAAAATATTTCATCGTTTGCGCCAATATGATTGGCTCCTGTTATGGCAGCACCGGACCGCGCAGTATCCGGCCAGACACCGGCGTGGCTTATGGCGCAGATTTTCCGCTGGTGAGTATCCGGGATGTGGCCCGGGCACACGTA
>JAEUUS010000533.1 GCA_016787545.1 Saprospiraceae bacterium
GCAACTGCATTGGGCCTGGACGCTCTCGCTGGTATGCGGAGTGGCTCTGATGGTATGGATTTCGGTACAGGTGACGATGATGCCATATTTTTTCCTTCAACCTCTGATGTTCGGGTGGGGGGCTTTGATCGTGGTGTTTGGCAGTTTGCCAGCCGTTAGAAATTTCTACCGGAAATCAGGTTGATACGTCCAAAAATTCAACATTAGCGCTTATATCCGGATAATTGTCATGAATACTTCCTTTTGGCATTTGCCGGCTAAGTCGGTCTTGCAGGATCTTCGATCATCAGTAACGGATGGTCTCGGCTCCCTGCAGGCTGCCCGGCGCTTGGCCGGGCGTATGCATAAGGAGCGCATTCGCCCGGAGTGGTGGCGGGCAATTATCCTTTTTATTCGACAATTCAGCTCTCCTCTTGTATTGCTGCTGGCTTTTGCTGCCCTGATGTCTTCTGTGATGGGCAATTGGAGCGACTCGATCATTCTGTTGACAATATTATTGTTGACGGGAATGATCGGTTTCTGGCAGGAGTATCGTGCAGGTAAAGCCGTGGAAAAGCTCAGGAATCTGATGCAAGTGCATTGTACGGTTGTTCGCAACGGTAAACCTGTAAAGATTGTCAGCAAGGAAGTGGTGCCGGGAGATATCATAATATTTGCTGCCGGAGATATTGTGCCCGCAGATTGCCTGCTGTTGGAGGCCACAGATCTGCACGTAAATGAGTCGGTATTGACGGGAGAGTCGTTTCCGGTAGAAAAGGAGCCTGGCCTGCTAGCGGAAGACACGCCTGTCAACAGGCGAACCAATACCTTGTTCGAGGGCACCAGCATCATGAGCGGCACGGCCAGGGCGGTTTCGGTTTGCACCGGGCTTGAATCTGAAATAGGCCAGATTAGTCGGGAGTTGGCACAGGGAGAAACAGAATCTGCCTTCCAGACCGGAATCAGGAGTTTTGGGTATCTTCTGCTCCGCCTGACATTTATGCTGTCGGCCGGTATCCTGATCTTTAATCTTTTGTTGGGCAAGCCGATCATATCCAGTATACTGTTTGCCATTGCCCTGGCTGTCGGGCTTGCTCCAGAGCTTCTGCCTGCCATTATGGTTGCAACACTTTCTGCAGGCGCCATCCGCATGGCGAAGAGCAAGGTAATTGTAAAAAAGCTGGAAGCCATTCAGAACCTTGGAGCGGTTGAAATTCTTTGTTCTGACAAAACAGGCACGCTGACCACCGGAGAGGCGAGGGTAGCCGGAACGATTGGAATCCATGGTTTACATAGCGACAGGGTTCGTTTATTGGCCTGGCTGAACGCATCCTTTGAATCGGGTTTTAGCAATCCCATGGACGAAGCCATCCGGAAATTGCCGGGAATGCCCTCCTTGGATAGCTATCGTAAAAAAGATGAGGTCCCATATGATTTTCAGCGAAAACGGCTCAGCATTGTGGTGAAAACCGGAGAAGAAGATTTGATGGTGACCAAAGGCGCACTTTCCGGCATTCTGGAGGTGTGCAGTTTTGCGGAAACTGAGGAGGGTAAAGCAGAAAATATGGATCCCGATATCCGGGCGTCCATCATTCAGCAATTCGAGCAACAAAGTGCCTCGGGTTACCGCATCATTGGAGTGGCCTTTAAAAATGTTACCGGCGACCCCATTATCAATCGGGATGACGAAACGGACATGGTCTTTTCCGGGTTCCTTTTGTTAGAGGATCCGCCCAAACCCGGGGTTGCCAGGTCGATCCAGCAACTGGAAGACCTGGGCGTCACCCTCAAAATCATTACCGGGGATAACCGCCTGGCCGCCAAACACCTGGCCATGGAAATAGGAATTTCCGGTGAGGGCATGATGACAGGGGAGGAGATTCAGCAGCTTTCCGATCAGGCTTTGGCCCGCAAAGCCCGGCATTGTCACCTGTTTGCAGAAATTGATCCCCAACAAAAGGAACGGCTCATCAGAGCCTTGCGATCAGGAGGTAAGGTGGTGGGCTATCTGGGCGATGGAATCAATGATGCCCCTGCCCTAAAGGCCGCCGACGTAGGGATTTCTGTGGATACGGCTGTGGATGTTGCTAAGGCGGCGGCAGATATTGTTTTGCTGGAAAAAAAGCTTGAAGTGCTGCATCAGGGTATTCTGGACGGGCGAAAAACCTACCTTAATACCTTGAAATATATTTTCATTACCACCAGCGCCAATTTTGGAAATATGTTCAGCCTTTCAGGGATTTCCCTGTTTTTACGCTGGCTGCCCCTCCAGCCGGTTCAAATCCTGTTGATTAATCTGCTATCGGATATTCCCGCCCTGACCATTGCTTCGGATCGGGTGGATGAAGAGCAATTGAAAGCGCCTAAAAAGTGGGACATTAAACTCATCCGGCGTTTTATGGTCTGGTTTGGTATTCAAAGTTCGGTGTTTGACTACCTCACTTTCGGGTGTTTGCTGTGGATCTTTCACGCCGGAGAAAAGCAATTTCAAACCGGGTGGTTTGTGGAGTCGGTGCTGACGGAAATTGTGGTGTTACTCCTGATTCGCACCTATCGTCCGGTGTTTAAAAGCCGGCCTTCGGGGTGGCTGCTCATCATGAGTTTGTTCACGGCAACGACAACCCTGTTGTTGCCATATATTGCCCCCGGCGCTTTGTTTGGATTGGAGCCTTTGCCAGTGCGGTTGTTGCTGTTCCTCCTTTCTATTACCGGTCTGTATGCAGTTATGGTGGAATTCAGTAAACAACGATTCTTCCGTCAGGCAGGATATTGAACCAGGATATCAGTACCGGGTATGACTAAGATCATTTACAGGTTGTAGGCGCCAACTGCAAATTGCAGTAAAATTGAATGCCATGAAAAAGGGTGTATTTCTTTTATTCATGTTGGTTTTGGGCGGTTTTATGTTCTTAACCGATTGCAAACCGTCCCGTAAATTATCTGCAGAAGACAGCAGTTATGCCTGTCCAAACCATCCCGAAATAACCGGATTTAAAGGGGATCGGTGCACAAAATGTCAGGCTAAAATGGTGGAATCGCATGCGCCTGCCATATTCTGCTGCCCTGTACACCGGGAATGTACCAGTAAAATAAGCGGAAAGTGTCCCAAATGTGGCACTCCGATGGAGCAGCCCGTACAACCCTGGATCTGCCCTATGCACCCTGATCAAAAAGGGCATAAGGGAGAACGCTGCCCGAAATGCAATATGCCGCTGGAAGCGCCTAAACCTGGTAAAGGAGTAGGGTAGTTGGCCCTCGCTATCTTGGGTGGCAGCTCAGATCTCCGGTAATTCTGCGGATACTTTTTGCCAAAAGTCATCGTCCAGCAATCTGGCGCTTCCCAGAAGCGCTGCCTGCTCCATAAGTGCAGACCGACGGACTTTGACCCGAGCCTCATGTTGTAGCAAGCCTTCTCCCAGCGCTACATGGAAAAGGGGCAGGGCATGGGAGATATTGCCGCCGATAATGAGCACCTCTGCCTGGAATTGTTTTAGGGGAGAGCTCAGACATTCTGCCAGGTTGTGGCCAAATTCGGCAAACAATTTCTGCACAAAAGGCTCCTTATCTGCACGTTCGATCAGGTCTCGCACTCCTGAAATGGTCTCGCCGCTGTGTGCAGCGTATTGTTTTACAAACCATTTAGTGGAAAAATAATCGTCGGCAATACCATCTTTGAACGGTAAATGCCAAAGGCATCCTTCTTTCGGCACGGTTGGGCCACTTACCACCGGCACGCCTTGCTCGGTGAACGCCGAGCCAAACCCGGTACCAAGCGTTATGGCTACAACTTTTTGAAAAGATTTACCCTCGCCCAGCCAGGCTTCGCCCACGGCAAATGCGCTTGCATCATTCAAAAAGCGCATTTGAAGCGGTCGGGAAATATTCAATAAGGGCGTTAATTCGGTGGGAATGTGCCGGCCAAACAGCTTGGGAAATTTGTGCTTCATCTCGCTTATGCCCCGGGCGTAGTCAAATGGCCCCGGAATGGCAAATCCAATACCCGACAGCTGATCCGGTGAAATATGTGACAGTGTTTGATTCAATGCCTTTGCCCAACTTTGAAAAATTTCGTCGGCAGGCGCTTCGTGGTGGTACTCGGCACGAGCCAGAGTGCCTTCAAGCAGGCGCCCCTCCTGCATGTGTACGGCCGCACAGGTAATGTGTGAGCCGCCGATATCTACGCCGATGGAATGGGATTGGAGCATGGTTGTATGGTGCTATTAGGTGGTAATGATTAATCTTCAATCTGTTGGTTAGTTTTAACCGCCTGAATGGCTTTCCCTATTCGTTCAAAAAATGCCGGCGTTGGTTGAGTGCATCGGTATATTTGAACACCATGCTGTCTGGATAAGGGCATGTCCAACGCCCACACTTTTTCAATTTCCTGAAAGAAGCCAGGCATGTCGTCGCCCAACTCATCATTGACATAATACAAGGTCTTGAGTCCGGGAGGGGGCGCTTCCGGCAGCCAATATTGATAGTTATCGCTGAATGACCAAACTTCCGGTACTCTATAGGCTCGTCCAAATTGCTCAATAGCGCCTGCCTGGCCATAATTTTCAGCATAAATATAAGCCGTTGATTTATCCGGATCAGCTTGCCAGATTTTACCCATTTGGTGACCAAGTTCCTCCCATCCCATCATATCAGCGAAATCCTGAGGCATAGCGTGTTGCTGCCCGTCTTCCCACCGCAAAATACCCTCTAATCCGGGTGTTTGTGCCAGTTCTTGTATGAATTTAGCTTCCTTTTCAGCTGGAAACAAGGGTAATGCTGTTGGAATACTCAACGCGCCAAACCCCATAAGCCAAACTAAAAGTACCCAGCGAACCCATCGAAACCTGTTCGCTGTCAGAGTAGAAAGAAAAGATGCACCAGCAGCAATGAGTACCGGATATGCACCGAGTGAATAATAGCTTTTTGCGGAAAAATAAAGCAAAACAGCTATCGTAGTCAGGAACATCCAGCCAAAAACCCGCCATGCTGCTGCGGTTTTGTGCCACAAAAGAAAATATAATCCTGCCAGCCAAACAGGTACCGCACTTAAATAAAAAAGGAACTGATCTCCTGTGAATGCGCCAACGGTCACATGTGCAAACTGGGTTTCAGCCAAGGCGCCAAAATGATGAAACAAGGGAAATCCGTGATCGTATTGCCAATACAGATTGGGAGAAATTGTCAACAGGGCGAGGCCTGCTCCTAAATATAACCTCTTTTCCGTGAAGATTCCGCGCAAAGGCGACAGGAATAAACCCGGCAATAGGGCAAACAATAATATGAAGACGGTGTATTTATTCAATAGGCCAATTCCTGTAGCAACTCCCAGCCAGATCAGCCAAACGGATTGTCGACTATTGATGTATTTGAGCAGAAAAAAGCAGATCAAGGTCCAGTAAAAGACATCAAAAACAACGGGCATAAACAACATGCATGGCCGCAAAAAAGCCCCGCAGGTTAGTCCGGCCAATCCAACCAGCACAAGATTAAATCTGATGCCGTAATGTTCCCTGGGCATCATTTCTATGGTCATTAAGCCCGTCAATCCAATAGTGGCGGTGCCGAATAAAGTGGAAATCAGCCGAATACCCCAAACGGATCCCCCAAACAAGTGCTCACCCATCCAGGCCCAAAAACCAATTCCGGCAGGCACAGAAGCGTAACCCCAATCCAGCCGCCGACCCAATGCCAAATACAATAATTCATCCCGATGAAAAGACCATTGAGGATTGAGGTATAAGTGTAACGCCAGTTTGATAACCAAAAATCCGGCAAGTACATACAACAGGTTTTTCTGCTTCATGAGACAAATATAACCCGGCCTAAGATCATGACAAGGGTTGACTTGCATTGCTTCAAAGCCTGTTTAGAAAAATGCAACTTTGTCATATAAAATCGAATGCAATATGAACACTCGTTATTTCATCGCATGGGTTTTCAGTCTGGTATATTTCATGATTCCATTTCAGGGAAATGCACAGACAGATTTGGCTTTGCTTCAGGATTTGGCAGAGGAAAATAAGAAATCTGTAGAGGCGCTGGT
>JAEUUS010000565.1 GCA_016787545.1 Saprospiraceae bacterium
TGAGCCACTTCCCTGCATACCGGTGCGGCGCCCAACACCGGTCCGTGCAACATCTTTTCAAAATATTGATTAAACGCGTGTAAATCAGCGGGATAAATAGTTGCCGGGATACCCAGCAGGGCTGCGGCAGCTTTGCTTTCCACATAAAACAGTTCCTGCCAGTTGGGGGGCAGGGGCATACCTTCAAACACCCGCAAAGTTGTATCCACCAGGGTAGCAAACACCCATAGTTGCAGCTCCGGATCGGTGGCCACATAGCCCTCCCCTATTATCCCGGAATGCACGCGGTTTAGTTGTCGGGCAATGGCTTCCGCCTGCTCCCGTGAACCAAAATACAGGGTAGCCATGGCCTTAAAGGTGCGAAAACCGCGTCCGAAGGGATCTTCCTGAAAACGGCTATATCGGGCCACGCCATCGGCCACAGCGGGGTGTGCCACCTGAAGTAAAAGGGCCCTGGGGCCGCCAAGCAGCACCCAGGGTTCGCGGTATATTTGCCAGGTAATGGAGAACATGCGTATGCAAAGATTTTGCTTTGCAATGCAAAGTTCTTTTTATTTAGCAAATAATCCAAATGTAGTTATGTGTTTGTATGATGGGTGGCCTTTTGGCGTTTGTTATACACTAGGGTTTTAGGAGCACACAAGGTTGTTTTTTATTGTCCTGCTTGCAGGAATTTCACTGTTGCACGACCTCTTTCGCTTTGTATTTGAAGGAAGTAAGCACCAGTTACCAGAAGATCCGGCAGGTTAATCACTTCTTCATTTTTTCCTGATTTACGAGGGGCATTTAACAGGGTCGTCACTAATTCGCCCTTCACATTGAACAGATCAATTTTCACGTTAGAAGCTTCCTGCAATTCGTAACTGATATTCAACGTTTGGTCATACACCGGGTTTGGATAAAGGAATGTAGCCGAAATCCTGGATGCTGCCTCAAAAGCGCCCAAAGTCATAAATGGTTTGTATCGACGTATATTTCCATATACGGCATCATTTTCCCCATAGGATGTAACAGCAACAATCTTCCCATCTGGTTGAACCAATCCATTATTAAAACCAGTGTTTTCAAGTCCTGCAGTGGTTACCAGTCCATTGATTCCAAAGCTTAAATCCATGCTTCCATCTGCATTAAATCTGCTCATACTAGGCTTGCTGTCAGGAGAAGTTGGAAACGCCCAAAGGCCCAAAACCACCACTTTTCCGTCAGGTTGTAAGTATCCGTTATGGTTATACGCACCATTTTGCCCTACTGTAAGATGCCCATATCCCTGATTTGCAAAAGAAGAATCGATTTTACCATTGGGAAGCCATTTTACAAGGCTCACTCTGGGATAATTATCAACAGGATCGCGCAGGTCGCACAGAACGAGAATTTCATCATTGGGCAGCACAAAAAGGTCGGAAATTTGCTGTTCCAGGCGATAGAATTCAGCTATCCCATTTTCACCAAAACTTGGATCTATCTGGCCATTGACATTATATTTAATCACAAAACCGGGGGCAGGTTTGGTAGGATGGCTGTACACGCCCGAAACCACAACAGACTGATCTGAAGTTAGACCAATTTTTAATCCATAAACATAGTTTGCTCCAGTACCAAAAAGACTGGGCTTTACGATTACTTTACCTGCTGTGCCAAAAGTGTTGTCCAAGGTCCCGTTGGTATTTAACCGAACAACGGCAGATTCCGGAGCCTTATATCCGGAAACCAGTAATTTTCCATCAGATTGTAGTTCCATATCAATCATGATATTTGCCCCACCTCCCCAAATATTAAAACTAGCTGTACCATTTGTGCCAAAGGAACTGTCGTAAGTCCCATCCGGATTGAGTCTGGCTACCTTTCCAATACCGGCGCCCCATCCTGTAATCAAAATTTTATCATCTGGCTGGACCAGTACTTCGTTGGCAAAGAGAAAAAAAGCGTCGGCCGATACCCATTCTCCATTATCTCCGAATGTAATATCCGGCATACCATTAGCAAGTAGCCGTACTGCCACCGCCCTTGATCCTACTCCAACGATAGCAGTTTCGCCAACAGCTATTATTTTACCATCAGACTGTAGTGCGGCATGATTCAATTGGCAATAATTACCATTGATATTAAGGCTAATGAGAGCGTTGCCATTGTTTGCAAATGTGCTATCCAAAAAGCTGGATTGTGTAAAGGCCACAGACGAAAAAAAGCAGCCAAAAACCAGGAAGGCTAAAAGATTTTTGTTCATGATAAGGTAGTTTTGTTGTGCATCACATGCCATCAGGTGCCGTGAAGAACGGAACAAAAATAGACCTTCGAAATAGTCGTAACAATGGACATTTTTGGGCAAAAGCCGCACTGGTCAAAAACACTAATTTGAAATTTTCAGAGTGTTTTTTTGAAGAAAAAGCCTCCATTCTGCAAAAAAAACAAGAATATATAACCTGGATATATGGACGAAATATGAGAGTTCCATCAAAATGCAAGTCCATTAATGCCCTCAAACTGATCATAGTTCAGGACATAAAAAGCGATAAACAACGAAAGCAGGCGCTAAAAATATCCCTCTGCTTTTTAGGAATCAGGTTGGCTTACCGCCAGTTCGTGGGCTTTTACCAAAAGCCATCTTCGTTCAGCAAGCAACTTCTTTTGGTTAATTCTCTGGATAATTTGGGCGGACCGCTTTGCGCTATTGGGAGATTTTTGGGATAACTGCAACAACATATTAATGAAATTAACACTTGAAACACGATCCATTTCAGACACTTTTTTGCTACTTTCCCGTTCTATATACTTTCGGAAGGCATCAATTTTATATGGAAGCAAATCAAATTTAAGTTCATAATATATCCTCAACTCCAATCGGCGCGCTACTAAAAAATAGGAAACAAAAAAGAAATTGTACATGATATTTTGGAGAGCATCTTCATATTTTTTTTCCTCAAACAGGCAAAGGGCTTTGTTTAGTTTATATAGTTCTTCACTTTCACCTTCACCCCAAATTTTATGCCTTTGAGAATCTATAAAATCTTTTGCCCATTCAATTTTATTGATGTTCAGGGCCACTCTGGTAATATTCAAAAAGTTATAAGAATTAATTTTATCCATATAATGAAAATAGCCCTTTTTGAGGCTATATTTTTGAATTTCGTGAAGCGGAGCATATAAATCCAAATTTTTCACTGAAATCAGAAAAGTGCAATAACTCCTGAGAAAACCATACAAGTCAGCAACTTCTTCCTGATCAATTTGATTTTCATACTTTTTTATAAGCAAATCCAGATATTCAAACATTTCCTGATTGGCATCACTTTGAAAAAAGTAATCCTGAATTTTCGTCCTGATATAAATCAGCGGGCTTTTTTGTATCATATAATCTGATACATGCGGTTTTGCCATTGTATATTCAAGAGCCTCTGTCAGCGGAGGGTTTCCCAATTTTTGCTGAAGCGAAAACAGATTGATCATCTCAATTAATTCAAGATTATAGAATAAATGGAGGTTTTCCAGCATATCCGAGATCCCCAGATCGGTTTTACCGGTATTGGCAAGACTTAATTTGATATGCTCTTCTCTTGCGATCTGATATTTATGCAAATAGTTTTTGACCGATTCTTTATTATTCTCTCCAGCTGATTTCTTTAATTTGAGTATTTGTTTTTCATACAATGAATCCAGGTTCTTTTTCCTGAAAGACACAGCCAAATCAAGCATTCGCTTGGGTTCATTCTCTTCAAGTTGGTATTGTTGTATCGTTAAGAACTGCTCGACAATTTTATACAGCCTGGTGGTGGCTCTTTCAAACCGGGCTTCTGAAAATGGTTTATCCGGAAATACCAAGGCATGAAGGGTTTCTTTATCCAGGCTGTCTATTTGACGGTTACTATCTGTAAGGCAACTAAAATACCGCAACATTTCATCTGCTCCACCACGCACATGGAATGGGCTTTTTAGAAACAGGGAAAACGCTTCCTTCTCTTCAGGCGCAAAAGATTGAATGATCTGAAACAGTTTGGAATTTATCATTTTATCTAATCCTGTTTTGGGGGCTGCAGGAGCTGTGGCGCAGCGCACTAAGAGCATGTTGGGGATTTTCTTGCCGGGCCCAAAATTGTACTTTTTCCGTTATTTTTCACCTTTTTTCAGTCACTTAACTCATGCTATGCTTCTTCAAAAACGCAAAAACTGACGAAAAAAGCTCAAATTTTTGACTCCGTCAGAAAATCCCCAACATGCTCTAAACCTGCTCAGAAATTTCAGCCAGACTCTGTTCATCTCTGGCTACCCAGGCACGTGAACCAACCACCACGATTGGGCGCTCCATGAGGATTGGATTTTCTACGATAATCCGAATCCATTCTGCATCCGACATAGATTTACCTTTGAATTGCTCCTGAAACAGCGGTTCCTTTTGCCGGATAATATCCAAGGGCCTTTTATTCAATAATGCCAGCAAATTCGTCAGTTCTGCTTCAGTTGGCGGGGCTTTCAAGTATTCCACCAACTCGAACGTTTTAACGGATTGCTTGAGCACATCCAGGGCGCAACGACTTTTGCCGCAGCGGTTGTTATGATAGATTTTGATCAAGGTCGAGGAAGTCATTTAGGGGGCATTTAGGGGACATTTAGGGGACATTTATAGGTCATTTATGGGGGTCAATTAGGGGTCATTTAGGGGTCATTTAAGGTCATTTAGGGGACATTTAGGGGTCATTTTAAGGGTCATTTTAGGGGTCATTTGGGGGTCATTTGGGGGTCATTAGAAGTCATTTTTTACATTTGTAGAAAGGGTACACATTTTTCAGTAAGGTCCATTGCCCCGCCCATTGCCCCGCCCTTTGCCCCGCCCTTTGCCCCGCCCTTTAGGGCGGGGGATTGAGGATCACAATAGGTTGGAGGGGCTTTAGCCCCATGAAATAAAAGGGCGAAAGCCCCTCCAATTGTTCTTCAACTCTATTCTCCCCGCCCTAAAGGGCGGGGCTTGCCAAATTAAAACAAATGACCTCTAATGACCATAAATGACCTCTAATGACTTATTAGCTATTGAGCGTCTCACTTTGAGTGAGACGCTCAATTGCTAATACACAGCAGCCTCATTCCGCTTCAGCGGGAGCGCAACAGCATTTCGGCCGATGATTTTTCCGAGGCGCATACCTTCAGTACAATCCATGCGGTAGTGTACGCCGAGCAACACCCGGGAAGCTGCGTTTTCGCGGGCCATTTCACCAAAGGAATGGTAATTTCTGGGGGTGCCGGCAAATTCGGGGCGCTTTTCGTGGGTCCGGTCCGACAATTCAAAAGTGGTACCCAATGCATCAGCTAACACTTCTGAAGCGGCTGCTCCAAAGGCTGCATGACCGGATGGATATGCCGGGAAGGATGGCGTAGGGTGCAAAGGTTCCCATTTGGGATCAATATATTTTTGGATATAGGTTTCGGGACGAACCACGTTGTATTGGTACTTGGCCCCCCATACCCTTACTCCGGCATCATGCAAGGCTATAGCAGATTTCAGGTAAGTTTCAATTACAACCGGAAACGGCGCTTCTGATTTTGCAAATGCCTGATTTGCAATAGATATCCATCGGGCGGCCGGTGAAGAGGTCAGCCCCGGATGGTCGTCGCTCCAATATTCGGCAATCCAGCGATTTTCCTTGCTCAGTGGCTGGGAAACGGAAAAAACCTCCATCGCTTCTGCATAAAAGTCGGAACCGGGGTTTTTATCAAATGGCAATGGCTCCTTGAAAGCAATCGCCTGAGTTTCCGATAAAAAGGGTCGCACACGCCCCCAATAAGGCAATAAGGCAGGACTCGCATGTTCGCCGGTGGGTTGCCAGCAACTCTCGCAGGATTGCGGTTCGTACCCGTGATCGTAGTTGTACAGATGACCATTGTGGCCTTCTTTATCGGTTTTCGACCATTCCCAAACGATATCAGCTACTTTTTGACCAAATGCGACCGAATTATTGACCACCATTTCCGGCGTATTGGCGGGCAGGTTTTGGCGGAAGCGTTGTTCCTGCAGATCAACCTCCAAAAGTATTTTTTTGGGCGCTGAAGCAAAAAAACGACGCAGGATCTGGGCGTACGCGGCATTGATACTGGAAGGCAAACTGAACTGATCTTTTCCGAACGACTCAGATGGTTTTTGGTACCCTTCCACGAATTTTTCCATCGAAATGTAATCCGGCATATCAGGCAGGGATGCTTCATAAGCCGCCATTTCCACGTATGCGAACATGCGCGCGCTCACAGGAGGGCGGTAGCCCATGGTGTGGCGCTCCAGATCCAGCGCGAGCTGATTCCAGCGAATCGCCATTTCAGTCGCTAATTTGCGCTCGGGTAATTCAGCATCCTGGTATAGACTGCAATGTTGCATCAACAGGGACAGACACAGCAACAGTGCAACCCCGGGGGCCATCCAACGGATGCCCGGGACCAATCTTTTGCGATTGCGGTGTCGTTTCCCCATAATATCCTGATTTTCAGGCTGCCATAGCCGGAAAACTCAATTTAAAAGTGGTTCCTTTCCCTTGGATGGAATCCACATCCAATACAATCCGATGGATTTTCATAATGCTGTCTACCAGCGACAAGCCGATTCCGGAGCCTTTCACATGGATGCTTTGAGAGCTCCTGTAAAACGGCTGAAAAATCAGCTGAAGGTCTTTTGCCGAAATACCCGGTCCGCGGTCGGAAATCTCCACGAGGTGTTTGCCACCGGCATCAAAATGAATTTTGACATCCACCTTTTTCTCGGGTGAAAACTTGCAGCCATTATCCATGAGGTTTTGAAACGCAGAGCGCAACAACGACTCATTGGCTTGCACACAAAGCTGTTCTTCATCCTCTGGCACTCCTACTATATCAAAGGTAACCTTATAGTCGGGGTGCAGGCGCAGCAAACTTGAGCGTGTTTGCAGCATCAACTCATCCAGTCGGATCCGTTCGAAACGTATATCGGCGCCTTCTGAGTGTACTTTGGCCAATTGAAGC
>JAEUUS010000651.1 GCA_016787545.1 Saprospiraceae bacterium
GCTGCAGCGGTAAATACGAGCGACATAACGCCTTCCGTAATGGTGATCCAGGAAATTTTGCGGGCAACGTAGGCTGCTTTCTGAACAGAACCATTTTGATTGCCGTCGCCACCGAATTTTGGGGTACGAACGAAAGCAGAAACTTTACCTCTGAGACCTTCAATAACAGCTACGGCGTTGTACAATGACAGGCCGAGCGACATAGGCATGAAGGAAATAAACAGGCCAAAGAAGCGCACTTTTTCCCAGAAAGTAGCCGGTACGGTGCGGTTGAGTGCAGCGGTTATATTGGCAGTGTAAGAAATAGCTGCCACGGAGAACAGACCCAATACAGAGAAAGACAGGAAGTGGGTGGAAATGCCCAGTTCGCTGAAAGCAAATGCGAGGGGCACACTGCTCAATGCAGCAATGAACACCCACAGGAACACACCGTAAGCCGTAAGTTGGCTCATGGCGTGCATTTTTTGAATCTTATTGAGCTTGTCTGTGTTCCAGATAAGTTTCATGAGTTTGCGCACATTCTGGGCGCCACCTTTGTTCCAGCGGAACTGCTGCCCCTTGAGTGCGTTCATATCAACTGGCAACTCAGCAGGACTTCCGAGTTTCTCCAGGTACTGGATTTTATAGCCCATGATTTGCGCACGGAAGCTCAGGTCGAGGTCTTCAGTGAGGGTATCGCTTTGCCAGCCCCCAGCTTCATTGATCACGTTTTTACGCCATACGCCTGCAGTGCCGTTGAATTGAAGCAACAAATTGCCGTAGGAGCGACCCGCTTGTTCTACGGTGAAGTGTACGTTCAATTGCAGTGCCTGCAATTTGGTCAACATACTGTAATCAGCATTGATGTGCTCCCAGCGTGTTTGCACGATACCCACTTTCGGATCTTCGAAATAAGCCATGGTAGTGCGCAGGAAATCGGGGCGAGGTGTGAAATCCGCATCGAAAATGGCAATATAGTCGGCCTTTACCGAAGGCATGGCTTCTTGTAAAGCGCCGGCTTTGTAACCCTGGCGGTTCACGCGGTGCACGTGCTCGATATCATATCCCTCTGCTTTCAGTTGTGCTACTTTAGCAGCCACAATACCCACGGTTTCGTCGGTAGAGTCGTCCAGCACCTGGATCTGAAATTTGTTTTTAGGATATTCCTGAGCCGCCACATAATCGATGATGCGTTCGGCCACGTACATTTCATTGTACATCGGCAGCTGCACGGTCACGAACGGTACGTTCTGATCGTCGGAGCTGTATTGTTTGTATCGAATTTCCGGATTTTCCTTGTGGTACCTTTTATATAGGTATAACAAGTGGAATTGCAGGAGTGCGTAAATCGTTACGCCGCTCATAGCCAGGAAGTAAATGAGCAGCATCAGGTACCCAAAATCTACAAAGGCCTGATACTGAAATGCCTCAAAAAGCGAATGAAGACCGTACATATTGAGTTGGTGAATTTTAGTGTTTTAGTGTTTGAGTGTTTGAGTGTTTTAGTTGGTATCTGGCTGGATATTGGGGAGAATTATTCGAAATACTCAACCGAACGCCAACTAAAACACTCAAGCACCTAAACACTAAAACACCAATTTTAAGATCGTTGTTATGATTTTCCAGCCTGCAAGGATAGTCCCTTTAATGGTTCCGGAAACCTTGCTTTGGCCGGCAGCTCTTTTTCTGTATTGAACGGGCACCTCGGTGCATGACAATTGCATTTTTGCAGCCTTTACCTGCATCTCTACCGTCCACCCATAATTTCTGTCTACCATTCGCATTGCCTTCAGGGCTTCCCACCTGATGGCCCTGAACGGACCAAGATCCGAAAAACGGTAGCCATAAATCAGGCGGATCAGGGCAGGCGCCAGCCAATTACCAAATCTTTGCGGCATGGTCATGGCGTCAGCATCCATTCCTCCCAACATACGAGATCCTATCACCAGGTCCATTTTGTCATTCAAAACAGGAGCTACCACTTTTGGCAGTTCCTCCGGGTAGTCTGAAAAATCGCCATCAATAAACACCACAATTTCCGGCTGTTCAGACGAGGGCAGCTGCTCAAGGTAACGCATTCCGGCCAGACACGCATTTCCGTAACCTCTTTCCGGTTGATGAATTACTACTGCACCGGCGGCTTTGGCAACCTCTGCTGTCTGATCCGTAGAGCCATTATCGCAAACCACCACTTTTTTGATCCAATTTGCCGGCAGGCCATTTATCACCAGCGGCAGACTTTTTTCTTCATTCCAGGCCGGAATCAACACATAAATCCTCGGAATTGGTCCCATTTTTACTACTCCGGTTTCCGTTTCGCACCATACGTCCCGAAAAGCGCCACAAAAGTAACATCGGCAGTTAAGAGAAAGTTAAAAGTCCTTAAGATTTTGAGGTTAAAGTTTTGCAAACAACCAAAACCATGCGATTAAGTATGTCTGACTTCTGAAAATTATTCGCAAAATCATGTTCTTCCATTCCAACCCAGGCCAAATGAAGGATTAATTTGGGGTTTAATTCAAACCTGTCTCAAAACCTTATTCGGCGTCTTTGTATCCTTGAATGCTGCCAATTACCTTCTAACCAGCTTACCCATCCGGATAAATCATTTCAAAACCCCATTGCTGAAAAATGTTAAAATTTTTAACATTTAAAAATTTATGGCTGAAGGCAACCGCTCTTCCTGTAAAAATACGGACTTTTTTAGCCCTTTTATGATGATTTTGGTTACCAAACTGGTTGATTCCACAACTGTTTCCAACACGCCTTTAAATAAAATTAACACCGATAATAAGGAATACATATATTTGGCCTGCCATAATCCTCGCATTCTGAATTTGTAGTAATTCCTGGGCAGAGCTGTATCCATCGCAACACTTCCCACATTCAGCCAAAGATTGTACTTCATCGTCGACCTGGTAGACCACACTTTAGTGCGTAATACCTCCGGATAATGAAACACTTTAGCAAATGTGAAAGCGATACAGCTTTGCCATTTTTTTTACCCATATTACTATGAAGCACGATGCAACTCTGTACAAAAATTGCGCTGATTGTCTTTTTTTGTAGTTGGCAATCCATCGGATTAATCGCAGGTAACACAGGTGGTCCGGACGATCCTACGTTCCCCGATTCTTTAAGTCAGCCACGTGGGCACTGCAAGGCACAAGTGCGTTTAGACACTAACTGCGCCACTCAGGAAATCACCATTTCTGCCTATGTTTACTGGACCTGGACAACCGTGTTGCAACCTGTTGTTGCTACCTGGTCAACCGGTCAGGTAGCGCACAAAATAACCGTACTCCCTCCAGGAACCTGGAGTTGGGATCCATCCGGGACCACCTGCGAAGAGTACCATTGGGAAACAGAAACCACCCTTGACCTGCCTTTTTTTCAAGGGCCTGTGGAATTAACTGCCCCTCCGGCCATCTGTCCGGATCAGGGATTTGTTGAAATTGAGGCAAATCTTAACTACTATTCCCATTTTGAAAACCTGACCTGGAGCCCTCCCAATCCCAATGGCGACTTTGAACCCTACCCTGTGAGCCAGGCCGGTACTTACAGTATTACCGTAGAAGATCCATACGGGTGTGTTTCTTCAGACCAGGTGACTATTGCTGATCCTGTTATTTTTAATCCAGGCATTGCTGGCCCTGTTCGGATGTGCCCGGAAGGCGATACATCTGAATTATCGATTATAAATCCATCATTATACACCGCTTTTCAATGGGAAAATGGCGAAACGACTTCCCCGATTACAATTTTTGATCCAGGAACTTATCAAATAACCGCTACGGATGTATATGGATGTACTGGCACTAATGCATTTAGTGTACAATCAGGCGGGGTTGACCCATTTGGCATTGCCTTCTCCAGCCCGTCTCTTTGTCCCGGGCAAACAGATACACTTCGCGTTTTAGGTGGATTCACTCAGTATCTGTGGTCAAACAATGTAAGCGGGATATCCAATATCATCCAGCAGACGGGCACATATACCGTAACGGTAACCAATTCCTACGGATGTACTGGCACTTCCAGCATTACGATCATGCCACAACTTCCACCAGTCATACAGGTTGTATCAACACCTTTATGTCCGGGCGATACTGCGGTTGTTTCTGTCTCTGGCGGCAGTTTTCCACACTATATATGGTCGTCCGGACAAACCACGCAGTCCATTCAGGTTGTACAGCCGGGAACCTATACCGTAACGGTTAGCGGACAAGGCGTTTGCAGTACTTCGTCAGCTGATTCGCTGGTTATAGCAGAAATGCCTGTTGCCTCTGTTGATCCACCTGGCCTTCTTAATTGCCTGATCAACCAAATCAATTTAATGGCTGACAGTTCGAGTTCCGGCCCGGGATTCTCCTTCCAATGGTCTACGCCAAACGGGCATTTTGCCTCTGGCGACAGTACGCTTCATCCGGTTGCAGATGCGCCAGGCAGCTATTTATTGAGTATCCGGAACGACAGTACCGGTTGTACTGCACGGGACACCGTCCAGGTTGACCAGAATATTTCGCCTCCTCCGGCGGATGCTGGATTACCAAACTCACTTACTTGCAACCTGCTCCAGATTAATATTGGCCCATTGCCCACGCCGACAGATCCGGACCTCCTGCCAGCATGGGCTACCAATGACGGAAATATCCTTTCTGGTCAGAATAGCTGGCTGCCCGAAATAAACCAACCGGGCACCTATATCTTAACCGTCACTCAGGCCATCAATGGTTGTACCAATACTTCAAGCGTGACCATCGGGGAAGACATCCTTGCTCCAGATGCACAGATTGAAACCCCGCCACTCATTACCTGTGTCATGGGTATTGTTCCGCTCGATGGAAGTGCCAGTTCTTCAGGTCCGGACATCCAATATCAATGGACAACCAATGACGGGCTGCTCAATGGTCCAACCAACGCTCCTGGAAGCAATGCAGCGTCTGTTGGAACCTATCAATTGCAGGTAACCAATACTTCCAATGGGTGTACCGGAACTGCTGAGGTAACCGTATCTGCGGATGTCAACATTCCTGTGACTACAGCAATACCTCCCGACACCCTCACCTGTACCACCCACTCGGTGGTGATTGATGCCAGTCAGTCTTCTTCCGGTCCGGGATACCAATACCAGTGGAGCACCCTTAATGGGAACATACTTTCCGGACAAAACGGGTTGACGCTCCTGGTAGATGCACCGGGCGCCTATCTCTTAACACTGGTCAATTCGTTAAATAATTGTACCGCTACATTGGCCGTCAATGTTGCGGAAAACACCATTCATCCTATATCAGATGCAGGTGATACTCAAACCCTGAACTGTACACAGCTTACATCAACACTGGATGGAGGCGGGTCGTCTACAGGCCTTGCCTTTACCTATCAATGGAGCTCAACGGATGGAAACATAGTTTTCGGCGCCCAAACCCTTAACCCTGAGGTAAACCAAAGCGGTACTTATCAATTAATGGTATCGGACCAGACGAATGGCTGCACCTCTGTTTCTTCTGTTAACATTCTACAGGATTCAAACGCACCTTCGGCCGTGATTGCCCAGCCGGGAGTGCTGAATTGCCTGCTTGCACAAACCATTCTGGATGCGTCTGCCTCCACCAACACCGGCAATTTAGCGTATCAATGGACCGGCAATATTGTATCCGGCCAGGGCACTTTGCAAGCAGCAGTGGATCAACCAGGCATTTATCAGCTTACCGTAACAAATCTTGATAATGGGTGTATGGATCAGGAGACCATTACCGTGACCCAGGACATCCAGGCGCCGGTAGCCGACATCCAGTCAGTTGGTATATTAACGTGTTCGGTAACCTCCTTGGGGTTAGAGGCGAATATTCTGTCGGCTTCATCCTCCAATCTGAATTTTCAGTGGTCAACTTCTACAGGTCAGATTGTTTCAGGCCAGAACTCCCCGACTCCGCTGATCATTGCTCCGGGCGATTACAACCTTACCGTAACAGATGCTGTCAATGGATGTACAGGATCTGATCAAGTTTCTGTGCTACAGGACATTACACCACCAATGGTGTTACTGGAAATGCCTGGGCTACTTACCTGTGCCCAAACTACTCTAGTGATTGATGCTGCTGGATGTTCTATTGGTAGCCAATTTCAATATCAGTGGAGTAGCAGTCCGGGCGGTCATTTTGCTTCTATGCAAAATATGAATAGCCCGGCGGTGGATGCTCCCGGAGATTACACCCTAACGATCACTAATCTTACCAATGGATGTAGCCAAAGCGCAACTGTTCCGGTAAATCAGGACATACAATTACCAACTGCTGAAGCCGGGGCATCTTTGGTACTGGATTGTGACACCCCCGCTGGTCAGCTGAATGGTACAGGATCCAGTGTTGGAACTGAATTCCAGTACCAGTGGACCACCCTGGATGGTCAAATTCAAACCGGGACCGGAACCCTTAACCCAAGCATTGCTGCATCCGGAACCTATACACTCACGGTAGAAAACACTTTAAATGGATGCACGCAAACCGATGAGGTGCTGGTTACCGAGGATATGCAAGCTCCTCATGTATTGATTACCTCACCTGCCACGCTCAATTGTATTCAAACCAGCATCCAATTGTTTGCCTCTGGAAGCCAGATGGGAACAGCACCAATCTTCAATTGGAGTGCATCAGGAGGCGGGAACATTGTTTCAGGAGGTAATACCCTGAATCCAATCATTGATGCTCCTGGGGTATATCAATTGCAGGCAGTAAATACTTTAAACGGGTGTATGGCCATGCAGAATGTTACCGTGAACGAGGACATACAGATCCCGACCGTTCAAATACAACCGCCCTTGATATTGACCTGCTCCCTGGATCAATTCTCCTTACAAGCAACTACTGCAGCGCAGGCATTGCTCAGCTGGAGTACTGATCAGGGGCATTTTGTGTCTGGGGTTAATGGCTTAAATCCGGTCATTGATCTGCCCGGTATCTATGTTCTAACCGTCACCAACCCCGGCAACGGATGTTCCAACAGTACACAAGTAATGGTAGAACAGGAGCAAAACATACCTGTCGGACTTCAATACCAGCTTGATCCGCCTTTGTGTAACGGCTCCGCCGGAGCCTTGGTGGTTGAACAGGTAGATGGTGGAATTGGGCCATACACTTATTCCATTGATGGCGGGCAAACCTACCAATCCAGCGAGGCACTTCAGGGGCTTCAGCCTGGCGCCTACCAATTAGCCATTCAGGATGCAAATGGGTGTGAAATTATGGAAACTATTCAGGTGCCCGAGCCGCCAATACCGGCAGTAGATATTCCTCCTGCTTTCGGGATAACACTGGGCGAACATCAGGTTTTAAGCGCCATTATTCCACCAACATTCCCTGTTTCACTCATCGACACCGTAATCTGGACGCCTTCAGAGGGATTGACATTTGAGGGAAACAGTATTTCCGACTTACTTAATCCCGTAAGTGCGCCATATCGCAGCACCTATTATACGGTAACTATTTTCACCAAGGAGGGCTGCCAGGCATCTGCCCGGACGCTGATACAGGTAGATCGGCAGGTGGATATTTATGCCCCCAATATAATCTGGCCGGAAGATCCAGACGGAAACAATGCCCTGTTTACCTTGTTTGCCAGGGATGAATCGGTAGCAATGATTCGCACCCTGCAAATTTTCGACCGATGGGGTTCAATGATTTTTTCCAATCAAAATTTCCGTCCAAACGACCCTCAGGCTGGCTGGGATGGTACAGACAGGGGAGAACCGGTTAATCCTGCTGTTTTTGTCTGGTGGGCAAAAGTTGAACTAATTGATGGGAGGGAGGTACTGATTAAAGGTGATGTAACGGTACTTCGCTAACGTTAGCCAATAGCAAAAGCGGCCTCCGGTGAACCGGAGGCCGCTTTTTGTTGGGTCACAAGGACTCGAACCCTGAAAAACAGAACCAAAATCTGCTGTGTTACCATTACACCATGACCCAATGCTTTTAAAGCGCGGCAAAAATACAGCGACTTTTCAAAGTGTGCAAGGTGTTTGAAAAAAAAATTAAATTTTCATCCACTCACTGAGTAACTCTATACCAATACTGGGTGCGGTAAAAGGGCCCTATGTATCCACGAACTACCAAAACGTTTGGATCACCTTCCTTGAGCCACATTTTGCAATTGTACCACTTCCCCTTTTCCGGATCCAAAATAGATCCACCCTGATAATGCCCCTCTTTTTCTTTCATATCTACCACCACAATCATCCCCATTAAGGGTTGATTTTTTCGCTCACCCGGACATTTATCGCACAACTTATCAGGCGCTGATTTGAGTAATTTCACTACTTTGCCGTACATTTTACCATCTCCTGTAAACAACTGCAAATGGCTTTTAGGCTCATTGGTTTCATCATCAATGGTTTTCCACGTGCCGGTAATAGATTGAGCCTGAATTATGCCAGCCAGGCAAAAGAAAAGCAGAACGAACGAGGTTGATTTCATGAATTAAAATGGTTTGGTTGAGGTAAAGAACGGAAGAACCTGCAGGATTGTTACTAAATAGTGCTTAAAAATTCCGGAAAGAAAAAGAGTCATCCCGAAATCCCGGCGATGACTCTTTTATGTTGTTACGCAAGTAATGAGGCAACTGGATATACCTTATGCAGCTTTTTTTGCTGCGCGTACTTTGCGTGGATTTGGGCGGCTTTTGCCGTTAGATCCGCGAACGATCTTACCCAACTTGGTTCTGTGATCTCCTTTACCCATGAGTGGTGTACTTTGAAATTGAATAATGAGGCGCAAATGTAAGGGATTACTCGATATATGCAAGCAAACAAGTGTTTGTTGGATGCGTACCTTTGCCTCCGTTTCAAACCACAACTTTGCACATGAAATCTTTAGGACCCATTCTCCTTCGCACCCTGATCGTTTTTGCTGTTGCTGCAGGACTTCAATATTTCATTCCCTGGTATCTGCTCGCTGTTGGTGGTGTTGCCGCCGGTTTTTTTATGCTAAAAACAGGCGACGACCGTGCAACCGCCCTGGGTATGCTCATTGGAAGTATTGCCTTCGCTATTTTTGCCTATACCATGGCACAGATATTTCCAGTTGCCGGATAAATGCATGTTCATAAAATCCATACCTGCACTGGTCACAACGCAGCTTTGTACGCATTGGCGCCAGGGACTGGCCAACGGCATTTTCTGACGGCCGGTGGAGACGGGTGGATTGTAGCATGGAACCTGGACAATCCGGAGAACGGGCGCGTCGTAGCCCAGGTCCCTGCCCAGATTTTTGCCCTCTGTAAGCTTGACGATGGTCGGCTGGTAGCTGGCAATATGAACGGCGGCATTCATTGGATTGATCTGGAACACCCTGATCAAACCCGAAACCTGCAACACCACCGAAAAGGGGTATTTGCGCTGAAGCAGATTGGCCCCTTTGTGTACAGCTGCGGTGGAGACGGTTTTTTAACGCGCTGGTTGGCAGAAAAGGCTTTGAGCCTGGAAAGCATCCAGCTTTCGCACCAATCCTTGCGTTGCCTGGCATACGATGCCACTCGGGGTTGGCTGGCCATTGGCGGCAGCGATTACGCTATTTACGTGCTGAACGAACGTACGATGGCGCTGCAGCGGGTGCTAAAAATGGCCCATACCAGTTCTGTATTCTCCCTGGCATTTTCCCCTGATGGCCGGTATTTATGGAGCGGCGGCCGGGATGCTATGCTTCGGATTTGGGATATAGAGTCAGATTTTGCGCCGGTTTCTGCTCAACCGGCTCATTTGTACACCATCAACGATATGGCATTTTCACCCGATGGCCAATGGCTGATCACCGCCAGCCGCGACCGCACCATAAAATGCTGGGATGCCCATAGTTTTGCTCTGCTGAAAGTGATCGACACGCTCCGGAATGGTAGCCACCCACGATCGGTCAACCGATTGATGTGGCAGGATGGATGGCTCATTTCAGCCGGCGATGACAGGCAGGCGATGATTTGGGAAATTAACCGCTAACGAACAATAAAAAAACCATCCGAGCCCTTAGCCTGATATAGCGGCATGAGGATTAAGCCTGATTCCGGCGCCAGAACAGGACCATTTGCGTCGTCGGCCAGATGCTCGCCTACCATGATTGGTTGGAAATTGACGTATCCCGGGCGCATCTTAAAGGAATCCTCTTTTTCGATATGGTGGGCATATCTGAAATGAACCACAGGTGGAACAGTAGATAGCACCGGTAGCGAAATGGATTCCATAAAATCCAGCAAATCATGCTCGCCTAAATTTCCAAGGGCTCGCAAACATCGAACGATGGAGGAGGCTGCCCTGAAAACAGCTTGTTGGGAAATATGCTGACCGGATTCAAAGGCAATACATACCGGTAAAGTTGAATCTGGATTTTGCGGTGTAAATCCTCCTTGTTGTGCAAACCCGAGCAAAGTACCTTCTACACTGGATTGTAGCCCCAGAATGGCCGGCGCCCCCAGGTGTTTGGCCAGAGAAAGACTTTCGCCCTCATCCGTTGGAATACAAAACAAACCACCTTCGGCAGATGTGGTGTGCAGATCTAAAAAGACGATTT
Source organism: Saprospiraceae bacterium (assembly GCA_016787545.1). Taxonomy (GTDB): domain Bacteria; phylum Bacteroidota; class Bacteroidia; order Chitinophagales; family Saprospiraceae; genus M3007. The sequence goes on from JAEUUS010000651.1 coordinate 10,530, forward strand.
TTCCAAGTGTTTCCTGACGCAATTCATTGGAAATCAGTTCAAACAACTCTCTTACTTCCAATAATTCTCCTTGAAGCTCTTCCCGGGCTATAAGGCTTGATTGCGTTAAAAATTCAGTTGTCCAACACCGATTAAGGTCCTGGTCCAAAAAGCGTTGACGGACTAAAAAAGCTTGTCGATTCCCCACTAACCCGATCATCTTTCCCTTAAATTGAAAATGGGGTTGCTCTATTTTTGCGCGCTCTAACGCATCAAAAACCATTTCCAGCGCTTTCACGCCGGCAGGTTCGTTGCCATGCAACGCGCCAGTGACGATCAATAACGCGCCGGGAACCTCGCCCTCAATGGTGCCAATAATGCGCTTGGAAGGATGGACAGACATAAGAAAGGCAAAGGTAGCAAACCTGAGCGCCTGCTTACCATCCAAGGCGGTAGTTTTAACTCATTAGTGCGGCCGGAACTACTGCGGGAAAACCCTTAAAAAAACGCCCGTAGAAAGCCTGAATTTTAGGTTTTGTTTGCATTTGAGGGGCTTACACATGATGTATTTTGCCCCATATGACGTTTTCTTCGCAAATCTTTCATTCATCATTTTTCCTGTTTTTCATGCAAAACTTGAAATTCTTACTGCCTTTCATGCTTCTTGCCTTTTTGGCCACCTCCTGCCAGAAAGACCTTTTTTCTTCACATAACAGTCCAAGCGTTAATGCCGACATTGCCGGCCAGGTCCTGGACGAAAACAATGAACCAATTTCAGGTGCTCAGGTACGCGTGGATGGTGAACTGGCCATCACCGATGCAAACGGTGTGTTCCGGTTTGCCTCCATGCGTGTGCCTGCCGATAATGCGACCATTATGGTCAGTAAAATTGGCTACTACGATTTCAGCCGTGCATTGTATGTAGCCTCAGATGCGCTGCAAACGGTTACGGTAAAAATGTTGGCCAAGGCACAAACCGGCGCCATTTCCGGGGCAAATGGCGGCAGTATTCAACTGCCCGACGGCACGGAACTGATCTTTCCTGCCGGCGCATTCGCCGACGATCGCGGCAGTGCGTACAACGGCACTGTTCGGGTTTTTGGTAAATCTGTGAATCCAAAAGCGGCTCAGCTGGTTCCTGGCGATGGCCGTGCAACCAACCGTGAGGGCGCTGAGATGTCGCTCGGACACTATGGAGTACTTGGCGTTGAACTTTTTGGTCAAAACGGCCAGGAACTTCGCATCCGTGAAGGCGCCGAGGTAACCATCAAATTGCCTATTCCTGCCGGACAATTGTCGTCTGCGCCTTCACAGGTAAGTCTGTGGTATTACAACCTGCAGGAAGCCCGTTGGGTGGAAGATGGGGTGGCAGAGCGCGTGGGCAACACTTATGTTGGTACGGTTAACCACTTCACTTTCTGGAGTTTTTCCACCGCCTTTAACCTGGTAACGCTGGAAGGCAAGGTGTTTTTGGTTGATAATCAGCACCCTATGAAAGGTGTTTTGGTGCGGCTGACTATGGCATCAGATTCCACCAATGGCTTTGCCACCACCAATGCCAACGGATTTTTCAAAGGTGGCGTACCTAAAGGAGAAAGCTTCATTCTGGAAGTGGTGAACGAATGTGATGAGGTGATTCATACCCTGGATCTTGGCCAGATTGACGATAACACGGTGCTGCCGGATATTCTGGTAGCCAATATTGGAAGCCAGGCCGTGGAAGTAACCGGCAAACTCGTTGACTGCTCCGGAGCGCCTATTCCAAACGGCTATGCGCAGGTGTTGCTGGGTAATTTCAAATGGGTTGCCTTTACCGCTATTGACGGTACATTCTCTATCAGCAAACTGCGTTGCGACACAACCACCGGTACCGGCTTAGTGATTGGTTTCGACCTGCAAAACGACAAACAGAGCGCACCTGATACCATTACGGTTCCGCCAAACACGGTGGCGCTGGGCGACCTTGCTGTGTGCGATTCACTGTACGAATTCATCAAATTTAGCCTCGATTTCAATGATTATACCATTGCCGTGCCGGTAGGCGGCGTGCGCGACAGTCTGGGTATGCGCACCTTCCTGAGTGGCTACAGCACCGTAGCACAGAACATTGGTATTTCCATGGAGTTTGATTGCGATGGCAATCCGGGTAGCTTCCCGCTGAGCAATTTGTATGTCAATACCCTCACCTGGAACTCAGGCGCCAGCGGCGTTACGGTGGAACTAGTTGATCCAGGCATTGCGCTGGGAGATCCTATCACCGGAACCTTTGACGGCACCTTTGTGGACCAACTGGGAATCACGCATACTTTGAGCGGTAGTTTCCAGGTGCGACGGGACTACTAAACGGCCTACAGCTTACGGTAGACGGCCTACGGTGGACGGTAGACGGCCTACGGTGGACGGTGGCGTTGCTCTTATAGATTGTTTCTTGCCTCAAATTTAAAAACAATCTACAAGAAGCAACGCCACCGTCCACCGTAGGCCGTCTACCGTAGGCCGTCCACCGTTGGCCGTCCAAAATCGTTCATCGTTTTTTAAAGTGATATCATGGCATTTATTGGCGCGCTGCTTCTACCTTCGCCATTATAAATGTTCTACCGATGAAATATGCGTTTTCCCTCAGTGTACTCTTGTTTTTGAGTGCATGCAGCCCTAAAAATGCGCCAAGTGACATTAAGCCGGTTATGCCGCTTTCCGAGCCGAAAACCGGAACCGAAAACCTGCAAAACGGTCCAATGATCGGTTATGTGGAGATGCGGGAAGCACTTATTTGGGTGCAAACCAAAACTTTTGCATCTGTTCAGGTGGAGTATTGGGAAAAAGGGAAACCTGAACAAAAATGGCGCACCGATCTGGTGCAGACCTATAAAAACAGCGCCTTCACAGCCAAATGTATTGCCGAAAACCTGGAACCGGGTCGTAGTTACGAGTACCGGGTGGAAATCAACGGCGATTCTGTGTTACTGAATTATCCCACGTCTTTCAGCACCCAACCCCTCTGGCAGTGGCGCACCGATCCACCCACCTTTACCCTGGCTACCGGAAGCTGTGCCTACGTGAATGAACCGGAATACGATCGTCCGGGCACACCTTATGGCTCCAATCATCATATTTTTACCAAAATTTACGAAAAAAAGCCGGATTTGATGCTCTGGCTGGGCGACAATGTATACCTGCGCGAGACAGACTGGTTTACGCGCAGCGGCATTCAGCACCGCTATACGCACGACCGCTCGGTGACTACCGAACTGCATCCCCTGCTGGCCAACACCCCTAACTATGCCATTTGGGACGACCATGATTTTGGTCCCAATGATGCCGATGCCACCTGGGTGCATAAGGAAACAGCCTGGGAAATTTTTCGGGATTTTTGGGGTAACCCTACCTATGGCGTTAATGGCCAAAAAGGTTGCACTACCCAGTTTCAGTTTGCAGATGTGGATTTTTTCTTGCTCGACAACCGCTATTTCCGCACCCCGAATTTTTGTGAGCATTGTCCCAACCGCACCCTTTTGGGCAAGGAGCAACTGGAGTGGTTTCTGGCAGCGCTTGCAGGCAGCTGGGCGCCCTATAAAATAGTGGCCATTGGCGGACAAGTGTTGACCACGAGTCCCAATCACGAAACTGCTTTCCACTTTTTTCCGGAAGAGCGGGAAATCATCATGAATTTCATTGAAAAGGAAAACATCAAAGGCGTAATTTTCCTTACCGGCGATAAGCACTATACAGAACTAAGCGCCGTCAAAAACAAGGCGGGCAACTGGGTATATGATCTTACCACTTCGCCCTTCACCTCCGGAACATTCACCAATCCTGAAGCCAAGGAGCCAAACGAGTACCGGGTTCCAGGCACCATTGTAGATCAGCATAATTTCAGTTTGTTGCAATTTTCCGGTCCGCGAAAAAACAGGGAACTGTCCATCAAGGTCATCAACCATGAAGGCAAGGAAATGTGGATGAGAACGCTGAACTATGACGGGGTGAAGTGAACTCGGATTTTTTTGGAACGCGGATGACGCGGTTTTTTTGGAACGCGGATGACGCGGATTTTTTGTGCTGCCTTCGGCTTTCTTCTTTATTGGTGGGGATGCCTACAGGCAAAAATATGGATAGGAACCTTGAACTACAGCGGAGCGAAATAAGCGATGAATAACACGGAATGGTCTATACTAATTGATCAAAAAATTAGCCGGGTATTTTACCTGGATGAATTTGATGAGCCTGGTTATTACGAGCCGGATTTGTCGGTGCATTTCATTCATTATGGTAGTATTGCACTGGAATTGGTTTCCGGATCGTGGTTTTTACTTGAAAA
>JAEUUS010000685.1 GCA_016787545.1 Saprospiraceae bacterium
ACCATTGCCACGCTCGTCTGCCACATGCACTATTATGTGGAACGCCAGATGGCCGTGCTGGCCGGCGGCCCACTCGAAGGCACCGACAAAGACAGTTTTGCCACTCCCGACTTCCAAACCGAAGCTGAATGGCAGGCCTTCCTCGCCAAAGTCTGGGCCGATGCCGAAACCCTCGCTCAGGCCATCGAGCAACTACCGGATGAAAAGCTACACGAAATCTTCGTACAGGAAAAATACGGCACCTACTACCGCAACCTCACAGGGGTAACAGAACATTTCTATTACCATATGGGGCAGATAGTGTTGTTGAAGAAGCTGATCCGGGTTCACCGCTAAGTACGCGAAGGGTTCACCGCAAAGTACGCAAAGTGCGCTAAGATAAAGTGCGCTTCGCGCCCTTTGCGTACTTCGCGGTGAATCCTTCGCGCACTTTGCGTACTTTGCGGTGAACCCATTAAAACGCTGCTCCCCTCTCCACTACCACCCACTCCCCGCTCACCGGATGCCGGAATTCTAATCGCTCGGCGTGCAGGTGCAGGCGCGTGCCTTTGGTACCATACAATTCATCCCCTAAAATGGGCGCATTGAGGCCGGCAGGATGCGCCGCATGCACCCGCAGCTGGTGCGTTCTGCCCGTTATTGGATAAAAATACACCCGGGTGAGTCCTTCCCCGCGGGCCACCACCTCCCATTCCGTGCGCGCCGATTTGCCGTAGGTGTAGCACACCATTTGTCGCGGACGATCATCCAGATCCACCCGCAGCGGCAGGTCTATCACGCCGGAATCATTGGCCAGTTCCCCTTCCAGCAATGCCACATAGCGTTTTTTAATGCTGCGGCCCATAAACTGACTTTGCAGTTGTTTGTGCACCTCCGCCGTTTTGGCCACCAGAAGGAGTCCGGAGGTACCCATATCCAGCCGGTGTACCAGCAAGGGGCCGGTGGCTTCCGGGTAGCGGCGTTTCATGCGCAGCAGCACCGAATCTGTCTGCTGCTTGCCGGGCACCGAGAGCATGGCGGCGGGTTTGTACACCACAGCCAGGTACTCGTCTTCGTACACAATCTCAGGGTCTTCCTGCGGCGCGACGCCCTGCTGCATAGGGTTGGGCTCCAGCGGGATACCTTCCAGCATGTGGGCCAGAATAGGCTCACATTTACCGCGGCAGGCCGGGTAGAAATGACCGTGCTTGCGCACCGCCCCCGCCCCTGTCTCCATCAAAGATGGAGACATCCCCCACCAGAATTCCGCCATGGCAACAGGCTTAAGTCCGTGCAAAAACGCGTATTGCAGGAGTTTGGGCGCCGCGCACTCGCCCGCGCCCGCGGGAGGCGGCGTTGCGGCGTTGCGCTGAAAAATATCTGCCAGACTCTTGCGCTCGCCAGCCTGGTTGAGGAAGTAGTAATGATCAAAAATATGTTGCTGCAGCGCAGCCGATTTCTCTCTGCGGGCCTCCTTCAAACCACGAATCCCCGCCAGGCGCGCTTCCAGGGCCTGCTCCAGCGCTTCGGTTTGCTCCTTCCAGTGGCGTTTCAAGTCTTTCATGCGGAAATGGTCGTATCGACTTTCCTGCATCAGTTCCTCTTCCAGCGCCTGCCGGGCGGACTCATCCAGTCCGGTCATGCCCCCCCGACGTTCATCCCTCAGGGCTTTGGCTGTTTTGGCGCGTAGTTTTTCTGCCTCCAGGGCAGCAGCTGACTCCTGCCGGGCCTTCAGCAACTGTTCCTCCAGCGTAGCCAGTGCCGGATCCTGCTCCAGCTGCTCAATCCGGCGGTTCATCTGGTTCAGTTCCTCCTCGCCACGACGGTAAAAACCTTCTTCGTCAAGCAAATCAAACACCGGCGGCACAAAACCCGGATAGTGATTTTTCCCGCCCAACTTACCCGAAAAAGCCGCCAGGTATCCCAGCTCACCTTGCTCCGTGCGCACCACCAGTACGCCAAACATCTTGCCATACGCCTCGACGGCTTGTTCCTCCTCCGACCAGAATGCATGTTGCCAATCAGGCTCGCCTTCCAGGTATGTCCGCAGTTCCGCAGCCGCCTGCATACTCAGCGGATGCGGCGTGTACAGGAACGGAAAGGTGAAGCGCTCGGGGAGTGGCCCGGCGGGTGTGGATTGGAAAGGGATGAAACAGGAAGGATTCACGGGGCAAAGGTAGGGACTTACGATTTGCGACGTGCGACTTACGATTTGCGATGTACGACTTGCAATGTACGATTTGTGCGTTTTGATTAGGCAGGTGGGTATCCCAAGCCGGGCGTGTTATTCTGAGGCCAACAAGCTGCCTTTGGGCAAGGATCTATTCCACAATAACACGGCGTGTCATTCGCAGCGTAGCGAGGAACCAGAGGGAGGGGCAAAGTTTTACTTTATGGGATTGTTCAGATAATGTGTGTCACATTTATCTGGACACCCTCAATCCCGTTTTAAAAATGTGCATCCCTTTTCTAAAATCTCCCTACTCATCGAGCTTTGCAGGTTCTACTCTGGATCAGCCATGGTAATCTAGCCAGCTACCTTGTTGTGCATGGCATTGGTTATATATGCCTTTTGGTGAAATTGTTGGCGACCGTAATGGTGGTTTGCGCTTTCAACCGATTCACAAATTGGAAAATCAAAAAGGCATAGAGAAAGAGTTGTTATTTCGTTAAATTTACATTTTAGGTAGGCTAGTGTTATCCTACAAATTGCTCACTGATAGTTGTTTCTGTAATAATATTTATTACATGGTCTCGATTTCCTGATTGTTTACGGTGCCTGCTAGCCTCCGCTTTGGCTAGATCTGGGTTTTCCTGCCAAGTACCTTTAAAAGAGTCGTCTTCGCAAACGGCTCTGTATCGAGTTCGGAGTACAGTTTTTTTAATCTGTTCTTTTGCCATAATCATCTGTTTGTGAAATTGATTGGAAATGTGAATCGAAGTCCGATATTATTGCGCTCAAGGAGTCTCAAATCGCTGTCTTGATTGTTTGATATATCAATCATGTTATAGTACAATTCAGCATTTACAACAGGCTTATCCTTACCATCCGCATTTTTTATGGCGAACAGGAGTCCAAAACCCATATTAAAAACAGGTGCGTTGGTGTCCCTAAAGCGCATCTCTGGATATAGGTGGATGGCAGCAGTATTGTTCTCGAATAAAAAATGGTAATAGTTTGCATAGATGCTAGCCCTTTTGAGTCTCTTTTTATAACCTCCTACATAGGTGTTGTATTTTTTAGTAAACGCTCGTTCAAAAGGCATGGTTGCGATGGTATCCCATTCAGTAATTTCCTTTTTCGTCAGATCATCAAGATTATCTGCAACAGCAAGTGTAATTCCTACATTGAAATACCATGTTTTGTATCTCTCTTTTTTCCAGTTATAAATGTTGTACTGAAATTTTAGTTCATTTGAGATGGAAGAGGAATCCAAGACCTGTTCTTCAAACTTTGCTGTTGGGTCAATCAGGTTGAATTTGTTGTTGGAAATTTTATAGTAAAAGGACATCCACCGGAAATGGGATGAATAGATGTCAAGGCTGGGCTTCAATTTTTTTAGCTCGATGGCCCGCCAATTGTCATTATCTTCGAGTTCACTGATTTGAGGAGGGTAATGAAGGATCAAGCTATCCAGTACCCTAAGATCATCGCTGCATTTTGCCAAAGCATAGTCAAGACTATCTTTGACCAGTTGGCTAATTTTCGTTTTGGTACGGATAAACAATTTTTGACTATCTTGCTGGGTTTGTTGCCTTTTAAATTTTAGAGATGTCAAACCTTGTTGATATTTAGCTTCTATTGCTTTTACACGATGTTTTTCTTCTATAACCGCTCTGTTAGCCAGATACTCTTCCCATGATTTATTGTCATATGAAACCTTTTGGCCTTCTAGTTCCAATAGGTGCATTTGACCTTCAAAGGATACACCAGTATTAAATTTTGAATTGTTAAAGATAGAAAAAAGACCATCAGAAACACCCCCAGTAGCCTTTATTCCAAAGATGTGACCTTCTTTTGAAAGATGGTTGACTGAAAAGGTAACTGCAGGGTCTTTTAGGTCCAAAGAGGCATAGTTGCCAGCACCTGCACCGGGCTGCCCGGTGACGATTTCACTGAACTGTTCGTTCAGAGCTTGCCTTATACTAACCAAGGTTTTAAGAGAGTCCTGTCCATGGGTTATTTGGCAAAAAAATATTTTGAATATGAATATTAGTATGAGTGGGTGTTTCATAGACGTTGTAATTGTTAGGAGTAAAATGGCTAAATATTCTAACAACTAAGCAAGGCAATTTTGCCAGTGATTTGTATTTAATTTGACTTTAACGGCCTTGATTCTATCAATTTAGGGATTCAGCCGTTTTATCTCGTATATTATATGCAGAGTATTGTGGGATTATAATCGTATCAGTAAACCTGCTCCAGGTTTTCAGCGTCTTCCAGCTGGGTAAGCCTTCTTCTCAGGAGTTTAGACCTCTCCTTGCCTAACTCCTTGACCATCAGCCGGTCATCATTGGCTAATTTTCTTAGTTTTTTGCCGGAAAATGTAATTTCCACTACAAAGATAAATTCTTTTTAGTTTACAGCAAATGTAAGTCAAATATTTTAATATCTAAAGATTTTTAAATTACCTACCGATCTTCTCCAATTGAAAACCAGAAGGGCGGGGTTCACCCCACCCGCACCTGCCCATTCAAAGAATTTAAGTCCTGTTTAGTAAACTAATGGTCAATTTCCTGACTGTTTCCATTTCTTCTGGTTTGCTGGATGCCACAAATAGCGTCAAAGACACCAGGGCTTTATTACTAAGGATGGTCTGATTGTCTGCAGTAAACAACAGCTTGTTCCTTTCGAGGAAGTAGAGAAAACAAGCAGCGCCTATTCGTTTGTTTCCGTCCACAAAACTGTGGTTTTTGACAATCAAATAGAGCAGTGTAGCTGCCTTTTCTTCAATGCTTGGATACAATTCCTGTCCACCGAAACTTTGCCCTATTTGTGCAACTGAACCTTCAAAACTTCGGTCCTTTGGTTTGGCAAACACATCTGTGGAAAATGTCGACTGCATACTGGCCACAACTTCAAGGTATTCCGCAACAGTAGGCAATATGGCCTCCCGTATGGTCTTCCCTTTTATATCCAATGCTTCGTGGTCGTAGTCGTCGAGTATTTCGAGACCTGCGGCAAAGCGGATAAGACTTTCATTGTCGGTACTTTCGGCTTGCGCTTCAATGGCCCTGCTTAAGATGCGAATACCGGTTTTGAGGGTTTGCAACTGCAGCTGTTTTTCGGCCAACCGTCTTTCGTTGACAGCATAGCCTTGCACGAGGTAATCTTTAAGGCGTTGGGTGGCCCATTGGCGAAACTGTGTGCCTCGTTGGGATTTTACCCGGTAACCAACCGAAATAATAACATCCAGGTTGTAAAAAGCTACGGGTTTGTCTGAATTTGCAATGTGCAAAAAATGCACATTGCTCTCCTTTTCTAATTCCCCTTCCTTAAAAACATTGTTTAGGTGTTTGGTAATGACGGTCCTGTCCCGTTGAAACAATTCAGCTATCTGACTTTGATTGAGCCAAACCGTGTCCCTTTCAAATTGTACGGCTATGGACGTATCTCCGTCCGGTGTACTATATATTTCAATTTGATTTTCCATTACATCATCTTTTGTTCTAACTATTAATTCAAGGCCATCTTAACATGCACTTGTCTGATTGAGCAGGCAAACAGTATTCCGTCAAGCCTTGTCAGTTTATACCCGCACCTGCCAATTCATCAGTATCAGCATCGGCAAAAGCCAATTCTGTAGCTCGGCAAGTTTTTGGCACATCTAAGCACGGCAAATTTAACCAGTCCCCCCAAAAAAAAATCCCAAATCCTCCCTCCACACCTACAATTCCTCAACAGGACTTCACGCATAATAGAATACACCTTCCGGGTATTTCCCTTTGGGTCAACTTTGCAGCATCATGCTTAATTCACCCATAGATACGCCATGAAGTACGCCCTGTTTTTCCCCTTCGTTGCATTGATCTTGTTTTGCTGTTTACACTCCACTTCCTGCCAAACAGGCCGGAACAAAACCTGTGTAGCTACTCAACAACCCCTCGAAATCAATTTCGATGGGTTTACCTTACAAGGCATCCAGTTTTCTCCTTTTGAGGAAGGAAAGATCTGGGTGAGGGCCATACATCGCGACTTTCTTGTTTGGGAAATTGATGTCGCTTCCGGCCAAAAAGTATTGCTGGATCAAAATATGGCTCAATACTTTTTCACAGACAACAACAACGGAACCATTCAATACCGCTACCAAGATCCCTTTAGCCCCATCATCTGGGTGGGTGCCCCCAATAAAAATGTTGTCTGGTACGATCAAAAAAACAAAACACTGAATGAATTGCCTATCCGCCATGCACGTTGGATCCTACCCACAGAAAATGAGGTTTTTATGGCCGATGCCAGCGGACTTTTATCCTGGAACCGAAACACACATTACATCCAAAAAATAGCATTTACTTCTTCCCAAAAGCCACAGGAATATACCTTTAACAAGGATTCCAGCATAAGTCTGAACGCTCAGTTCACCTATCATTTTACAACAAAAACCCTCACCAGTAACGTTGTTATTGGGCAAAACGGAATAACATTAAATCAACTTGATTTTAATGCTACCACTGAAAATTTCCTGGTCACACTGAGTACCGGTATCCTGTACGCTATTGAAGGAATCTCTGACCAAATACCCGCCCAAGATCAACCACTATACAATGCCAAAATATCCAACAACAAAATCTGGTATTCTGACAATCAGTTTTATTACGCCTTTGATCCCAAAACAAAGCTAACCAACAAATATGCCTACAAAATACCGCCGGTTAATAATTATGCAGGCTCTTTTGAAGCCGACGATGAATACCTGTGGTTGTTACGGCCGGGCCAAACCATGCTTGTCCGGTTATCTGATAACCAGCAATTCGACTTTGCCATTCAAGCGGAAGAAATGCACTTGAGGACCATTTTGGATGACTGCAATGTTTATTCCTTATATAAAGACAAGGTATATATCGCGTCAAAAGCTGAATTTATCAAACAAGGCAAGTTATTTGATGTCAACCAATATAACAATGATTTAGCCCGGTTTAACGATGTAGTTGACTCCCTTGGCCTGATGGCAGACTCCTTACCCGGCCCTATTATGTCAAAATTGCATTTTTTACATTCTCAATACGCAGGAATTGATCATGTTGAAATAAAGCAAAAACTACATTCACTCAAAACCACGGCATTTAATAATGTCAATCATTCCTTCCCAGCCGGATATATAGCTTGTTATCAGGATACTTCTTTGCCAACAGAATATCGGATTTCTTGTATTTCCTACCTTGTTAACCAATATGGAAGCGCTTCAAATTTCCAAAAAGTCCTTCATTTTGATCAGGAATACAAAAAGTACTTTGGCATACCATCTTTCAATGACCAAAATCACTTTGGATCAGCTGTAGACAGTGTAAAAAGATACCTGTTTGTCACTGATAGTCTGGACAACACCAACCTGACCGAAGATTCCATCTATTATTTTAAAGCCTTAGCCTTAAACACTATATGCCTTACAAAGTGGCATTGTTCTGAAGGATGTGCAGGCTGCGATTTTTCTTTAGTGACCAATAAGCTAAAGTCTTTTATGGCTAAATTTCCCAATAGCAAACTGGTCGACAACGCAGCACTTTTGGTTATAGAAGCCAATTTTAGATTTGATTATACAGAGGATGAAGCCCTTGCCGCACAAATTCGTGCGTATGAACGCTTCCTGAAAAAATATCCGGATAGTGATGTAAAACCAGGTGCGCTTTATTCTATATTTATGTCCTGGTCCTCTATGTATAATTCAAACACCCAGATGATCAAAGCCAGCGGAAAAAGGTTTATCGAAGCCTTCCCAAAGGATAAAAGAGTTCAGGAGGTACAGCAACAGCTTAAGTATATACATTAAACCCCAGCCCTAAAAAATTTCGCCTTACCCTCACAATCCCTTACCTTCGCGTACTCGTACCTCCCAACACCTAATGACCATGACAACAAAAATCGCCCTCTGCATTTCCCTTCTTTTGTTTTCCTCCTTGTCAAATGCGCAAGCCCAGCTCGAGGCATCATTTGACTCTGCAAGTGCCGAAATGCGCGTCAGGAATCTTTATCATAGTATCGTTTGGCACATGAGCCCTCTCAATGAATACCTGTTTGATCAGGTGGATGGGTATGTGCAATATTTGATTAGCGATACTGATACTTATGTAAAAGCAGTCCCGAAAATTCTTGGAACCTTTAATTTGGATGATAACACTTTTCTTTGGGCAGATAAAAATCCGTCTATTCGCTCTACCCTGTCAGACCAGGTAGCTTTATTCAGAGCACGTTTACCCCAACAATACCTCCAGGACAAATTTGAATCAACGACTGATTTCAATAAAAACCTTCTGGCTTTGTTCAGTCATACCATAAATGCCAATGGGTTTGACATCCAACGCCAGAACAATACCATCATATACTATGCTTTAATGCAGATAGATATCTATGAAAATGGAAAAAAAACCAAATCCATCGAACCAGCCTGTCATGTAACATTTATAGAAAACGACACTGTAATCAAGACCATAAAAGCATATCACCAGGAAAAGGTGGAAATCAACAGACAGCATCATTTGGAAGAAATCAGTACAGATGAAGCCTTTAAACGAATGAAAGATGTTAATGCAAAATATTGGCTACTTGGAGAAGGATCCTCCTCATTATCCTGGCCGTGCGACCTGGATGAAAAATTCACCACTCATTGGCAGGTATTCAAAATAGCTGAAGGTAACAGGTATTTTGTCACCTATTCCGCAGATTTAAGATTCTCCATCGAGCAATATGCTTATGAAATAGATATTAATGCAGGAGGCAAAAAGATCATTGTTGGGGAATATTAAGTGACTGTCCCAAAGGTAATTTACCGCTACACCATATCCAACCTCTCCAACAACCCATCCCTGTACCCCTTGCTAAGCGGTACAGACTTGTCTTTCAACAACACCATCATGTTCTGCAAATCAACACTTTGCAAATAACTAAGTTGTACCACATAACTGCGGTGCGTGCGCACAAAATGACCCTCCGGCAATCTTGATTCCAGCTCGGAAAGCGGAATCCGGATGGCGTATTTCCGTTGGTTGCTGGTGTGCAGCATCGAGTAATGACCGTCTGATTCCAGATAAAGAATGTCGCTAAAGCTCACCTTCTCGAGCTTTTCACGCACTTTCACAAAAAAACAATCGGTCAGCATCAAACCCTTGTGCTCCAAATCGCTTTCTGAATGCCCCACCGCCTTAGCCAATCCTTCCACCGCCAGCTCTATGGCGCGCTGGAGCTGCAAAGAGTCAAATGGCTTCAATATGAAGGCTACCGGCTGAATCTGCCTGGCCCGCTCAAAGGTTTGATCGTCGCGCATGGAAGTTACAAACACGATGGGCACCTGACGAATCCGTACCACTTTTTCGGCAAGTTGGATGCCGTCTATTTCGCCGCGCAACTGGACGTCCAGCAACAACAAATCCGGTTGCATGCTGGAGAAACAACTCAAGGCATCAAAAGCATTATCGCATATAGCTGCCACTTCGTAGCCCATTTGCCGGGCTAACATCTCAAACCGGTCGGCATGCAGCGGTTCATCTTCAACAATCAATAGGGTCATGTTAGGTCATTTTCGGAAGTGTAAAGGTAAATACCGACCCGGCGCCTACCACGCTGGATGCAGTAAGGCTCCCTTTGTTGATGGCTACCAACTCCTTGCACAACATCAGGCCAAGTCCGGCGCCTTTCTCGCCCGCAGTGCCGTGCTCGCTGCGCTTGTCGAGACTAAACACCTTGTCTAACTTCTCTGCCGAAATGCCTGTGCCGGTATCTTCCACCCTGATGCTTACTTGGTCGTTTTGGGACTCGGCTGTCAGGCGTACGCGCCCGCCCGTTGGCGTAAACTTAATGGCATTTCCAATCATGTTGCGCAAAATGGCCTGTAACGCATTCCTGTCGGCCAATACCTGTAGCTCCGGAGGGATTTCGTTTTCCATTTGAATAGACTTGGCCTGAGCCGCATTTTCATGTATAGCCAGGTTAGCAGCAGTTTCCTCCGCCACATTTAACGGCTCCGGCTGATACGGGATCATTCCCCTGTTCAACAATGCCCAGGAGAGCAGGTTGTCCAGCAATCCATTCAAATTGGTGGCACTTTTGGCAATATTCGTGCTGATGAACCGAAGTTTGGCGGTATCCCCTTTTTCAAGGTAATAATGGAGTTGTTCGCCTATGCCCTGAAAAGCGGAAAGCGGGTTGCGCAAATCGTGGGCAATAATGCCAAAAAACTTGTCTTTCGTAGCATTCAAATCGGCCAGGGCCGTGTTTTGCGTCTGTAATTGCCGCTTCGATTTCCTTAATTGCCAGAACAAATATCCTCCTATCAATAAAAACAGCAGCAAGGCGCCGGCAATGGTGACAAAAAGCTGGTTACGCGAAGTCAACAATTCTGCTTCCAGTTCTGCCTTTTTCCGGGCTTCAGACTCGGCTTCTATATTTTGTTTCGTGCGCTCTTCGGCCAATTTACCCTCCAGGTCTTTATGGTAAACACTGTCTTTAAACAGGGTGTATTGCTCCTGATAACCAAGCGCTTCTTTATAATTCCCGCGTTCCTTTTCTATTTCCGCAAGTAATTGATAGGGGGGCAATAGAAAACTCAGACTGTTCGCCTGCCGGGCTTGTTCCAGCTCCTTTTGTGCCCATTCCACCGCAGCATCCAATTGGCCGAGTTCCTTGAGCACCAGGGCTTTTTGCTGATAAGCACCCTGTATAAGTCGCGGATCTTTTTGTTCCTCAAAATAACGCAGACAGGCATCTATAGCAATAAGCGCCTGAGGATAGTCTTTTTGGGCATACCAATGCTCCGACTCCATCAGATCCGAAATAGCAGCCAGGTAAAAGTCTTTGGATTCCACCGCCGCTTTCCTGGCCTCCCGGATATATCGCAATCCCAAAACGGGTTGTCCATGACTGCTGTAATGCTGCCCCAGTGCCGTGGCGACCCGGATCACACCAGCACTCACACCGGCCTTTTTATTCAGTTCCAGCGCTTTTAAATA
>JAEUUS010000693.1 GCA_016787545.1 Saprospiraceae bacterium
AAAAGTGGACCTCTATACCGATATCAACCAATACCTGAAATCCTGGAAATTCCCCTACGATTCGCTGTCCAAAGGCAAAAAAATCAACCTCGCCCAGTTGCTCAGTCACCAGGCGGGCCTGACCGTGCATGGATTTCCCGGCCACGACATCAATGGCCCCATCCCCACAGTGTATGAAGTGCTCGAGGGCAAGGCGCCCTCGTTTACACCGGCTGTACGCAGCGCCTTTGAGCCAGATTTGTACTTCCAGTATTCCGGAGGTGGCACCACTATCTCCCAGGTACTACTGAGCGACGTCACCGGACAAGCCTACGATGTATGGATGTACGAAAATGTATTGAAACCCATAGGTATGGTCAACAGCACTTATGCACAGCCTCCTGCCAAAGAAAAATGGTCGCTGTGTTCCTCCGCATACAATGGCGACGGAACACCCATTGAACGCAAATTCCATGTGTATCCGGAACAGGCCGCCGCAGGCTTGTGGATGACGCCCAGCGACCTGTGTCGGTACATCATAGACATGCAATTAGCCTGGAAAGGCAAACCCTCCAGGGTATTGAGCCCGGAAATGGTGAAACTGCACCTCACGCCTTACAATAACGGCCCAACAGCCATGGGAACCTTCATAGAGGGTCATGATGGTGTAGACTATTTTCAGCACGGCGCCGGCAACGACGGGTTTTGCGGACAATTTTATGGCAGCATGGAAGACGGTTATGGCGTAGCCATTTTCCTCAATTCCGACAACGGCCGCTTACTCGGAGAGGTCATCAACAGTGTTGCCAAAGCCTACAACTGGAAGAACTTCTATCGCGAGCCCAGAAAAGTGGAAAGTATTACCGTGCCGAAAGAAACCCTGAAATCTTACGAAGGGCTGTACCTGTTTGACAACACCTGGGCAGCCATTGGCCAAAAAGACGGCGAATTCCATTTTTATACAGATGGCATCTTTGCCAAAATGTATTTCACCACGCCCAATCAGTTTATCAATGAGGAATTTCAGGCCGTCAAGACTATGATTACAGATGCCAGTGGGCAAATCACTGGTTATACCCGCCACGTAAATGGCAAAGAATTCCCTTCTTCCAGAAAAATTACCAACCTCGAAACGGAACAATTGTCCGGACAAAACATCATGGGCATAGGCTGGTATTATTTCAACAATAAACAATTCCAGGAATCACTGTCCACTTTCAAACGCGGCATGCAACTATATCCGGAAGACCTCAATATGTACATGAATACCGCGCATTTGTATTTGTATAACAACGACTACCCCAATGCCATAGCCATCTACAAAGCCCACCTCAACGACATGATCCGGCCGGATTATAGCTGGATAGCTTCTTTGAAAGACGATTATAACTATTTCAAAAACATCAAATGCGATGTAACGATCTTTGACAAGGTTTTTGCCGAGTTGAAGATTGAGAAACCGAATTGAGGCTGCAAACTGAGGAGGTCTCAAAAGTAGTTTTTACCGCGGAGGTGCGGAGATTTTTACTGACGGGGTGACTGGCAGTCACCCCGTCAGTAAAAACCCTCCGCCTCCGCGGTAAAAACTACTGAACACCACCGATAGAAAAATCACCATCACAGATAATGCTTATCAGTGTTTTTGTTCCGCATCATAAACACCTTTGTTCAAAAGGTTTGTTATGAAAAAGCACTATTTGTTCCTGGGGTTTTTATTGGCCATTTTTGGTTGCGTAAAAGATGACCAGATAAACATATCGGGAAAGATCGTCAATATGAAAGACAATCAACCCGTAGGCAACATCACCATAATTGCAGGATATTATCAGTTCTCAGACATATGGTGGGAATATAAAGAATTAGCTTCCGATATGACCAGCACCAAGGGCAAATTCGAACTTGCCTTTGAAGAAGTTCACAGTGGTATTTTTTCATCCAAGCCCGAATTACACATTAATTCCCTTGGGGCAGCATTTCAACCTGGCGCTAAAATCAATGGAGCGTTTTACAAAATGCTTTGTTTGGACCATGGATTCAAAGATCTGGAGGACAATGGATACTATCTGATAGAATTAATCCCTGTTACAAAAGCCTACTTTATCAAACCCAATATCCCACCAGGTTGGGAGATCGATACGTTGACCCTAAATATAGAAAATATAGTACTGGATCCGCAATCTAACGGCGATGTTTGCGAATTTGACACAACAACATTCACGCTTAGGTTGGATAATGTACATGGTTGGGAAGACCTTCAACAGGTCAGGAATTTGCACCTTGGGGATGAACTGACTGTCCACTATGCAATTTCAAATGGCGTGCTGAAAAAAGTTGGAACCTTTAGTAAAACCTGCACTATTGGTGATACAACTGCCGTTGCGTTAGCGATTTGGTAAATGAAGCATAAGGTATGTACACAAATATTAAGGCTATTTGGAAACATATCTAACATCTTTTTGCCCGCTGTTGAAACAGCGGGCAAAAAGCTACCCCACCCATATAGCTTCTTGTACCCACTGTTTTTTTAGCGGGTAAAAACTGTCCCACAAATCACATCTAACATCTTGTAACCCGCTGTTTCAACAGCGGGCAAAAAGCTACCCCACCCATCACATCTAGCATCTTTACAAAACATCAGCATCAACCCAAGACTCGAACAAAACCATACTTAGCCATGAACATCTTACATTCTTCTTCAAATGCCCTTCTCCGATGATGCTCCTCCTGATTTTTTAGATAATTTCGAACAACCTCCACTTGCGACTGACCAATAGAAGCAGCGTAATAGTCATCTGCCCACGCAAAATCTGACTCAAACAATTGCTTCTTATTTGCAAAACTCGAACTTTCTCCTTTGAGCAATTTCATGATTTGGGCTATGTTCTGGTCACAAGCCAATGAAATTAAGGCGTGAACGTGGTCGGATTCTCCATTGATAAAATCCAAATATATCTTCTTTTCTTTAGCATAGGATTTGATGTGCTTGAACAGCTCTATGCGCTTGTTTTTATTTGCCATGAGTGGTTCACGTCGTTTGGTTGCCCAAACTGCGTGCACCCAGATGCGTACTTGTGCCATGATATGGTTTGGTCGTTTGGTGAAAAAATAGTTGACAAGGGGCGTGATTTTTACAAAATTAAGGTATTCGTAGAAAAGATACAAGGCTGTATACTGGAAATAACATGCTGATTATTATGCTTACGGAGATTTTTGATGCTGATGTTTTGTAAAGAAGATAGATGTGATTTGTGGGTCGGCTTTTACCCGCTGTTGAAACAGCGGGTTACAAGATGATAGATGTGATTTGTGGGTGGTCATTCCCGACCGCTCGTTAATTTGTAGGCCTCAAGATGTTATATGTGTACGAATTAACAGAAATTAGCTTGCCACATAATTTTTATAGGTAACTGAAGCCATAGTGGGCGTAACCTGTTTCCAATTTTTCAGCGGAAGCGGTAGTTTTTTTTACTGACGGGGTGACTGGCAGTCACCCCGTCAGTAAAAATCTCCGCGCCTCCCCTACCCTCCTACCGCTTCCAAACACCCCCAACACCCAACTCAAACAACTTCTTGTTGAGCGCCGGAATATCCTTCTCCAGCATATCCGTTCCTCTCACCTGCAACTTAGCCCACTCTGCATCCAGCTCCTTTTTGCGGTCCAAAGAGGGTTTATTCACCACCGGAATATCGCTTTCCGTCAGGTTGATGAGGAAGATATACTGAGCGGTAAATTTATTCGGGAAGTTCTCTACATCATCATAGGCCTTGGATTTGCGCTGTACCATCTCCTCATCCCAGGCGGTCATTTTTTTCACCAGCGCCTCTCCTTCCGTGCGCACCGATTTGAAACGGGCCTCCGCAGGCAAGGCCGCCAGTAGTTCCGATAGCTGCTCCCGCTGCGCATAAATGGTGTTCACCATCCGGTGCATCCGGGTGAGCTCGGTTTCCATCGCCAGCATTACTTCATGGTAGCCCCTGTATTCCCCGCTGGCTCTACTGTACAACGGATTGGCCAGGATCTCTGCCCTGGTGCTTGCCTGCAAATCGCCGGCTTTCAGCGTGATGCTGTACTTGCCTGGCGCCGCTTTGTGCCCCTTGAAGCTGGCTTCATAATAGGCATTGGGCACCCCCACCATGGTCGGATAACGCATATCCCACACCATACGGTTCAGGCCTTTGTTGGTTGTAAGCACCGGATCTTCTGAGGGGCCGCCATCCCATTTTTTAAACAGACTGTCTTTCTGACTGCTGAATGTGCGCACCAGATTCCCGGCTTCTCCTTTAATTTCCATGGTCAGCACCGCGCCTTTGGGCAGCTCCGGCAAATGGTAATACAACACTACCCCACTGGCCGGATTCACGCCGGAGCCTGAGGCGGTTCCGGTGAAGGAATCATCCGTTTTATCCAGCTCGCTTCTGCTGTTGGTGAGCAGAGCCGGCTCCGGCTGATACAGGGCCATGCCTTTGCTGGTTTTGTCATATTGACGCAGCAGACTCAAATCGTCCAGAATCCAGATAGAACGCCCGGAAGTGCCGGCAATCAGGTCGTTTTGGTGAATTTTCAGGTCGGTAATGGGGGCGATGGGCAAATTGAGCTGGAAAGGCTGCCAGTCTTTGCCGCCATTCCAGGAAAGGAACAGGCCCAGCTCTGTGCCTGCAAACAACAGATCCTTGCGCTGTGTGTCTTCCCGCACCACCCGGGTAAAGGCATTGGCCGGAATACCGTTCACGATTTTCGTCCAGCTTTTGCCGTAGTTGGTGGTTTTGTACAGGCCGGGGGTATGGTCGTTGAACTTGTAGCGCGTGGTGGCAATGTAGGCCGTTGCCGGATCG
>JAEUUS010000694.1 GCA_016787545.1 Saprospiraceae bacterium
ATGAGTCAGTTGTTCTTCACACCGAAGATTGAAAACGGTTTCGCTATTTTTGAAGAAGAGGAGGGCAGGCATCTGAGCACGGTTTTGCGCAAAAAACCGGGCGACAAGCTCCGGCTCACCGATGGAAAAGGTCATTTTTACGAAGCCGAACTGGCTGATGCGGGCAAGCGACAGGTGCTTGCCCGCATCATTTCCAGCCAGGCCGCCCCTGTGTCTACGCGCGGGCGCCTGCACATGGCCATTGCGCCAACCAAAAACATGGATCGGTTGGAGTGGTTTTTGGAAAAAGCCACGGAAATAGGCGTGGATGAAATCACGCCCATCCTTTGTAAACATTCAGAACGGGAAACACTGCGTCTGGACCGGCTGGAGAAAATACTGGTTTCGGCCATGAAACAGAGTCTGCGTGCCTGGCTTCCGCAACTCAACCCGTTCACGAAGTTTACAGATTTTGTAAAAAAAACAGGCGAGACGCAAAAGCGCCTCGCCTGGTGTGGGGACGAACCCATGCCGCATCTGAAAAACACCCTTCAACCGGATCAAAACACCGTGGTAGCCATAGGCCCGGAAGGTGATTTTAGTCCAGAAGAAGTAACCCTCGCGCTTTCCAGCGGTTTTCAGGCCGTCAGCCTCGGCGAAGCGCGCCTGCGCACCGAAACGGCCGGTATTTATGCGGTGACGGTTTTTGGACTGTTAGACATTGGACTATAGACGGTGTGCCTTAAAGTGAGAGTCTCACTCTGAGTGAGACTCTCACTTTAAGGCACACCGTCTATAGTCCAAACCGTTAATCCATCTCCAAATCAATATCCACCTGCTCGTGCCAGGGCAGACCGTCTTTGTTGAGACGATCCATGAACGGATCCGGATCCATTTCTTCTACGTTGAATACGCCTTTGCCGGCCCATTTTCCTTCCAGGATCATGCGGGCGCCAATCATAGCCGGAACGCCGGTGGTGTAACTCACCGCCTGGGTGCCGGTTTCTTTATAGGCGTCTACGTGTGAACAGTTGTTCCAAACGTAGTACGTGCGCTCTTTGCCGTCTTTTACCCCTTTAATGCGGCAACCGATGCTGGTGAAGCCGGTGTAATTTTCGCCCAGCTCTTCCGGCGCTGGCAATACAGCTTTGAGGAATTCCAACGGAATGATGTCCATGCCCTGGAATTTGATCGGCTCAATGCCGGCCATACCGATGTTCTGGATCACGCGCAGGTGCGTGAGGTATTCCTGACCGAAAGTCATCCAGAAACGCGCCCGGCGCAGGGTCGGGAAGTTTTTCACCAGACTCTCCAGTTCTTCGTGGTAGATCAGGTAAGAACGCTTCGGACCAATTTCCGGATAGTTGATGTCTTTCCAGATTTCGTGCGGCTCGGTTTCAATCCATTTGCCGTCTTGCCAGTAGCGACCTTTTTGCGTTACCTCGCGGATATTGATTTCCGGGTTGAAGTTGGTAGCAAATGCCTTGCCGTGGTTGCCGGCGTTGGCGTCGATGATGTCGAGTTCGTGGATCTCATCGAAATAGTGCTTCGCCGCGTATTTGGTATACACAGAGGTTACACCGGGATCAAATCCGCAGCCCAGGAGGGCCATGATGCCCTTTTCGCGGAAGCGATCCTGGTAAGCCCACTGCCAGGAATATTCAAACTTGGCCTCGTCTTTAGGCTCGTAGTTGGCAGTATCCATGTAATTAACGCCGGTTTCGAGGCAGGCGTCCATGAGTGGAAGATCCTGATATGGCAGAGCCACATTGATCAGCAAATCCGGCTTGAACTGGCGGATAAGTGCTACCGTTTCTGCCACATTGTCGGCATCAACACGGGCGGTTTCTATTTTTTTGCCACCATAAGCGGCGTGAATGGCATCAGCGATGGCGTCGCATTTGGATTGGGTGCGCGAAGCGAGCATGATTTCGCTGAAAACATCGCGGTGCTGGGCGCATTTGTAGGCAACAACCCGGCCTACACCGCCTGCGCCAATGATGAGAACTCTTGACATGTAGTTAAACGATGAACGATGAACGATGTGGAGAATTT
>JAEUUS010000704.1 GCA_016787545.1 Saprospiraceae bacterium
TTTATTTTTGGGGTTTTGTGTGTGGTGGTGCGGGGGGTCCCCCCACACCCCCCGACACACCAACACACTACACCACAAACATAACCAATCAAATTCTGCACGCGCATTTTTTAAAAAAAAATCAGAGATTTGCCCCGGATCAAACCCCCTCAACCCCCTCAAACCCCTCAACCCCCTCAACCCCCTCAAACCCCTCAAACCCCTCAGACCCCTCAAACCCCTTCAACCCCCTCAAACCCCTCAAACCCCTTCAAACCCCTCAAACCCCCTCAAACCCCTCAAACCCCTCAATCCCTTCAAACATCGGCGGCTGAACCCGCCGGCACGAACTCAACATCCTATGAAAGAAAAAGGAATCCCAACCGTAGATCTTTCCTTGTTTACCCAGGGAGATGCGCAACAACGCGAAACGTTCGTTCGCCAGCTTGGCGATGCATTCCATAATGTAGGATTTGTGGCTGTTGCCAACCACGGCATTCCCAAATCTTTGGTGGATGGCTTTTACAGCGCATCAAAAGCCTTTTTTGCCCTTCCGGAAGAGGTAAAACGAAAATATGAAATTGCCGGACTTGCCGGTCAGCGCGGTTACACTTCCTTTGGCAAGGAACACGCCAAGCAATCGCAGGTGGCCGATTTAAAGGAGTTTTTTCAGATCGGTCAGGAAGTGTCAGAAGATCATCCTTTGAAAGCACAATACCCTGATAATGTGCAGGTTGCGGAAATGCCTGATATGGCCAAACTAGGCAAAGAATTGTATCAGACCTTTGAAAAAACGGGCGCTCAACTGCTGGAAGCCATTGCCATTCACCTGAATTTGCCCACAGATTATTTCCTGAAGCAAATTACAGCAGGCAATTCCATCCTCCGCAGCATTCACTATCCGCCTATTACCCAGGAACCCGCCAGCGCTATCCGCGCCGAACAACACGAAGATATCAACCTGATCACCCTGCTGGTTGGCGCCAGCGCAGGAGGCTTGCAGGTGCTGAATACCAACAATGAGTGGGTAAACGTATTGCCTGAAATTGATGAAATAGTGATCAATGTGGGCGATATGCTCCAGCGACTCACCAATAATTACCTCAAAAGCACTACCCACCGGGTTGTAAACCCACCCCGGGAAGAATGGCACCTGCCCCGACTCAGCATTCCGTTTTTCCTGCATCCGGTGAGTCAAATGGACCTCACCTGCCTCCCAAGCTGTGTTACTGCCGACAACCCGCTCCATTACGAACCCATCACCGCAGGCGAATACCTCGACGAGCGCTTGAGAGAGATTGGATTGAAAAAGTGACGACAGGCGACATACGACTTGCGATGTACGACCTACGACTTGCGATAGACAATTCCTCCTTATTGGGGCAGAATTGGGACTCCCACAATCCTAAGCATTCGACACATCACATCTCCGGTCCCATTATCCTAAAGTCAAGCCGCACGCAAACTAAAACACCAAAACACTAAAACACCAAAACACTAAAACACTCATCATGATTCAACGCATTCAATCCATTTACCTGCTTTTAGCGGCAATTGCCCTGTTTTGTCCAGCTTTCCTGCCGCTTGCCACGGCCACAGGCGATCAAGCCGCGCTATTGGCCACTGGCGACAATTATTTTGCTGACGGGACCTTTTGGTCTAAAGAACATCCAGCCGGTTACAGTCTTTTCATCTTGATATCTGGTGCAATCAGCATCATTTTTATGTACAAGAATCGGCCGAAACAAATGCAATCTACCGGTGTTTTGGCTTTTGCATCTGCGATTTATATTGTACTCTTTGCAGCGCTTGGGGTCCTCAATGCACAACGCCTTCCCGATACTGCCAGTGTACAACCAGGCATTGGCGCCTACCCGCCCATTCTGGCAATTATATTTCTCCTACTGGCTTACCGTGCCATCAAAAAAGATGAAAACCTGGTGCGGTCTTCGGATAGGTTACGATGAATGTATTTACCGCGAAGTACGCTAAGTACGCAAAGTGTTTTTGCGTTCTCAGCGTACTTCGCGGTGACCAATTCCTCAAACATTCCCTTCATTTTGCGTTCTTAGCGTACTTCGCGGTGACTAATTCCTCAAACATTCCCTTCATTTTTGCGTTCTTAGCGTACTTCGCGGTGACCAATTCCTCAAACATTCCCTTCATTTTTGCGTTCTTAGCGTACTTCGCGGTGACCAATTGTACTTCGCGGTGAACAACATGCGTCTTCTTCCTTTCCTCCTCCCCCTGCTTGCCTTTCTGTCCTGCTCCACCCCGCAGAAATCAACGGTGTACCCGGCAACGTCTATTGTCCCCACCGAAAAATCTTTGGTTTGGAGCATCAGTGGCAAAGGTTTGAAAAAAACATCCTATCTCTACGGGACCATTCATATGATCCCCAAAAATGAATTTGAACTCCCGGGATCTGTGAGAGAGGCCCTCGATAATGTGAAAAGGGTTGCCTTTGAAATTGATATGAAGGAAATGACCAATCTGCGCAGTCAGATGAGTCTGATCACTAAATCCTTTATGGCCGGTGGCAAAACCCTCAAAGACCTGCTGCCAGCGGAAGATTACAAACTCGTGAAGTCTAAAATGGCCGAAAAAGGCCTGCCCGGCGGTATGTTCGAACGCATGAAACCGATGTTTCTCAGTTCCCTTTTCTCCACCGATGAGCAACAGCCCCTCGGTGGAGGCGCCATCACATCCGTGGAAATGGAATTGTACAAAATGTCGCGCCGCCGCAAACTTGAATCTGCCGGATTGGAAACAGCCGCGTATCAGATGTCGGTATTTGACAGCATCCCATACGAAGCACAGGCAAAAATGCTGGTAGACGGACTTAAAAGCATGGACTCCTTAGCCACCGGAGAGAGTCAATTAGATGGCTTGCTCAAGCTCTATAAAGACCAGGATATCAATGCCATGCAGCAAACCATTGGCGCTGAAGACGGTATGGGAGAGTATGAATACATACTCCTTCGCAAGCGCAACGAGAACTGGATCCCGGTCATGGCCCGCATGATGGCCGACAAACCCACTCTTTTTGCCGTTGGCGCCGGGCACCTCGGCGGTCAATACGGCGTAGTAGCCTTATTACGCAAAGCAGGATACAGCGTAGAAGTCGCCCACTAACCCGGGGCTTTAGTCCCGGGACTGAAAAAAACTTGAAATTATCAAACAGTGTTTACATTGTGCCAAATTTCAAGCGTCTTTCACTCTGTTCACTAACTCTTTTGTTTTGTTATGAATCCTTATCTTGCAATTTTCATTGGCGGTTTGATCCCCATGATTGTGGGCTACATCTATTACCATCCAAAACTTTTTGGAACAGCCTGGATGAATTCCCTGGGCGTTACTGAAGAAACCCTGCGTGAAGGTCCTGTGGGCATCATTATGGGTATTTCTACGGTCATTTCCATGGTCATCTCCTGGCGTATGAATGGTTATGCCAGCCACACAGAACCTGGTTGGAGTCAGTTTTTGCACGGATTTTTCCACGGCGCCTGGTCTATGGGTTTCCCGGCTGTGCTCATACTCATTTCCAATGGGCTCTTCCAGCGTAACACCTTTACCAACCTGCTGATCAACGCAATTTACTGGCTTTTGGCCCTGGGACTGATGGGTGCGTTCCTGTATTCAGTAGCGCCGCCTGAGGTGGCTACAGGGGGGTAGAGGAGCTTTCGATGAAATATCGAATATCGGACATACAATATCGAATGATGAAGTAGTTTGGAGGGGATTGTTTATCAAGCACAATCGTTTTATCAACGTCGGCAGATTAGGTTAAAACCTTCGAAATCCGGTGTTCGATATTCAATCAGTTTAAAATAACATGAGTCTTCCCGAATTTTTTGGGAAGACTCATGTTTTGTTTTTGGCTTTGGGCAGTAGACCTCGGCAGAGGTCTAACATTTGTAGCAGCAAGGTTTAGATAAATGTAGGACCTCGCAAGAGGTCCAACCTCGTCACAAAGGTTGGACCTCTTGCGAGGTCCTGGATGCGATATGCAAATAATGTGCTACAAAGGTTGGACCTCTTGCGAGGTATAGGCACTTTTTAATCCTTTAAACCATTTCACCCCCAAATCTTCACCACCACACTTCCTACCACCAACACCAAAAACAAAAGCATCATCCCAGCCAAATACCCCATCCCGATGCCCGGTCCCTGGTTACTGTAGGCAGAAAGCGCTTTCTCCATAACCAGATGCCCGCCAACAATTCCAACCACCCACACCCGCAGCAATAGCCAGTTTTTCTCCACCGAAGGCAGCCACCAAAGCCCGAAAACGAGCATGGACACCGCCGGTATCCAAAACCACAGGGTTTCTATAAAATCGTCCATGCCCTTGGTGGGCGGTTGGTTGGCCTTGCCTAAAAAACCGGCGCCCAGATACATCAGCATCCAAAAAAGTTCAGGTCCGAACAGGTAACGTGTCATGTTATTGGATCAATTTGATGGTTTTGTCCAGCGCTTCCCGAAACGCCGGATCGTTGGCCGTGGCGTCCTCCCAGTTTAAAGCCAGCAACAATGCCCTGTTTTGAAAAGACTTGTCGCCGTAAAAACCCCACATCTGCAGCACATCCACGGCTTTTTTAAAATGAACTTCATTGTCGCTGCGGAGGCAATCAATGATGAAGCTTTCCACCTTTTTATTGCCGCGCAATTTGAAACAATAATTGAAAACATAGTTGCGCCAATAAGATTCTTCCAGCTCATACTGAAGCAGTGAGAGCAGGACTTCGGCGCCTCTATCCGAGTCTGGATCGGATTTGAGGAGATTTTCCGCAAGATCCATTTGCTCACGTGGCGTAGGCGGTTTGGAGGGCTCTGGTACATCTACCGGAGCAGCGCGGTTGAAGGTGGATTTCCGACCTAGAAACTGCTCGATGGCAGCCCGCATTACGGGAGTGATGGAGGTATAGGGTGGGGGGGGCTCGTGCAGAAATCGTTCAAAAGAAGTGAAACCCACCAAAGGCTGTACATCTCGCCAGGTGGAGTAGCCCGACTCAATGCCATGACTTCTGACCACCACAAAATCCTTCCGCACATGGTCGCCTTCTTCCCAATATAAGGCGCCGCCATCAAGCGCCGGATACTCAAATAACGCAAAATGCGCCCCGGCTGCCAGACAGGCGGTATCCTGGAAGGCCTCCCGCATCAGCGCTACGATCTGTTCCCTCATGCGCAAATCCGGCAGTGGCTGTAAAGGGCCGTAAAACCAAAAATCGCTGAACAACTGTTCCGTGATCTTGCCTGGAGGATAATAATATTCGCCGGAAATATCCTTGTAGGACAGCCCCAATCCGTTGATTGTCAATTCCCATTGATTGTTGGAGCCGGGAGTACTGGAGTATACATAAGTACGTTCGGAAATGTTGCCGGGCCTGAATTGCAACCAAAAATCGGCCTTTAACCGGACTATTTCCGTGAGCTCTCCGACACTTCTACTTGCCAGTTCGGACGCCTTTCGCAGGGCTGCATTGCGCGCTGCAAGTGGTAGCTCAGAGAGCGGATCAGGCATTTCGAGTAATTCCTGAACCGTCCAGCTTTTAGGGCCGGAAGCGGTTTCCAACTTGAGTGTGTTTTCGGTAAAATAGAGCATTTATTTGCCTGATAAAGGGGACAAACGGCCAAAAAATAGACATCGATGGTGGAACAAATGTGCAAAAAAGCGGGTTTAACCATAAAAAAATAACACCTCAGGCAGCCTGAAATTCGAATAAAGCGGGGTAATTGCCCGTTTTAGCCCATGTTGGATTTTTTTTGACTCCGTCAGAATATCCTTAACATACTCTTACAGTGAACTTCCTATATTTCGCCGTTGAAACTTTTGACGAACACAAACTACCAGTATATGCAAAAACCGATATGCCAGGCTAATCCAGGGCCATCCTGGTCCCGACTACTTATCTGGGGCATTTGCTTCCTTCCACAACTTACCGGGGCGCAAAACAGTGTCGATCCCGCCTACCAACCAGCAAACACCCTGGCTGAAACCCTGCCGGAAACACTATCCAAAATCAACACCCGACTGGAAGCTGATCTGGCAGCCTTACCCAAGCCCAATAAAAAATTCCTGGCAAAGGAATACAAAGAACGGGCCGACAGCCTCAAGAGTGAACTGTTACAAGGTAGTTTCCTCATGGATGATCGTTGGAATCCCTGGTTCCAAAACATACTCGAAGAAATACTGCGCCACAACCCGGACGTTGCAGCTCGCGACATCACCCTGCTTTTGAGCCGGTATGAATCTCCCAATGCCCGCTGTGTGGGTGAAGGCACCCTTGTATTCAACATAGGGCTACTGCCATTTCTGGAAAACGAAAGTCAGGTGGCATTTATCCTGTGCCATGAGTTGGCCCATTACCATAATAACCACGGGAATCAGGCGCTGCATCAGTATATCAACACTTTATACTCGCCTGAAATGCAGAAGCAACTGAAGGAAATTTCAAGAGGCACTTATAACAAAACCGAACGGGCGCTTGAGCTTATGAAGGGTATGGCCTATAATGGTCGGAGGCACAGTCGCTTCAAAGAATCTGAAGCTGATTCTTTAGGGTTTGTTTTCTTCTCCCGCACCGGCTACCAATTAAAAGAAGCCGTAGGCGCCTTGCAGATTCTTGATTCCATCGACAAATCACACTGGCCTCGGATCCCGTATGATTCCTTGTTTCAAAGCAAGGGGTTTCCGTTTCAGAATTCCTGGCTGGAGCAAAAAGGATTGGGGGGCGGTTTTTCAACTCAGGCCACACAACCAAGCAGCAGCACGGAGTTTAATGAAGACTCCCTGAAAACGCACCCGGATTGTCCTGAACGGATTAAATTGACCCAGGCACAAGTGGAGGCCCTGGGTAAAGACACAGGAAAGGCGTTTTTGCAGGATGAAACCCAGTTTCACACCATGCAACAAAAAACGCCTTATGAATTGGTGGAGGGATTGTATCAAACCGGGCATTATGGCCGATCCTTGTTCAGAGCCCTGGTGATGCTTACCAAAAAAAGGGACGATGCTTACTTGAATGCGATGGTGGTTAAAAATCTGTATGAAATCTGCCAGTACCAACGCAACCACCGAATGCGGCATGTAGTAGATTTGCCTGACCCGGAGTACAGTGCCGAATACAATCGTTTTTTGAAATTCATCAATCAGTTTCGGACTTCCGAGTTTCAACAGCTGACCTATCATTTCTATCTCGAACGTTGGGAAAAATATAAACACACAGAAGATTTTATGTTTGCGGCAGTACTTGCCACAAGTCTGAAACCCGAAAATCCGGATTTTCAATCCCGTTTGGATGAGTATCTGACCACCTACCCCAAAGGCAAATACCTGGACCATATCAAAGCAATGAAGGATTAAAACACCATCTCCTATTAAACACAAAAACATGACAAAAAAGCACCTATTACTGCTTGTAGCCTTGGTCCTCATGGGCCAATTCAGATTAAGCGCCCAAAAACTGACTTTTGAAGACGTAACGGAAATCCGACTCCAGGAAATGGCGCCCATTTACCAGGGCGACGTTGTGCGGGGGTATTTTGCTTTTTATTACCTCGATAAAGCCAAGGAAAAATA
>JAEUUS010000708.1 GCA_016787545.1 Saprospiraceae bacterium
ACAACTAACAAAAGCAATATGAAAGGACGCAATGTCATGTATAAAAACATGGGACAAATGTGGCAGTTTTTTCAGTAATCCACAAAACTGTTGGAAAGGAGTAATAGTTTTTATTTTTCTGGTTTAACTATACAAAACAACAATCCCGGAACTTAACAATTTATTTTCAAAGGTATCTATCCAACATCCGGGCTATATGATAATTTTTGACATAAAAAAAACCGGCGCCACTTGTGATTCATCGGAATAGGCCATTATCTTTGTGGTGTCAGTTGGACAAATGAAGTTTTGTTCTGTGACTCAGTTTACAAATTCTCACCTTAGGGTGTCATTTTAAGAAGTTTTCATTTGGTTTTTTGGGGTTATACAGGGTGCTACTGAGTAATCAGTCAGTGCCCTGTTTTTTTATGTAAGTTGACTCCGATTGAACAATTTTGCACCATGAATAAGATACTTCCATTCTTTTACCTTTTGCTTTTATGTCAACCGCTGAGGAGTTTTGGTCAGTTGGTTCCTTTTCCTTACCAAATTAACAAAGAGGTGATTGCAGATACCGCGATGGTGGTATCGGCGCACCCTTTAGCTACCAAGGTAGGTCTTGAGATTTTAAAAAAAGGAGGCAATGCTATTGATGCCGCTGTAGCTGTTCAATTTGCACTTGCTGTGGTATATCCGCAAGCTGGTAATATCGGAGGTGGTGGATTTTTGATTTATCGGGATGCAAAAGGGAAAAAAGTATTGGCCCTTGATTTTCGGGAGAAAGCGCCTGCTGCCGCTAAGGAAAAAATGTACCTCGACTCAATGGGCAATGTTCAGGCCAACAAAAGCAGATTTGGAGTTCTGGCTTGTGGCGTACCAGGCACCGTTGACGGCATGTGGGAAGCTCAGTTTTACCATGGCAGGTTAAGTTGGGGTGAAGTGGTTACACCATCGATAGACCTGGCAGAAAAAGGATTTCAAATCACGGAACAGGAAGCACAAAACCTGAATGCCGAGCGACTCACGTTTGCCCGGAATAGTAGTTTGAGTCCGGCATTTGTTAAATATCAGGATTGGAAAGCTGGCGATTGGTTAATTCAAAAGGAATTAGCCCAAACCTTACGGCGTATTGCAGGAGATGGCCGAAATGGCTTTTATTCCGGGGCTACTGCCGCTCTGATTGTGAAAGAAATGGAGAAGAAAGGTGGCCTGATCACCTTAGATGACCTTAAGTCTTATAAAAGTGTTTGGCGTACGCCACTGGAATTCGACTGGAAGGACATGCATATCATTACCATGCCTCCTCCGAGTAGCGGGGGTATTATTTTGCAGCAATTATTGGGCATGGTGGGCGAATACCCATTAAAATCTTACGGATTCCATTCTGCCCGTGCAGTGCATGTTATGGCGGAGGCAGAACGACGCGCTTTTGCAGATCGTGCTGAGCATATGGGAGATCCCGATTTTTGGAAAGTGCCGGTTAAAACACTTACCGATCCTGTGTATATTAAAGCAAGGATGGCCGATTTCAAAGCGGATACCGTATCCAACAGTGCTGCCATCATTGCCGGAGCCATTAAAGAAAGTGAAGAAACCACCCATTATTCCATCGTTGACCGCGAAGGCAATGCTGTTTCCGTAACTACTACCTTGAATGACAGCTATGGCTCCAGAACTGTTGTCGGTGGCGCAGGGTTTATCCTGAACAACGAAATGGATGATTTTAGTGCTAAACCTGGCTCTGCGAATTTATATGGCGCTGTAGGTGGAAAGGCCAATGCCATTGCTCCGGGAAAACGTCCTTTAAGCAGTATGACGCCAACAATTGTTACCAAAAACGGAAAGAACTGGCTTATCCTGGGCACTCCTGGCGGCACTACAATTCCAACAAGTGTATTTCAGGTCATCGTCAATGTAGCAGAATTTGGCTTGAGTTTGCCGGAGGCAATCCAGGGCAAACGTTTCCACCACCAATGGAAGCCCAATCAAATTTCGGCTGAAGAGGGCTGTTTTTCAGAAGATGAACAAGCTAAATTGGAAAAACTCGGCCACCAAATCCACTTTCGCGGCCCAATTGGACGGGTAGAGGGCATCATAAAACTGCCCGATGGCAAATGGCAAGGTGTAGCAGACCAACGCGGCGACGATGCAGCTGCCGGGTATTGATACCTTCGGAAGTGGTATAGGCGCAGGAAGTCCATTGGATTTACCGTCGGGGTGATTGGCCAATCACCCCGACGGTAAATCCAAACGCTAATGTTTATATTTTAACTACTGTACGGGCGCTGGTTTTTTGGCCATTCGGGAGGATGGCCACCAAACCATAAACACCGCCGGTGATGGCGCTAAAATCTATGACGGTCTGGCTGGCATGTGCGGCTACTTGTGCTGTTTTTAAGACTTGCCCGCGTAAGTCAACAATTTGGATCGTCAATTGCTCCGCTAACTGACCGAATTTAACCACCAAATGGTCAGTAACAGGATTCGGGAACAGGCTTATTGACCATTCTACTTCCCGGGCATCCAGGAAATCATCAATCAGGCCATTGCAATCATTGTCCAACCCATCAGGCCCATTTCCTTCTGAACCATCCGGATTTACTGTGGCATTATTATCGTCGCAGTCCAGGGCATTACCCACAAATCCAACCGGAACAATGCCGAGGCAAGTTGTCAGGGTATCTGATGGATTGCCAAAGCCGTCGCCATCAGCATCTGTGAAGTAGCTCAAAACAGGCAATTCTTCGTCAATCAAACCATCGCAGTTATTGTCCACATCATCACAGATTTCTGTTACGTCTGGATGAATATCTGGATCATTGTCGTTACAATCCAAGTTATTGTCTACAAAACCACCTGGAGGTTCCGGCGTACAAAATGGCGCTTTGCTGGTTGTAGTCCCAAATCCGTCTCCATCCTGATCTTCGTAATAAATGGTAAAAGTCAGTCCATCATCGATGTCACCGTTGCAGTCGTTGTCAAGCGCATCACAAATTTCAGGTGCTCCAGGATAG
Source organism: Saprospiraceae bacterium (assembly GCA_016787545.1). GTDB lineage: Bacteria > Bacteroidota > Bacteroidia > Chitinophagales > Saprospiraceae > M3007. The sequence continues at coordinate 2,994 of JAEUUS010000708.1, forward strand.
GATGCTGCACTGAAGTCAAGGCAATCCATGCTATTCAGTACATAACCTGAAGGGGCTGTATCCTGGCAGGTTTGTAGTGTGATGGCCAAATTCCCAAATCCATCACCATCTGAATCAACATAGTAGATATATTGTGGCAACCCATCATCGGCTATACCATTACAGTTATTATCCAAACCATCACATATTTCCGGCGCATTGGGATAAATTGAAGGATTGGCGTCATCACAATCAATGGTTAAATCATAACCATCCAAGTCTGCGTCATTGTAATAAAAGAGCTTTTTGGCCTTGTAAAATGCATCTGTACCAACTCTCGCACCTAATTTTCGCCCCGGAATATCATCTTCGGGAGGGTGGATGCCGCCCCAAATACGGGAAAGACTGGTTTGATCTGAGGCATCCCGGTAGGTGGCCCATTGGAGGGTAATATCCACACTTGGGCCTTTTTCAAATCCCAGGAAACCACTGTTGGCCGCAATGTGAAATTCGCCCATACCACCCGGGAAGTATTCATCACCCGTAACAAGGGTCAATGCCTCGGCAGCAGCTCTGGAGTAGGTTGAGTGTCCGGAAATAAATCCTGCAAAAGGCGGCGTAACAAAGGTTTTTCGCTGGAAAGGCCAATAATGATCGGCTAGGATCCAACCTACTCCTGCAATATCAGTTACAGGATTGGTGATTGAATCAAATCCTTTCCAGGTGAAAAACTTAATTTTTCCAATATTTTGGCCATTCATCCCTGCCAGTGGGTCTCCGTCTTTTACCAATTCAATATATCCCGGTTGGAGCGGAATTCCGGCAGGATCATAATTCAGGTCATTTGGATCAGAACTTTGCCCACGGTCTGCCATGTACCGAAGCGCTGAAATGGGTCGGGTACCATCGTACCAACCCTTAATTCCCCAGGCCGTGATGGCTGCATCGTGAAGTGCCCCCCCTAGTGTGAAATAAGCTTTGATATCATACTCCAACGTATCCATGGCCTCGCCTGTCCCATTAAATTTGCGTACAAATTCAGGATGATCCATGACTTTGTTCAGAATGGTAAACCAATGCCCGGGAGGTGTTTCTGAATTCGGACCATCAGCCCAAAATTGGGCCAAAACACGCGTGTAATCTCCTCGTGGTACTAACTGTGGTTGGTATGGCTGGCCTGTTTTAGGATTCACTGATCTGCCTAAACTTGGCCCACCCCCACTGAGTAAATAGAAATCTTTGTATTCTTGAAAAGTAGAAGGCAACCCAGGGGTATTACCAATGGTGGCTGGCGAAATATCCCACATAACACTGTCTTCGGTTGTAAGGTGTGAAGACCAGATGGTAACCAGGCTATGGTTCCATTTATAAATCTCTGAATCGCCTCCTCCATCAATAGTATCCAACGCCGCTGGTGAACCTGGATCATGATACACCGGCCAATCTATTCCATTTCTTTGATACACCGTTTTAACAGAATCAGCCAGGGCGAAAGGCACTACATTACCCCATTCCGGGCTTTGAAAACGCTGCAATGCAGGAATGGGATTGCCCTGTTGGTCCACTGCACCACTGAGTTCAAGCGGTTGCCAGTGGTTTGGATCTAAAATAGTAGGGTTACCTGCACTATCCGGCACCAGCGGCGGATTCACCGGCAGGTAATGGATATACGCATAATTCTGCGCTTCATTCGCGCCGTCTGTCAGTCCATAAAAACCCACACAATCCCCAATGTAATTGCCCAGGGCTGCCGGATCGCCGGATTGATAAAAATTGGAGTTGACCGTCCAGTCATACCCAAGTTCTCCCATTAAATTTCTAAATCGCTGGATACTGGCCACCGAATTTGGAGAGTTTTGAAACCTGCGACTCAGCACCCGATAAGCAGCATAACTCATGGCTTCTTCACGGGCGGCTTCTATGTCGGCCGGCGCCGGAATGCCGGTGAACTGACAGGTGTAATTACCCACGGTTTTACCCAGCAAGTAGGTATCTGCGCTCAAAGTATCGTAAGCAGCCCAGGCATCCCACATGGCCATGGATACGTGAAACAGGTTGCGCGCCTGCACAGGCGGACGCGCGAGATCTTCCCGGATAGCTTGCAACATTACCTCATTCCAACGCCGGGCAACAGATTTCCCCTGTGCCATTATCCATTGGTTACAGCCCAGCAAGGCGATGAGCAGCACCAGGAACTTCAAGTGTTTGTTCGATCGGATCATAATTGTTTTAATGCGATTAGAAGTCGATTTTCCCGTCAAAGTAACGCAGGATAATCTGATTTTATCCTTAGATTTTGATTAAAACCATGGTTATCACTCGTTGTGTGGGGCTTTGCAAGTCCAGCATGTAAGCGCCCTGGGGCAATGATTTTACCGAAATGGCTACCTGATGACCAGCTTGTACGGGTTCAAGGGTTGCCACCTGTTGCCCCAGCATATTGGTAAGCGAGATATTGCATGAACGGGCAAAATTTTCCGGCATAGTCACATATAACACATCCTGCGCCGGATTTGGAAACACTTTAAATCCTTCCGGCAAATCCGTATCCTGCGTACCAACACTTGATACGGTAATGGTTTGCTCGGAAGTACTGCTGCATCCAAATGGAGTGGTCACAGTAAGTTTTACGGTATAGGTTCCAGAATTGGGGAAGGTATGTTCGGCTAATGGTTGATTGCCGGAAGTACCATCTCCAAAGTCCCAGGCGTAACTATATCCTGGCGTTTGCGGTGTTTCGAAAATCCAAAACAAGGCATTGCCCGGGATTGAACTAAAAGCAGATGATATCTGTGGAATGTTCTGACCGAAAGCTCCATCCAGCCAAACAAACCGACTATTAATCCAGGCTTTCATTTTATTTACTTCACCATTGTAGGTTGGAGGGAGGATGCCTGGGTTGGGCCAAACGTATTTTCCGAGGATGGGCCATTTCAAAAAATTCCGTTTCTGTGCTTCATTGACTACCTGGGCCATGGAATCTACAGTGCCGAAAAAATGACCATTCTTCAGCGTGGTCTGTCGCAATGTATGCCAACGGCAGGCAAGGTTTTGGGTAAAAAGGGTATCCGACATCAATTTTTCCCACCAAAATGGCACTCCTGCATCCCCACAAACATAATTGATATCGAAAGCGAAGCCATTCGTATTGAAAGCCTCGCAATAATCGGCGTTGTAAAATGCCAGATCATAATCCCATGGAGGGCCCATTTGCAATTTACCCCCGGCAGCTGCATCATCTTTATCTTTATAGAAATAGGTACTCAATCGGTAACCATCCACATTTTTGCTGATTTCGTTCAAAATCAGGTAATCAATGAAGGTGTTTTCTGCGGCAAAACGTCGCCAGCCCAGTTCCGGATCCTGATACTCAGGGCCGTGCAGGGCCACCTCAAAACTGTCTATGTAGCTCCTGATGTATTGCTGCTGCGTGGGATGTAATACATCCCAACGCGGATAAGTATGCTGAAAATAGGTGTAGATATTGGGACTATTTGGCTGAGAAAACTGCGAATTCCAGCCGGGGGTTCGATTCCAGTCAATGCGCACCATATATCCGCCTGTGAGGTCTACCCCCAGCGTATCGTCTGGCCGTAATCTGGCAATATCCACCCGGTCTTTGTCTCTTCTGATTTCTTCAATCAACACATAAATGCCCTGATAGGTGTTGTCCAAAACCAGCTCGCAAAACCTGGTTCGGGTAGCATAATGGCCCATTTGTCGGAAAGTTTCATAAGCCAGAGCATTACGCATCAGGGTTTTATCCGAAAAACTGGCAGAAAGTGCAAAATCGCTGCCTTCTGGAAGTCCCAAAAGCGACACATCCTTGTCCTCCCCTACTTCATCACGCACTTCAAAATTGAAAGACTTTTTGGGCATTCCCTGCGAGCTATTTCCACGCAGTTCGATACCGATCGGCCCGGCATAGGCATAATCTGTTTGGTTCAGGTAATTTCTTACACCAGGGCCATTGTCTATTACCTGAAACTGCGCATCAATTTTGGGGTCATTGACAAT
>JAEUUS010000712.1 GCA_016787545.1 Saprospiraceae bacterium
GGAAGGACACACAATGGGTGCTGCCCCGTTCCTATTATTTACGAAGTAACAGATTTCAACCCTCCTTATCAATCGCTTACCTTATCAGCTACTGATTGGAGGAGTGCAGAGCCGGTTACTTTACAGAATCACACTGACACCTTGTTTGCCCTTCAAGACGCCTGTGCTACAGCCATCGCTACAGTGGTTTCTTCCATACATATTTGCCAGGGAGATGTTTGGGCGTACAATGGGCAGGTTTACACAGCGCCGGGTACTGTGCGCGATACGGTGTATAATCCCAGTGGTGGCTGTGATACGGTGTTTGTGTACAATTTGGTACAAATTCCTCAGCCATTTCTTGTAAATACACTTTCCACCTGTCCGGGTTCAGAGATTGTGCTGAATGGCATTACCTATACGCAACCGGATACCATTTCTATCATGCTGCCGGCAACATCCGGATGTGATACGCTTTTGGTGGTATTTCTCCGCTTTGATCAATGGCCTAAAAAATATCAGATAACCACATTTTGCCCTGGCGATACAGTTTTCCTCAATGGTTGGCACTATACTTTTCCGGGCATTGTTTTTCCACCTGATACTATTCCCGGCCCACCAAATGGTTGCGATACGCTGTTGTTTCAAAAACTGGAGTATCCCTCTGTGCCCTCGGAGGTTACAGTCATTTGCCCGGAAAACATCTGGGCGCAAACGGCCCCTGGAAATACGGTACCTGTATTTTTTGATATCCCACAGGCTGAGACAACCTGTCCCTGTGATGTGTTGGATATCTGGCAGGCTTCTGGGTTGCCCTCTGGAGCAGGATTTCCGGCCGGCGTCACCGAGCTGTGTTTTTGGGCAAATGATATCTGTGGGGCCTATTCGCCGTGTTGTTTTACCGTGAATGTGGAAGAAATAGCGGCATGTGATACCAAACAAAGCGGCCCTGTGTTATTTGAATTATTAGATATTTCTTCGGAGCCAAACGGCGATTTGACCTACAGGATGAGGATTCGGAACGAAAGTAATGCTCCGGTAGCCTATGTAGCGTTTGCCTTGCCGGAAGGCGCAAATGCACTAACTCCATTGAATGGAAGCACCTATCAAACCCTTGCAGGAAGAGATTACCTGGTGAAAAATCCGAACGCTGCGCCCTTCAAATCCATTCGATTCAAAGCTGACGATCCGGTATTATCCAATGGGTTGGAGGATATTTTTGCTTACACCATTCCTGCCCAATATGGTATTTCTTTTGTGCAAAGCATCGTGAAACTAACCAATGGCGCATTTTACGAAGCCAAGCTGAATACGTTTGGGTGTGCGGATGCGCCCAACCGTCCGGATTCCCGTGGTATTTCGGTTGAAAATCCCAATCAAACGTTTACCGTTTTCCCAAACCCGAGCAACGGACAGATTGCCGTTCAATGGAGTACCGGAATGGCTTGCTGTTTTGTGCTGAGAAATGAATTGGGGCAGGAGGTAGCCCGGTATAGCAGCGTTTCGGGCGCCAACATGGAGATACTGCAGTTCCCGGCCACGCTGGCTAATGGCATGTATTTGCTGGAGATGTTTACAGGAAATGGCGAACGCCAATCCCTTTGGTTTCAATTGGAGCGATAGAAGTCGTCGTGTCAAAAAAAAACCACAAACGCACAAAGAACACAACCATTTTTGTGCCCTTTGTGCGTTTGTGGTTCCTTTACCTTTTTTACTAAGGCAATATTACTGCGGATTTACTTTAAACAGTTCTACTTCAAATACCAGGGCAGAATAGCCTTTGATCAGACCGCCGCGGCCGCGCTCGCCGTAAGCGAGGTTGTAAGGAATAAAGAATTTGAACTTATCGCCTTCTTTCATGTATTGCAGACCTTCGGTCCAGCCGGAAATAACACCGTTGAGCGGGAATTTTGCCGTTTGACCACGCTGCACAGAGCTGTCGAAAATAGTGCCGTCGAAAAGTGTGCCGTGGTAATGAACCTCCACTTTATCGGTAGCTGTTGGAGAAACGGTGCCATTTCCTTTTGTCATCACTTCATATTGCAAACCACTTGCGGTAGTAATTACGCCCTGGCGTTTTTTGTTTTGTTCCAGGAATTGGGCGTTTTTGTCTTTCCACATGCCTGCAGAAATAGACTGCTCCACTTTAGGCGCATTTTCAGCGGTAAAGGCGGTTTTTTCACCTTTAACCCCAGCATTGAAAGCCTCCAGGAACAGCTTTACATTAATATCACTGCCCAAAACACGTTTGGCGTTTTCCGCAGCCACCATACCGGCAGCGTAGTTCAGGCTGTCCACTTTGGTTTTCAATGTGGTTGTTTGTGCAAAAGTTGCGCCGGATACCAGCAGCAACAAGAGGGGTAGAATGAGTTTTTTCATGTTTTTAAAAAGATGAGTCAAAGTTGTATAAACGCTTGTCGGGCGCATTCCGTGTGTGGGATAGCGCCGTTTAGTGGTTGTTCACAAACTTGTGGAGGTTCTTCATAGCCGTTTGTTGCACCTTGTGCTGCAGGAAATTAGTCCATCCCAGTAGCCAGCCGGTTAATCCAAGCGCTTGCCTGCTCCAACGCCAGAAATTGAAATGATCTGTATGGCGATAAATAAGGCCATCCTTGAATTCCATCCGTGCATAAATGATATTATGCACAGGTTTTCCGGTTTTGGAAAAGGTGTACCAGGCATCCCAACGTGCAAATCCGATATTCCCATCACTTTTTACATCGCTAAACACAATCCGCAGGTCTTTGCCGGATTTGATCAGCATTTCCCACATGGCGCCGGCTTCCTTGCCTGAATGCAAGCTGAAAGCACCGTCCTTAAATTGAGCCTCCGGATGATACATGGCAGTCATAGCAGCCCAATCCTTTTGTTGAAAGGCCGTGTAAAACGCTGTAACGGCGTTTATGGTAGGATCAGGTGTTGTCTGCATTATTGTCCGTGGCAGTGTTTGTATTTTTTACCGCTACCGCATGGGCATGGGTCGTTTCGGCCTACTACTTTTTCACGAACGATGGGCTGCGTGCGCTGAACGTGGCCGCCCTGACTTGCTGCGGCACCGGCGCGTTGTGCAGCCGCCTGGGTATCCGTTTGTTGTTGCTGATTGTTGGTGCGTAAGCGCGAGGCCTGTGCTCTGCGCATGGCTTCTGCCTGGTTGGCTGCTGCCTGTGCTTTGCGCATATCGTCGTCATTAGGTAACGCCAAAGAGCCTTTCAGCAGGAAGGATGTCACATTGGCATTGATATGCCCGATCAGTCCTTCAAACAGGTTATAGGCTTCCATCTTGTAGATCACCAATGGATCCTTTTGTTCAAAACTGGCGCCCTGAACAGATTCCTTCAAATCATCCACATTGCGAAGGTGTTCCTTCCAGGCATCATCTATCAATGCCAGGGTGGCCACTTTCTCTACATCGCGCATCACTGATTTGCCCTCGGAATGAATAGCATCTTCCATGTCGGCGCTAACATTATACCCTGCACTGCCATCCGTAAATGGAACTACCATTCGCTTATAGCGTTGACCGTGCTCTGCCAGTACACGTTTTATTTCCGGTAAAATGCGCTCGCCAACCTGCCTGGATTTGTGTTCGTACAAACCAATCACCTGGTCATGGAATGTAGCAATAACAGTGCCTTCCGGTGCAGATTTGAACCAGGCTGCATCCATTTCAGGATCCACGCCAATCAAGCGGATGCTGTCAAGACGGAAGGTATCGTAATCGCCATCCTGGCGATGCACCTGAACGAGTTCATTGGTAATGGCAGTGAAGGCATTGTTGATGTCCACGGTAAGACGGTCGCCAAACAAGGCATTGCGACGTTTTTTATAAATCGCTTCCCGCTGGATGTTCATTACGTCGTCGTACTCCAACAATCGTTTACGAATACCAAAGTTGTTCTCTTCCACTTTTTTCTGCGCACGTTCAATGGAGTTGGTCACCATGGAGTGTTGAATCACATCACCATCCTTGTGTCCCATTTTGTCCATCAAGCCGGCAATACGGTCGCTCTGGAACAAACGCATGAGGTTGTCTTCCAGTGAAACATAGAACTGTGAAGAACCCGGATCGCCCTGACGACCGGCACGACCACGCAACTGTCGGTCTACCCGGCGGCTTTCGTGACGTTCGGTACCGATGATGGCCAAACCGCCGGCATCCTTTACACCAGGTCCAAGTTTAATGTCGGTACCCCGGCCTGCCATATTGGTGGCGATGGTTACTTTTCCAGCCAGACCGGCTTCTGCCACAATTTCCGCTTCCCGCTGGTGTTGCTTGGCATTCAACACGTTGTGCTCGATACCACGCATTTTTAACATGCGGGAGAGCAACTCGGAGATTTCCACAGAGGTAGTACCTACCAGACATGGCCGGCCGGCCTCGCGGAGTTTTACAATATCCTCAATAACGGCATTGTATTTCTCGCGGGCAGTTTTGTACACCAGGTCTTCGTGGTCTTTTCTGGTAATATTGCGGTTGGTTGGTACCACTACCACGTCTAATTTATAGATGTCCCACAATTCTTTTGCTTCCGTTTCCGCAGTACCGGTCATACCGGCTAACTTGTGGTACATACGGAAATAGTTTTGCAGGGTAACTGTGGCATAAGTTTGGGTGATTTCACCCACTTTCACGTTTTCCTTTGCTTCAAGTGCCTGGTGAAGTCCATCGGAGTACCGGCGACCTTCCATGACACGACCGGTTTGTTCATCCACAATTTTCACTTCACCGTCCAGCACGATGTACTCATTGTCTTTTTCAAACAAGGCATACGCTTTGAGTAATTGTTGGATGGCGTGAACACGGCGACTTTTAACCCCGTAATCCTGTGAGAGGCGCTCTTTGGCTTCTACTTTTTGCTCGTGTGTCAGTTCTGTATTCCTGTCGATTTCAACCAGGCTTACAGAAATGTCCGGCATGATGAAGAAATCCGGTTCATTATTGAATTTGGAGAGGTATTCCACCCCTTTTTCGGTGAGTTCAACGGAGCGGTTTTTCTCATCGATGTGGAACAGCAGGGCGCGGTCAACTTCCGGCATTCTGCGGGCGTTTTCCTGCAGATACACGTTCTCTGTTTTCTGCAACAGCACTTTCATGCCTTCTTCACTCAAAAATTTGATGAGTGGGCGCGCTTTTGGCAGTGCGCGGTGAGCGCGCAGGAGCGCCAAACCGCCGGCGCCTTCTTCTGATCCTGTATTGCCTTCAGAAATCAATTTTTTGGCTTCTGACAGGAGTTGAGATGATATTTTGGTTTGTTCCTCCAACAGGCGTTTTACTGTGGGGTTGAGCTCTACGTATTCCTGATCTTCCGCTCCACGGGTTACGGGGCCGGAAATGATCAGAGGCGTACGGGCATCGTCAATCAACACCGAATCCACCTCGTCCACAATGGCATAGTGGTGCTTGCGTTGCACCAATTCTTCTGTGGTGGTAACCATGTTATCGCGCAGGTAATCAAAGCCAAATTCGGCGTTGGTACCAAACGTGATATCTGCGCGGTAGGCCTGGATGCGTTCTGGTGAATGTGGGCGGTATTTATCGATGCAATCCACGGTGAGCATCAGAAACTCATAAACAGGGCCAACCCATTCAGAGTCGCGTCGGGCAAGGTAATCATTCACGGTTACGATATGGACACCTTCGCCGGCTACACCGTTGAGGTAAGCAGGCAGTGTGCCCACGAGGGTTTTTCCTTCACCTGTGGCCATTTCGGAAATCTTGCCGTCGTGCAGTACCATACCCCCGATCAGCTGCACATCGTAGTGCACCATGTTCCAGACGATTTCGCCTCCGGCGGCCGTCCAGCGATTTTTCCAGACGGCCTTGTCTCCTTCAATGGTGACATAATTTTTGCCTGGTTTGGCGGCCAACTGGCGGTCGTGATCTGTAGCAGTAACAGTAATGGTTTCATTATGAGAAAACCGGCGACTGGCTTCTTTCACTACTGCAAAAGCCTCCGGAAGGATGCTCATGAGTACATCTTCCAGTGATTTGTCCCGGTTTTTGCGCAAGTCATCCACTTCCTTAAAGAGAACTTCTTTCTCGTTAAAGTCTTCAGAGGCAATGGCTTGTTGATTGACCGTTTCGATTTCAGCATCAATATCGCTCAGATATTCCTGAATACGTTGGCGGAACTCAAGCGTTTTGGAACGCAGCTCATCATTGGAAATGGACTGGTATTGTTCAAAGTTTTTGTTGACTTCAAAAACCAGTGCTTGGTATTGTTTGAGATCCCGGTCCTGCTTGGTGCCGATAATCTTTTTAAGAAATCCGAACATTTATGATAATGTGGGTAATGTGTTTAATGTGGGGAATGTGTATAATGTGGTGAATGTGGGTAATGGGGGCGCAAAGATAACCGTTTGAATAGTCAAGTCGGGAGATGCCTGCATATTTCATTCCATGCGGTAAAAAATGCATTTTTTTGACAGAATGGCAGAGGCATTGAGGGCGGATTTCTACTTTTGGCAGGTAATGGAAGTATTTTAGCGATTATGGTGGCGAAATGAGGTGTTTATAGGATTAGACAAATTTTTTAAAAACGATGCACTTGTTTGCGGGTAAAATCTACCTTTGCTGAAACATTATTCACAAAATTATTTTTTCACGAAACAATTTGACAGGTGGAATACGGGAATTTTCAACGGAGAGACAATGATAATCGGGACCGCGACCGCGACCGTGGCGGACAAGGGGACCGAGGCGGCTATGGTGATCGCGGCGGTTTTCGCGAACGTGGCGGTGGCTATGGTGGCGGTGGTTTCCGCGACCGTGGCGGATACGGTGATCGCGGTGGTTTCCGCGAACGCGGTAGCGGCGGCGGCGGTTTCCGCGAACGCGGTGGATATGGCGACCGCGGCGGCGACCGTTTTGAGGAGGAAAGCGTATTTTCCAAACGCGTGCGTGCAGGCAAGCGCCGCACCTATTTCTTTGACGTGAAGAAAACCCGGGGTGAGGACTTTTTCATCACCATTACGGAAAGCACTCGTCGCGAAGATGGTTTTGGATACAAGCGCCACAAACTTTTCCTGTACAAGGAAGATTTCAATCGTTTTGTAGCTTCTTTGAACGAAGTGGTTAATCACGTAAAAACAGAGCTCATGCCGGAGTTCGATTACGAAGAATTCGATCGTCGCCAGGCGGAATGGGAAGCCCAAAACCGCGATATGGATGAGGATGAAGACCGCACTGAAGATGAAGCCGGCGAAGAAGAACCTCGCCAAAAAGGCCGCGACGAAGACGAACTGGAAGATGACTGGAAGTAAGGTTTTTTCCATCCGGATTTAACCATAACTTCACTCCATACCAAGGCGAAGCGACCTGCACCAAAGTAGGCGCTTCGCCTTATTTATTTATTTCAGCGACCATACACGCATCAAAAGCCAGGATGGACACCCCACATTCCCCACATTCCCCACATTCCCCACATTCCCTACATTCATCACATTCCCCATTATGGTCAACATAGCCATTCTTACCGGCGGCGACTCTGAAGAGCGCATTATTTCGCTTAAAAGCGGACAAGTAGTATTTGATCATTTGCCCAAAGACCGGTACCGGTGTTTTATGATAGACATCCAGAAAAGTGAGTGGAAAGATGTCTTATCCGGTACAGAAGTTGACAAAAATGATTTTTCACTAACCATTTCAGGCGAAAAAATTCGATTTGCCTGTGCTTTTGCTGCCTTGCACGGCGCTCCGTTGGAAGACGGCAAAATGCAGGGATATCTGGAAATGCTGGGTATTCCTTATACCTGCTGCAATGGTTTTGTGAGCGCGCTCACCATGAATAAGCACAATACCAAAATGCAAATGGCGCAATACGGCAATCGTATCCCGATGGCAAAATCGGTGTTGTTGCACCGGGGAGAGATGGTAGATCAATCCCGGATTGAATCGCTTGGGCTACCACTTTTTGTTAAACCCAATACACCTGGTTCGAGCTTTGGCGTATCCAAAGTAAAGTCTTCAGAGGCGCTAATGCCTGCTATTGAAGAAGCATTCCGTTTTGACAAAGAAGTGGTGGTGGAATCGTTTTTGCCCGGTCGGGAGTTTTCCAACGGCGCACTTCGGGTAAACGGGGAGGTGGTGGTTTTGCCGGTTACGGAAATTATTCCCGACGATGAGTTTTTTACGTTTGCCGCCAAGTATGAAGGACGTTCCAAAGAGATAACACCGGCAGAAATCTCACCTGAATTAGCGGCACAATGCCAGGCAAATTCTAAATTCCTCTACACCGCACTTCAGTGCAGTGGAGTAGTTCGGTTTGACTATATTTTGGTGGGAGAAATCTTCCATTTCCTGGAAGCCAATACCATTCCGGGTATTTCTCCAGCCAGTATTGTTCCCCAACAAGCTGTTGCTTATGGCTGGCCGCTGGGAGAATTTTTTGCGCTGTTGATTGAAGAAGCCAGAAGAGTACATGATTGAAGATTACATGAGTACATGATTGAAGAAGGGGGGGCGCTAGGTTTGATTATGGAACGGCCTTTGCCTTATTGACAGTCCCTATTGGCATCCGGGCCTTTGGCCCTGCCGAAATCGCAAACCCAACGCCCCCCTCTTCAATCATGTACTCATGTAATCTTCAATCATGTACTTTCTCACGCACTTTTCAATAACCTCAACAAATACTCTCCATACCCGCTTTTAAGGTATTTATGCGCAAGTCGCTCCAGGCCTTCATCATTGATGAATCCCATTTCCCAGGCAGCTTCTTCTATGCAGCCTATTTTGAGTCCTTGCCGGTCTTCAATGGCTTGAACAAATTGGCCGGCTTGCATCAGCGATTCATGGGTTCCGGTGTCTAACCAGGCATATCCCCGACCCATAACGCGCACTTCCAAACTGCCTTTTGCTAAATAATGGCGGTTTACATCCGTTATCTCATATTCTCCACGTGGGCTGGGCTGCAGGTTTCGGGCAATGTCAACTAACTGATTGTCATAGAAATACAATACCGGTACGGCAAAGTGACTTTTGGGTTTAGCCGGCTTTTCTTCAATGCTCAAGGCTTTGAAATGTTGGTCAAATTCCACAACCCCATACCTTTCCGGATCGGCTACCTGATAGGCAAATATGATTCCGCCCTTTGGGTCAGAACAAGACCGCACCATATCGCCCAGGCCGGCTCCATAAAAGATATTGTCACCTAAAATGAGCGAAGCTGGGTCTTTGCCAATAAAGTCGGCGCCAAGCACAAACGCTTGAGCCAGACCATTGGGCACGTGCTGCTCCACGTAAGAAAATTGCATCCCTAATTCGCTGCCATCACCAAAAAGTTGACGGAATTTCGGCAAATCATGTGGGGTGGAAATGATCAACACTTCCTTTATGCCGGCCAGCATCAGGGTACTGAGCGGGTAGTAAATCATGGGCTTATCGTACACCGGCATGAGTTGTTTACTTACTGCCAGGGTAAGTGGATAAAGTCGGGTTCCGAGTCCGCCAGCTAAAATGATGCCTTTCATGTAAAATGGTATAAGTGGTTCAGCGCCTGCAAAGATACAGAACTCCTGTAGCTACAGG
>JAEUUS010000735.1 GCA_016787545.1 Saprospiraceae bacterium
TTCCAGATTTTCTTGCAAAACATAAAAATCCAGGTCTAAAACTCCTTTTTCACCTTGGAAAGTGTCTGCAAAATGGGCATATTCGGCCACATTGAGATTAACCCCGTAATTGTTGATAGGATTAGCAACAAACCACTCAAAAGTCCTGGTCCCGTCAGGATTGCGCGTTACGCTGCGCAGTCGGCCATTAGATACATCCATCAAGGGCGCCGGCACCGTTACGCTGATACGCTGGGAATCCGGTTCATCGTAAGGATGATCTTTACAAGGCCACCATACGCTGGCGCCCAGGCCCTGACAAGAGGTGGCCACAAATGGTTTACCTTGCTTGTCTTTTGCCCAGCTGAAACCGCCATCCCAGGGCGCGCGTACAGCCTCTTTGGGGACGCCTGAATACCAAACGGTAATCGATTCCTGCTCCCCCTTTGTTTGGGGCTTCTCCAATGCCAACCAATAGGCATTTCTGCCAAGCTTCCGGATAACCAATGGTTTGCCGCCTTGCTCCGCACTATCCAAGACCAACGGCGGCTGTAAGTCTATTTGCATTTGTTGCTGGCCTTCCTGGAGCACTTCGTAATGGATTACATTTCGACCAGAAATTTGTCTGCCCTCTACATCAAGGTGAACATGCAGATCGTAAAACCGCAAATCCCACCATACGCGCTCAGCTGTGATACTTCCCCTGAGGGTATCGTCAGCAGTGAAAGAGAATTGGGCGGTTGCCCTATTTTGGCACAGCATAAAAACAGCGAAACCCAGAACTGATAAACGCATAGTGAATAAGGCTAATCAATGAAGACTATTTTTCGACGGGCTACCTTGCCATCCACTTCCAGCAGGACAAAGAACGTTCCGGAGCTCAAACCCAGTCTTTCCGGATCAATTTTTTCCAAATATTTACCTGGTTCACGCCACTCCCGGTCAATCAATACAGCCTGAATACGTCCTCCGGGATCAGCAAGAGAAAGGGTGATAAGCGCTTTTTGATGCAACTTAAAAGAAAATCCGGCTTCTTCCCGGAATGGATTCGGATATGGTTCATCTATCGTAAAAGCAGATTCCTGCGCCAGCGGTTCTCCGGTTGAAACCAATAGCTCCGTGTCCACCAACGCCGTCCAAACAGAAAGTTCATTCCCCGCCAATCGGGTCCAGATAGGACGAATCACGTTATCAAACGCTACCACATTGGTATAATCTCCAAAGAAGAAATTATCAGAAGGGTTGAACGGACTTTCACTCACTTTAAAATTCTTAAAGGTCTGCCCGCCATCTTTGGAAACGGCCATGTATACATCTGTGCGATTATCTGGGTAGTTTCTGCGATCGTAAAAAACAAACCAAAGCCAGCCAGTTTTGGGATCTACTGCCATCCAGGTGAAAAATTGCTGGCGATCGGTAGCGTCGTCGTTTACCCGTACTGCCGGGCTCCAGGTATTTCCGCCATCTGTGCTTTTAGCCAGCCATACATCGGTGTTGGAGGCCCCGTTTCGCTGATCCGACCAGTTGATGTAAATGGTTCCACGGTAAGGGCCGGAACTGGTATCGCAGGTGGTCACAGGCAATCCGTTGGCTCTGCTGATGCCGGGAATGGCATAATCCCATCCATCAGGTTGATCACTTACAAAGATATCCTCTGACAGCCAGGTATTCCCGCCGTCTAGTGAACGATCAAACCAGATTTTGTTGCGGTTCGACCAGGCTACATATACTTCACCGCTTGGGCCAACCGCGGGCATGGCCCCTTCCGCCGTGTAATCGCTGTCGATACAGTCGCCGGAAAGTTTATTCAGCCGTTTAGCTGCCGACCAGGTAGCGCCATTGTCGGTGCTTTTGGAGAACAGAATGCGGGAACTATCGGTAGACACCGGTGAGCCGTATTTATCAAATTCCGTCCAGGTGACGTACAGGGTATTGGTTCTCCAATCGGTAGCCAGCCATTGTTTATCCTGAGCCTTTACTCCGTTCAGTCCCATATAACTGCCTGAGTTCCAGGTTTGACCGCCATCTGTACTTTTTTGGGCAATAATACGGTCGATCCAACTGCCTTGAGGCGGATTAGACAGGTGCAGGAAATAAAATGCGCCGGTGGTATCGGTGCAAATAACCGGATCACCCCACACGCCCCAAGGGCAGCTTACGGGTGTTTGAGTCCAGCTCGTTCCGCCATTGCTGGAGAAATAAACATTGTCAATATTAGCGGCCGCCACCTGCTGCAGCGGGTTTTTAGGGTTGATGCAGATGCTGGGTTCATTAGGACTGTTTTGATTGCCAATCAGGATATTCTGATGTTGAGCATGTCCGTAAAAAGCGATTAAAAGCAGACCAAAAACAGTACAGGAGATTCCTTTTGTCATAATATGATTTTTAAAAGACCACTACTCATTTCACACATTTCAAGCCCCAATAGTACTCCAACGGATAGAATTCCATTGTCGATACTTTTGATTGGCAAATAGTGTGCAAAAATGATTCTGTTGGAAAATTTTTCAAGATTAGATGAGCAGATCCATCCTCCAGATAACGCGTTTGGTAAGTATTACCATGTTCGTCAGTATGGGTAATTGGCAAGTTACTGCCTTGCACAAAATGATTATCTATGAACACCGCTGTGCCGCCAACCGGCAACAGAGATAAAACTTGATCCAAAAATCTGCCCAGTTCCTGGATGGGTATATGGCTCCATAAAAACCCTGCCAACAGGTGATTTTTGCCCATCGCAGCATCAAGGCTGTACAAATCCGCTACTTTAAATGCGATCTCGGTATGATGATAATCCTTGCTACGGGCTATATTGATCACCGATTCATTAATATCAGTGGCCAAAATGGAACTTGCCGTTTGGGCTATTCGCTCTGTCCAATACCCGGTACCACAGGCAATTTCCAATAAATCTGTTCCTGAAAAACATTGCTGGAGCCAATGGGAAAGTTGCTGCAAGTCTTTTTGTCTTTCCGGTTTTTGATATATTTTCTCATACTCCGCAGCCCGTTGGCTGTAATAAGTAACAAGGTTTGGATTCATGCTTTTTAGGGTGCAAAAGTATATACCCCCAGGCAATACCATTCCTTTCTTACGATTTATTACATTTGTCAAAACATCCCAGCCATTATGCCTTTACTTCGACTACTGACCTGCGTTATTTGTAGCCTGACATGGTTGCAGGGTATATCCCAATCGTTAACCGATACTATTACATATACGGCATCGCAAGTTGACTTTCCCAATCCGGAACGCGGTTTTATGCAATTCACGGAGACTTCTTCGGGCAATTATGTGCCACTGGATCCCGTAGATCTGGCATCATGGCGCACGCTGCATCAACCCTGGGGAGCCGACTATGCTTTCCATGCCACGCTTGGCTACCGGGGTTTCTATTTGGAGGACTTTGTAAACGGTTCAATATCAACTGCCTACCTCAATGCCATGCAAACTGATTTCAACCTGGCACGGCAGGCCGGGGTAAAACTGGTGGTGCGGTTTGCCTATACACACAGTGATGTCCCTCCATTCGGTGATGCGCCAAAGCACATTGTGTTGCAACACATTGAACAATTAAAGCCTGTTTTACAAGCTAACGCAGATGTCATTGCCGTACTCAACATGGGTTTCATAGGCGCCTGGGGAGAGGGATATTATACCGATCATTTCGGGTTGGGAGCACTCTCACAGCAAAACTGGATCGATCGTATCGAGGTTTTACAGGCGCTTTTATACGCTTTGCCTCCAGATCGAAGTGTAACGGTACGAGTACCTCAAACCAAACAAAAAGCTGTTTACGGAGCCGGTGCGCCGCCCACCGTCGCCCCGCTTACTGCCCAGGAAGCCTGGAAAAATACCTTTAAAGCCCGCATTGGTTTTGCCAATGATTGTTTCCTCTCCGATGCCACAGATTCCGGGACTTATATCAATTACGATGTAAATGCGCCGGCCGGTTGCGACACCTGTGTATTCAAACCTTATTGGGCAGAAGACAGCCAGTTTGTGCCTGTAGGAGGAGAAACCTGCATCGACTGGAATCCATATTCCGATTGCGTTGGTCAGCCGGGCGGATATGCACAGCACGAATTGGCGCGTATGCATTTTTCGTATCTCAACGCGGGCTGGAATAATGCTGTGAACAACGACTGGGTTAGTGGTGGTTGCAGCAACGAAATTATACAGCGGCTGGGCTATCGCTTTGAACTTATACAAGGTGAATACACGAAGGAGGCACAGGCCGGGCAACCTGTATCGATAAAAATTCAACTTAAAAATGTTGGATTTGCCGCCCCCTTTAATCCAAGGAAAGTGCGTCTGTTGCTACGCAATTTGGCCACTCAGGCCATTTGGGTGGTAGATTTGAACGACAACCCAAGAAGCTGGTTGCCCGGACCTGATAGCCACCTGTTAGTACACCAATTTTGTTTGCCGATGGATATTCCTGCTGGCGAATATGAAACGTTATTGCATCTGGCAGACCCATACCCGTCCATATCAAACAGACCTGAATATGCCATCCGATTGGCCAATGAAGGGGTTTGGGAAGCATCTACCGGATACAACCGGTTGTTGCATACGCTGATAATTAGCGGATCCGCTAATCCACCGCAATGCAACGGAGAAAGTTGTTTTCTTCCAGTCAATCCAGGAATACCTTCGGCACAGTTCAGTGCCGGATCAACCAATGGATGCGCCCCATTTTCGGTCCAATTATACAACCAATCAGCTTCCTGCTGGCAATATGAGTGGTCGCTACCGGGAGCCTTACCCAACCAAAGTACCGAACCAAATCCTGTTGTTACCTATCCAATTGCAGGAACATTTCCAGTTAGTTTAACGGTAACTAATCCAGCAGGCAGTACTACTGAAATTCAACAGGATTTTATCTCGGTGATGGCGCTTCCAAGTCCTGAATTCCTGCTCTCCAATGCCGATGGATTTACCCTTTATTTCAGCAATTTATCTCAGGGCGCCAATAATTATCTATGGGATTTCGGCGACAATTCGACGGTGTCTGCCGAAATCAATCCGGTGCATATTTTCCCGGGCCCGGGTACATACACCGTCCGTTTGACAGCCACGAATGGGTGTGGTCAGGTTAGCATTGAAAAGGAAATTACGGTGAATTGTCCTTTTTTGGACCTGCAGATCCAAAGTAGTTCAGGTTCAACGGTTTGTGTGGGTCAGTCTATTCAACTGATAGCCAGTGGCGGCAGCTTTGAAACGTACTATTGGGGCTTTGAAGATGTAGGGCTTCCTGGAGAAAACGGCCCGGTACTTCAATTGAATGCTGTCTCATTAGGTGATCATGGCGTTTTCCGGGTTGAAGGGGTAGATCAATCGGGATGTATCTATCAGGCTGAATTTCAATTAACTGTTATTGCCTTGCCTTCCGCGCAAATTCAACCAGCCGGGCCAGTACAAATACCGTATGGAGAATCCCTTTTGCTCCAGGGTAATACCAATGCTGAAACTTGGATCTGGAATACAGGTGCAACTACTTCAGGTATTGAAGTTAGCGACTGTGGTATTTATGCCCTCACTGTAACGAACATGGAAGGTTGTTCTCAGGAAGCAGTACCTGTTTCCGTTTGGGTGGTGCCGGTTATAACATATCACAACGACACGCTGACTTCCAGTCCTGCCAATCAATACCAATGGTATTTAAACGGGCAACCAATACCAGGAGCAGTTGAACAGCATTATGCACCGGAAATCTCAGGCATTTACCATGTAGAAGTGCCTTGTGATACTTTAGGGTTTGTGTCTTCGGTCTCTATGGAAATTATCATTGCTTCTTTGAATGATCCTTTCACTGGCCTAATTCGTCTTTACCCCAATCCTGCCTCATCCGCTACCCGGGAAATTATCCTGGAAGCCCAGGCATTTTCATCCAGTCCAGTTCAGGTAAGTATTGTCGATATGAGTGGTAAAAACGTAGTGGAATTAATGACACCCTTTGCCGCTAAAATGCGCATTGATACAGGGCACTTGCCCGCAGGTTTATACATAGTTCGGATTTGGCAGGACGGCCTACTTCATGCCATTGAGAAATGGGTGAGAATATGAGTGGGTGATTTGGAGGTCATTTTGGAGGTCATTTAGGTCATTTGGAAGTCATTTAGAGGTCATTTAGGTCATTTTAGAGGTCATTTGTTGCAGGCAGTAAGACAGACATCCCAATGACCTAAATGACCTCTAAAATGACCATAATGACCTCTAAATGACCATAATGACCTCTAAATGACCATAATGACCTCCCAATGACCATAATGACCTCTAAATGACCATAATGACCTCTAAATGACCTCCAATTGACCCCCAATTGACCCAAAAAAAGCCTCGCCGGCTTGCGCCAGGAGGCTCCGAAAACAATAAACAGCAGGATAGTATCTTTGAGTGTTTGAGTATTTAAGTTTGGGAGTGTTTGAGTTGACGATGGGATTGATGGCTCAAGGGTCAAAGCCCTAATGGCAGTATATTGTTTCATACTTCCTATCTCAAGCCCAACGCCAACTCAAACACTCCCAAACTCAAACACTTCCACACTTATACGTTGCTTATCTTTCTAACCACCTTGTAGAGACGGGTGGTTTCATTCACTTCTTCTTCAAAAGGATCATTGTCAAAATAGTTGGCGGAAATCAACTTGAGACGAATGATACGGCCACGGTTGTTGTTGATTTTTTGCACGTATTTCACCCAAACATTTCCGTTAGAGCGAACAGCATAGATTTCATTATCGCGTACATCGTTGAGATTTTCAACGGATTTGCACACTACAATATCGTTGTTTCGAATAACAGGATCCATGGAATTACCATCAATCTGGAAAGCTACCAACCCTGTGCCAGCCACACCCGGAATGGAGAAATAGGTATTGTCTTCATCATTCCCTGATCCAAGCGTTGCACCAGCAAAAGCCCTGACATTCGTGAACAATATATTACCACCGCCCCCACTGGTCATTTTTTCGCCTGCCAATGCATCGCCAGGCGCATCAAAGCCAAACGGATTACCAATACCATGTAATAACCAGGCTTCATTAATATCAAAGGCCCGACAAAATGCGGAAGCCTGACCGTAGTCAATGACGCGCTTACTATCCGGATTCAGGAAAGCACGAATGATGTGACCATATGCTTTATTGCCCAATACACGATCGGCAACATCGCCCACACCCTTGCCGCTGCGGTCATTTTTTACAATAGCGCCACGGTCTTCCAACAGTTTGAAAGCCTGGATGAATCGTTTGTTCAGGTCTATCCGATCTTCCTTAATCATGGGATGTAAGGTTTAAATGATTTACGAGATATTGAACTTGGCCTCCTGCATTGCAGTCCTTCGTCCAATCATTTCATGGTGCAAATTTCAAACAAAGAGTTTATAAAAACAAAAAATGTCAAAGATTTTTTTCAGAAAAATTTCACTTTTGTTTCAAACCACTACTTTTTCATTTGAATACCAGATATTTGCACGATTTTTGACCTGAAAAAATTTCAAACAAAACCTTCAGCCTGGCGCGTTTCCAGGCGCTTTGTTGTCTTTTGTTTGGAAAGTCCGACAACTTAATCTGGTTGTCTGTTGAAAAATTCGCTGTACAAGACGCGCAAGGCGATTGTTCGCCGTACTTTTGACCAACTTTTATGGGAACCGTTATTTCATTACTGAATCACAAAGGCGGAGTAGGTAAAACTACCAGCGCCATTAATATAGGCGCTGCAATGGTGGAAATGGGCAAACGTGTGTTGCTCATCGACCTTGATCCGCAAGCTAATCTGACTATCTCCCTGGGTATTCCCCGGCAGAAATACACCATTTATGAAGCCCTGCGCGGTGAAGGTGAATTATCACCCTATACCCATAAACAAGGGCTTGATGTCATTACATCTTCGCTGGACCTGTCCGGCGCTGAAATGGAGCTCATCAATGAAGCCGGCCGGGAATATATCCTTCGCGAACTGCTGAGCCAGGTGGCAGATGATTATGATTACGTGCTGATCGACTGTCCGCCATCGCTTGGCCTGCTTACCTTGAATGCGCTTACCAGCAGCCGGTATGTATTGATTCCGCTGCAAACAGAGTTTCTGGCAGTACAAGGTCTTGCGAAAATCAAACAGGTGATCGACAAGGTAAAAATGCGCCTGAACAAACAGCTCGAAATGGGCGGTGTCATTGCAACCATGTACGATAGTCGCCGGGTATTGAATCGTGACGTAGTGGAAACGATCCACAAATATTTTGGCGAAAAAGTGTTTAAAACGTATATCAGGGACAATGTGGCATTGGCGGAAGCTCCGGCACAACGCAAGGATATTTTTGACTACAGTCCCAAAAGTCCGGGTGCAACCGACTATCTTGACCTGACAAAGGAAATTTTGGAAAGAACCCTATAATTAACGTTGAATGATGAACGACGAAACGTTTTGCAACGTTTTGCCTTACATCGACAAGTTCAATCCGAAACTGGATGAGTAAAAAAAGATTTTCCGAGGGTCTGGACGACCTGTTCAGTAGCCATCATGGTGGACACGGCAATGTGTTCGGTGATGCCGTAGTGCTGACGTCCCCGGCTGTGCCAAGCGAGCGCAAGTCGGCCCATAAATCCTTTGCTACCGACCTGGATGCCCTGTTGCAGGAAGCTCTTGATGAAAGCCTGGAACGATATGAATCCAACCAGCCGGATTCTGTTTCGGCAAGCGCTAAAACTAAATCCAGTTCGGATCTTCGCGCACCCATGCGTAATGGGCTTGACAACCTTATCCGGCAAACCATCGACGTCAAGGAAATCACAACGGATGAAGAATCCGGCAAAAAACGACTCACCGTTGCCGTTGACCGTCCAAAACTGGAAAAACTCAAAACAATTGCCCGCCTTGAAAACTCCTACCTGAAAGATTTACTCGTTCACCTCATCGACGAGTATATCCAGGATTACACCAAGGAAAAAGGCGTGGAACTCTGATTATTGGATATTGGATATTGTAAACCGTTTCCAAAGACTTTTTACCACAATTAATGCCACCAGCGGTATCGCCGGTGTGGGCATTTCCTGTGGCATCCAGTACCAAAATATGAGTAATAATGCTGCTGCAATGGCTGTGAGCGCAAAATAGTTCTCTACCAGACTGGTATTGCGTGAACGCCAAAAGAACAACAGGTGTGTTGGCCAGGCCCAAAGGATATTCAGGTTGTTTTTGGTGGCGGAATGGTCGGTGGCGAACCAAAGCAAGGCAATCACCAGTCCCGCGAATCCCAGTAAAAACCAGAAAATGAGGTCAAATATCTTTTCTGTTTTCGGATTGGCCATGCTTAAAAGACCTATGATGGCCACAAAGGAGGTGATCCACAATGGTCGCTCCAATGGGCTGGGCTTAAAAGGCGCCTTACTCATGGGGGTTTCCGGAATATTTCGTTCACTGCTAACCAATGCCACTCCTTCACCTGTTTTGGCTTTGGCCAGTATATGGTGGAGGTAATCTGGTAAAAACATAAAATCGGCAGTGGTTGCCCGTCGATCCGCTGGCAGCCCCAATACCAGATCAATACCAAAATCCAGCCAGGGCTTTTCCTCAATATAAGGTTGCAATAATTGCCGCATGGTGGCTTTGGGCGGCAAGGAGGAACTGTCTAATTGCAGTTGGTGGAAAAAAGTTTCCTGTACAATGTCACGTATCCGGGTAGCACAATTATCGTAGAAAAAGTCGTATTTGTAGTAGCGGTTT
>JAEUUS010000001.1 GCA_016787545.1 Saprospiraceae bacterium
GCGCCGGCAAACAATACCCCTTTGAAACGCCAATAAATGCGAAAACGAAATTCAGCCTGGGCTAATACCAGATGTTTATCGCGAAATTTTCCATCCGGATAGCCCCGCAAGCGTCGTTGTCCGCCAATTTGCGGAAACTGAAAAAAGGGCACATCTCCAGCTGTGAATATCCCGATAGCATTGACTGCCAGCACATTGTGTCTGCCAATCGGAAAATATCTGGCTATGTCCAAAGAACATCGGGCAAATAAAAAATCACTGCCCGTAAGCTTATGCTCGCCGGTCAGCGCAAACTCTGCTAGCACCCCGGTTCTCGGAAAAAAGGAGTTATCTCTGGAATCGGCAATCCAAACCGGCCCCACGGAGGAGGTCAGTCCTCCCCTGGCGCCCGGCGCTAACCCTTGTTCAATCAGTCCGCCCGGGGTGGAGGAGGCAATGGTATAATCATCCAAATAAAAACGTATTCCTATCAGGTGTTTGGCTTTTACTTTGGTAGCGGCCGTCACGCGCACCCGAGGGTACCTGGCTGTGTAGGTTTCTACATAATCGTTGGGAATGTTATTCCCAATCCCGAAATAACGGTACAAATAACGGTACCATCCGATTTCGCCATACACTCGCCAGCGATTTCGGTTGCCCAAAAAACTGAACGGGAAATAAATCTGGAGCTGTTTGTTTTGGGTATAGGAAGCGTTAAAGGTCAGACTGGACCGACGTGGTCTGGTAGGAAAGGTAATGATGCCGGCCAGCCCTGCCCCCCAACGCGTGTCGGGTGTAAAAAATACCAAAGGCACTCCCAAGACGGTTATGGAGGAATCCCGACGTGATGCTTTGGGGATGGAATCCCGGCCAATCACCTGGGCAGATGCCGGATTGACCCAAAACAAGGGGAATAAGAGGAGCAGAAGGTAATATGAGCGATTCATGCACTGACCTCAAAGGTCGGAAAAAATCATGCTTTAGTGTGGTATGGATTCAGCTTGGAATAAATCCGGGAATCCAGAAACTGTCCGTCGAAATAAAAATTCTCCCGGAAATAGGCTTCCTGCACAAAACCGTGCTTTTCCAGCAGTTTACCCGAACCCTCATTTTCCGGATCGGTATTCGCCTCAATGCTGTGAAAATTCATTTCCCGAAAACAGTATTCAATGGCAACTCCCATGGCTTCATCCATGATGCCTTGGCGCCAATACGCCGAACTGAGGGTATAACCAATCTCCACCCGGTGATTTACCTTGTCCATGCGCCAGAAGCCCAGGGTGCCAATCAGCTGGTCCGGGTTTTCTTTCAGACAAATGGCCCAGTTCACCGCTTCGTTTTGGGCAAAGCTCTGGATATAGGAATCAATATGCTGCTCAGCCTCGCTGATGTCCTGCATGGGTTTCTTGCCAATATAGCGCATCACCTCCGGATCGGAACGCATGCTGAAGACAGCCCCGGCATCGGAAGGAACCACCTCGCGCATAAGGAGGCGCGGGGTATGGAGGGTTGGGAAAGTGGTGAATTGGATGGTGAGCATGGTATGTTACATATTCCTCCGATACTGCCCGCCCACCTCATACATCGCATTGGTAATTTGCCCCAACGAGCAAACCTTCACCGCTTCCATGAGTTCTGCGAAAATATTACCGTTTTCCACCGCCGTGCGTTGCAGCTTGCGAAGTGCCGCCGTAGCCTGCAACTCATTGGCTTTGTGCAGGTTCTGCAGGGTTTGAATCTGGGCTTCTTTTTCCCATTCTTCCGCACGAATTACCTCCGCCGGCAAAATAGTAGGCGAACCTTCTTTACTCAAAAAGGTGTTTACCCCAATCAACGGCAATTCGCCGGTGTGCTTGAGGGTTTCGTAATACAAGCTTTCTTCCTGGATTTTGCCACGCTGATACATGGTTTCCATGGCGCCCAGCACCCCGCCGCGCTCTGTGATGCGGTCGAATTCCATCAGCACGGCTTCTTCCACCAGATCAGTCAGTTCTTCAATGATGAAGGAACCCTGCAACGGGTTTTCATTTTTGGCCAGTCCTAATTCCTTGTTGATAATCAACTGAATAGCCATGGCCCGGCGCACCGACTCCTCCGTGGGCGTGGTAATGGCCTCGTCGTAAGCGTTGGTGTGCAGCGAGTTACAGTTGTCGTAAATGGCGTACAAGGCCTGCAGCGTAGTACGGATGTCATTGAACGCAATTTCCTGTGCGTGCAGGCTGCGTCCGGAGGTCTGGATATGGTACTTGAGCATCTGGCTGCGCTCGTTGGCGCCGTACAAACGCTTCATGGCCTTGGCCCATATTCTGCGTGCTACCCGACCAATCACGGCATATTCCGGATCCACGCCATTGGAGAAGAAAAACGACAGGTTGGGCGCAAAATCGTCCACATTCATACCCCGGGAACGGTAATACTCCACAAATGTGAAGCCATTGCTCAGGGTAAAGGCCAGCTGCGAAATCGGGTTGGCGCCGGCCTCGGCAATGTGATACCCGGAAATAGACACCGAGTAGAAATTGCGCACCTTGCTCTGAATGAAATATTCCTGCACATCGCCCATTACCCGCAGGGAAAACTCGGTGCTGAATATACAGGTATTCTGTGCCTGGTCTTCTTTCAGGATATCTGCCTGCACCGTACCACGAACTGATTGCAAAGCCTTGGCTTTCAGTTCGTTGTACACAGCGGGCTCGAGAATTTCATTGCCGGTTACGCCCAGCAGCAACAGCCCAAGGCCGTTGTTGCCTTCGGGAAGGCTCCCACTGTCGGTGTCACTTCCAGTGACGCCGACAGTATAGGCACTTCCAGTGACGCCGACAGTATGGTATTTCGGCCGTGGCAACCCGCGATCATCGTATTTCTCTTTCAATTTAGCTTCCACCAAATGCTCCAAACCATGCTCGCGGATGTATTTTTCACACTGCTGATCTATGGCGGCATTCATGAAAAACGCTGCAATAGTGGCCGCCGGACCATTGATGGTCATGGAAACGGAGGTCTTTGGATCGCAGAGATCAAAGCCGGAATAGAGCTTTTTGGCATCGTCTAAGCAGCACACCGATACGCCTGAGTTACCCACTTTGCCGTAGATGTCCGGACGGTAATCCGGGTCCTCTCCATAAAGGGTTACAGAGTCGAAAGCCGTAGACAAGCGTGCAGCCGGCAAACCTGCGGAAACATAGTGGAAGCGACGATTGGTGCGCTCCGGGCCGCCCTCGCCCGCAAACATGCGCGTGGGATCTTCGCCTTCCCGTTTGAATGGGAATACGCCGGCAGTGTAAGGGAACTCACCTGGTACATTTTCCTGCAAGCTCCAGCGCAAAATCTCGCCATAATCCGCCCATTTCGGCAGGCAAACTTTTGGGATTTTCAGCCGGCTCAGACTCTCTGTTTTGGTTTCTACTCTGATTTCCTTGCCGCGTACCAGATAGATGTATTGATCAGCAGCGTATTGACTTTTCTTTTCTTCCCAGCCTTCCAGGATACGAAGACACTCGCCATCAAGGTCTTTTTTTACCTCGGTGATCAGCTTGTTCAGGTGCTCCACCAGCACGGCGTCTTTTGTAGCATCCAGCGATTTCAGCGTGGTTTCATACCCGAACCAACGCCGGGCCATGTTCACCTGTTTATCTACCCACTCGTCGTATTTACGGTTGTTTTCGCTGATTTCGCTCAGATAACGCACCCGGGCCGGCGGAATGATGTACACTTTTTCCGACTCACCACTGATCAGTTTATGGCCTGAGAGCAACGCCGGATTGCACTTTTCGGCCAGCAATTCCATGATACGCTGGTAAAGCTGGTTCACACCGGGGTCGTTGAACTGGCTGGCGATGCAGCCAAATACCGGCATATCGTCTACCTGCTTATCCCAGGCATTGCGGTTGCGCTGTACCTGTTTGCGTACATCGCGCAGGGCATCCAGGGCGCCGCGCTTATCAAACTTGTTGATGGCAATTACATCCGCAAAATCCAGCATGTCAATCTTTTCCAGCTGAGTAGCCGCCCCAAACTCGGGCGTCATTACATACAATGACACATTGGAATGATCGATGATCTCGGTATCGCTTTGACCGATACCGGAGGTTTCCAGCACAATGAGGTCGAAACCGGCCGCTTTCAGTATCTCCACCGCCGATTGCACATATTTCGACAGCGCCAGGTTGCTCTGGCGCGTGGCGAGCGAGCGCATGTACACGCGTGGATTGTTGATAGCGTTCATCCGGATACGGTCGCCGAGCAGGGCGCCACCGGTTTTGCGCTTGGAGGGGTCTACCGATACGATGGCGATGGTTTTATCCTCAAAATCCAGCAGGAACCGGCGCACCAGTTCGTCTACCATGGAGGATTTGCCCGCGCCACCGGTGCCGGTAATACCAAGAATGGGTGAAGATGTTTGACCAGCCTCCGGGAAATGCGCTTTCAGTTTTGGCGCTACCTCTGTTTCGTACAATTCCGGATTGTTCTCCGCTATGGAAATCAGGCGGGCTACAATGTTATTGCGCTGCTTGTTGGCGCTCAGTTTTTCACCTGGTTTAAGTGCTTCGAGTGATTTCATTTCTCCATTGACAGAGAAACCAACCGGGAAATCGCATTTTTGGAGCACATCGTTGATCATGCCCTGCAAGCCCATGGCACGGCCATCATCGGGGTGATAAATACGGGCGATGCCGTATTCATGCAATTCCTTGATTTCGGAGGGCAAGATGGTGCCGCCGCCGCCGCCAAATATTTTGATATGACCCGCTCCGCGTTCCTTGAGCAGGTCGTACATGTATTTAAAATATTCGTTGTGGCCTCCCTGATAGCTCGTAATGGCAATGCCCTGTACATCCTCCTGAATGGCACAATCTACAATTTCCTGAACGGAACGGTTGTGCCCCAGGTGGATGATCTCGGCGCCGCTGCTTTGCATAATGCGACGCATAATGTTGATGGCGGCATCGTGGCCGTCGAACAGGGAAGCGGCAGTAACGAGACGAACTTTGTGGTGAGGCTGGTATGGCGCGGGCTGTTGCATAACTTTTGCAGTGCGGTTTTTCGGCCGCGAAGGTACACAAGAGTAACGCCACTGTCCACCTAAAGTTTACCGTTTAAAAAACTCCAGTACCCGAAGGGTTTTACCCTGTTCATTTTCCAGCACTAAGTAATATTGACCGGCTGGTTCTGCAATTAATGGATAATGATGATCCGGACGCGCATTCATGCGCCGAACCATCTTCCCATCAGCATCTATCAGGGTTAAAGCGGCCACTTTATCTGCATGTTGCAGGGCAAACCAGGCATTTGCCGGATTTGGATACAGGCTTATTTGCGGCGCATCCGGCTCGGGGGCCGCCAACAGCTGACAATCGCGGAGCTGGTATAGCCCATCCAGGGAATCTACCGGCGGAGTTAGTTTTTTTACTTTCAACAAGACGATGGCACAACATCCGGTTTCATCAAAATCGTACAATTCAATCCCCAAAGGTCCTTCCTGATTGGGCGTC
>JAEUUS010000016.1 GCA_016787545.1 Saprospiraceae bacterium
AACAAAAAAGCCATTGAGGAAAACCAAAAACAGGGTGATGAGTATGTCAAATACCATAATTTATTGGTGGTAAACAGGGTTGTGCGTCATAACCGTTGCACATCGAGGGCAGGGAGACGCTGTTCCTGAGCCACCTGAGCAGCCTTTTGGACAAGTGTAGTGCCAAACACCTTTGGCATTTTGTGGTGGTTCATTCTTTGGTTTTGCAGCCGGATTAGCTCCCTGAGCCTGATTGGCTCCTTGCGCCGGATTGCTATTCATAGGCTGTTCGGCGCCGTGGTAAATCTGATTGTGCACCAATGTTTCTCCACATTGCCCGCAAGGTACAGCGGCTCCGGCGCCTCCGGCACAGCCCTTAGGACAAATAAAATGCCACACACCGGCTGCATTTTGTGGCGGTTCATTGGTAGGTGATGCTGCACCGGGTGTTTGAGCGCTTGCATCTTTATTGCCAACAGCTTCTTCAGTTGCAAGTTTGCCGGACCCTGGAGCATTATCATTTTGGCAGGCAGGCATCAACACGGCCATGAGGCCAAGGCCACATACTATGGAGAGTATTTTCTTCATGGAATAATTCAATTTTACCTGCAAAAGTAGTAGATAAATGGAACAGCCTGTGAATTGGTTGCGGATTTAGTTTTTGGAAGAATAGCTATTTTACCTTGAATGAAACGGCACATCCTCCGCCTGCCGCCAGATTTAAATCCAGCACATCACCTCTTTTTACATCCAATTTACGGATGCTCACCGGATAAGGATTGTCTTTCCAGTGTGCGCCTTTTCCGTCAGAATAGATGGTGGCTTCATAGGTCTTTCCTGGTGCAAGAAAATCAAGGCGGGCGGTGAACTTATGTGCGTTTTCGTCGGTAATGCTACCTAAAAACCAGTTTTGAGTGCCTTTTTGCCGCCGTGCAATGGTCATGTGATCGCCAATAGATGCTTGAAGGACTTTTGTATCATCCCAGTCAACCGGCACATCGCGGATAAACTGAAAGACATCCAGTCGTCTCTCATAGTTTTCAGGAAGATCGGCCGCCATCTGCAACGGGCTGTAAAGCGTTACATATAATGCCAATTGTTTAGCAACCGTGGTATGCACTACTTCCGTTTTTTTCGGATCGTAAGCGCTCATGCGCACTTCAAAAATGCCGGGTGTATAATCAATCGGGCCACCCAGACTGCGCGTAAAAGGAAGGATACATTCATGCTCTGGAGGATTTCCGGTACTCCAGGCGTTGAACTCCTGACCGCGGGTGGCCTCACTGGCCATCCAGTTTGGCCAGGTCCGGTGCCAGCCACTGGGCCGAACGGGCTCATGCATATCAACCATGATCTGATTTTGGGCGGTGCGCTCAGCTACCCTAAGGTAGTGGTTGTTCATCCACTGACCGTCGTGCCATTCTCCCCGGGGGATGATCTTGCCTACATAGCCTGTTTTGACAGCATTTTGCCCGTTCTTTTTCATATAGGCATAAGCAGCGTCCATTTGCCGTTCGTAACTGGGTACAGCCGACGAGGTTTCATGGTGTGCAATGATTTTAACCCCTTTCTCTTTGGCATATTTACTTATCCGCTCCATGTCGAAATCAGCATAGGGTTGAGTAAAGTCAAACACTTCGTCTTTCATCTTACCAAACCAGTCTTTCCAACCCGTGTTCCAACCCTCCACCAATACCCCGTCAAAACCATATTTGGAGGCGAAATCCACATATTTTAGCACATTTTCGGTGTTGGCTCCGTGTTTTCCTTTAACTTCCCTTCCAGTTGCCGCCATCATATCTGCGGTAGCTTCATAATCCCAGGTGGCCAGACCTACGTGCATTTCCCACCAAACTCCAACATATTTTTGGGGTTTAATCCAGGAAACATCAGCGATTTTGCAGGGCTCATTCAGGTTCATGATCACCTTAGATTGTAAAATACCGGCAGCATCGTTGCTCAGGAGAACCACCCGCCAGGGTGTATGAAAAGGTAGGGTATTGATGGATTTCACCGTGGAATCGGCTGTTGAAATCAAATATGCCTTGAATTTCAACTTTTGTACATCTGTTTCCAGGTGCAGCGCCCCAAAATCAGCCAATGCCGCCTCTGCGATCGTCAGGTGTGTGCCATCGGACATGCGCATGGTGATAGGGGTTTGGGTGTTTTTCATTTTCACGATATGTTGCGTGGAAATGGCGTGTTCGCGGTTGTATTGGGCGCAATCAATGTCGCTGATCTTACTGGTGGTATACACATGCTCATTGGAGTCGAAATCGCCCGGGATCCACCAGGCCGTGTGGTTGCCGGTCATTTGGAATTCGGTCAGTTCATCCGTGAACGTGAGTTTTTTGCCCTCATTATCTTTGGTCAGGAAATCGTACCGGAAGCCAATGCCATCGTTGAATACCCGGAATACAATGGTTACGGCTGACCCTAATGGATTGCTTCCCAGCATATAACGCAGTTCGTTGTAGTGGTTGCGAATCTCGGCTACCTCTCCCCAAACCGGGTTCCAGGTTTCATCGAAGGTGCTTGTATGAGCACTTAACAGGGTGTATCCGCCGCGTAAATCAATTTCTTTGGTGGTAAAACCAAGTCTGGACCAGTCTACCACTGTTTTGCCATGAAACGTAATTTTGTAAAAAGGCTCTCCACTTTTATTGAGTCCTACAGTAACAGAAACTTTTTTATCGGGAGAGGAAACGGAACGCAGGGTGTTTTGCGCAACTACCAAATTCGGTAGCAGCAGTAGGAGAAAGAGTATATATTTCATGGACGAAAGTTTGTGGGCAAATGTAAGCAATCCGGGGATGTGACAGACAGCCATTAAAACCACGCCCGCCGTTTTTTGAATTCGGCGGGCGCTGGTTCTCTCTTCACTCACTTATCGGTGCTGCAGATAAACACAACAGGTGGACGGGTGGAAATTCCTGAAACATCTATTTTGAAAGCCATGTAATCTTCCAGCTTGCCGTGTGAATATCCATAGTCGGGGTTATATTGTACATTCAATTCGACGGTTTTACTGCCCTTTGGAATTTTGACATGAAGTGGTGTATTAATCATCAGTTGACCGTTAATGATGAACAAACTGTCGTCTGGAGGTAGATTGGGTCGCCTTTGCCAAAGTGAATCCATCGGCACAATGGTGATCTCAGCGTTGTTGTCTGTAGCAGGTTGATCAAAAGTCAGCAATAATTTGGTAGGCGTAGGTTTATCAAAAACAATAGCGGCGCTATAACTCTTGTATTCCTCGTCCCAAATCCAGGGACTTTCTGCGAATGTCAAGGTGGCTAACTTAATATTCAACCTGGACATGGATTCTTGCGCAAACTGATTTGGTTTATTCGTAAACGGTGATTCTACCTTGAAAGAAGTATAAGGCTCAAAGCCAAACTTGCCATAAAACGATGTACTGTACTGTTTGCCAGCCTCCAAAGGTTTGTCACTGAACCGGGAATGACTTAAAGTGTCGGGTTTGCCTGCCTTAACCAAATTCCCTTGCGCATCCTTTTGGTAAAAATACTGGATGATATGGGTTCGCTTAGGGTCAATCAAAGCATTTTTGTGAAATTCTATGGTTAGCTTGTCCCCAGGACCCAGCATTTGGTTGTCCTGATTTGGTGTAGAGACACTTACCGAATAATTACAGGAATATAATCCGGCAAATAAGCTGAAAACCAATAGTCGAAAAACAACAGAATGTGCCATAATATGCGGATTTTGGTTTAAAAAACGTACACTCAAAACTACCGAATATTACGCTTAAAGTGCTGTAGTTCCCCATGATTGAAGTCATGAATCCGGGTGATTCTGAAGGAGGTTC
Organism: Saprospiraceae bacterium; assembly: GCA_016787545.1. Taxonomy (GTDB): domain Bacteria; phylum Bacteroidota; class Bacteroidia; order Chitinophagales; family Saprospiraceae; genus M3007. Next base: position 3,809 of record JAEUUS010000016.1, read on the forward strand.
AAATGCTTAAAGGTTGTATAATTTTACTGACTGGTAATGATTTACAAATGTGTTAAAATGTATTGTACGTCCTGCTCCCCAACCACTTTTGCAGGAAGTATAGTATGTTTACACAACAAAGTAACTGGCTGAAGTTATGTTTAAATTTATGCTGTTGGGTTGTATCTGGATTGCCTTTTACCTGAAGTTGCCAGCTCAGGAAGTATCCGAGGTGCGAAACAAAACATCCTCCGCTATCCGCGCCGGATTCAATGGCAGCCTGATTTATCCGGGATTCCGGGGAGGTTTGGAATACCCATGCAAGCGCATAGAACTTACCCGTTACAGGGGTAAAAAAGCGCCAAAAACACGGGTTAAAGATCGATACCTGACGGTGGAGGCAGGCTATTACCATCATCCAACTTTTCATGATAATCTGTACCTACTGTTTGGGTATCTGTTACGCCGCAATAAATCCAGGGGAACCTATTGGGAATTTGCGCCGGCATTCGGCTATAGTCGCACATTCCTGGGGGGCGAAACATACAGGGTTGATCATCAAACGGGAGTGGTGAGCAGGGTGCGCCGACCGGGGTATCATTATGCCATCTTGTCGCTGGGCGGCGGCCCCGGTAAAGCATTTAATCCGCGTCTTTCCATATACTCCCGATTATCGGCTTTGGTGATGGCGCCCAGCAATAATATTGTCTACGTCCGCCCGACACTGGAACTTGGACTGATCCTGAAGCCCAGGCATTTCCTTATAAACGAACCCAGGATTGTTTCACGAATCAAAGGCAAGCAAAAATGATGCGTAAATACACTTTTTGGTTGATGTTGTTGATTGCCATCAGCGCTTGTTATCGGGAGGAGATCACCTTCTCTGCCAATGCCAACGATACTTTTTTTGTGGAACACAACGGTGCTTCCATGCGCGTGCAGGTGCGTGGGAACACAATGAGTAAATCCTTTTTGATTATTTTGCATGGCGGACCCGGTGCAGGAAGTTATAAATATATGACCCGTAAAATGGAAAGCCTGGTGCATCCGGAAACAGCGGTAGTCTATTTTGATCAGCGCAATGCTGGAGGATCGCAAGGGAACAATAATGTAAATTATGCCGATCTTGAGCAATATGCGCTTGACTTACAAGATGTTATTGCAGTATTAAAAAGCAGGTATGGCCAGGATATCAGCTTGTTCTTGTTATCAAAAAGTTTTGGTGGTATGGTGGCTTGTCAATATATGACTCGGCCGGGTCGCGCTGATGAAGCGATAAAAGGCTGGATTTATGCGAATGCCACACACGATTATCCCCTGAACGACAGCCTGAGTCATGCCTTAATGCTGCGCATTGGCCGGGAATACATCAGCGCAGGAATCAATACCAGCAAATGGTTGGATATTGTTACTTATTGCGAATCAGTCACGCCGCCCTTTTCTTTTGAACAATCCTTGAAACTTAATTTTTTAGCCAGGAGTGCGCAAACCATTGTCCAGGATGTAGAACCGTTACAGGGAAATCCACTTTGGGAGAATCTCTTCTCGGAACATATTCCGCTAACCAATTACTACCTGGGGCGTACAAACTCTTTGGCGAGATCTTTCAATAAGTCATTACATCGTGCCGGATTTCGGGCGGAATTGGCGAATGTTACTTTGCCCGTGTTGGTGTGTGCTTCACAGTACGACTTTCTGTGTCCCAGTGGCCTGGCAGATGATTTTTATGCCAGGGTGAGCTCTGCCGACAAAAAATACCTGATGTTTGAACATAGTACCCATAATTTTGAGGAGCAGGAAGCCTATTACAGTGCCTTTGTAGCATTTGTACAGGAGCATCGGTGAATAATAGTTGTGGCGCCTAATCGATTGATATATAACGCATATTGCGTCCTTTTTGCCGTTTTACCCTGGTCGATAGACCTTGATCTGGGTGTTGGACAATTGCTTTTCCCGGCAGAACCTCTGATGGCGGTGCTGGGACCTGCATTGCTATTTTCCTTGCGGGTAGATCATATCAGACAAGCCTGGGATAGGACCAAGTGGTTGCCTTGCCTTGCTTTTGCCTATATGGCTTGGATGATGCTTAGTGTCGTTTGGTCAACTATGCCGCAGGTTTCCGCTAAATATTGTTTGGTAGAGGCAACACATGCCTTGGTTTTTGGCGTTGGGTTTTGGCTCTATCCGGCACTTTGGAGACCCTGTTTGCGATGGATGGGTATTTCCGTAACTTTTTTAACGGTGTATGTTTTAGGGCATCATTCAATCTATTCCTTTCGCCCGGATCAGGCTCTTTTAGCGCCTATGCCGTTTTTCCCTGAGCATAATATGTGGGCATGTCTGTTGGTCATGCTCTTGTTTTTGTGGTTTTATGCATGGCAATCAGTTGAACCCAAGTGGAAGATTTTGTACAAATGGCTGCCGTTGATTTGGATATTAGCAATAGCTCTTACTGCAAGCAGAGGCGCCTGGTTGTCTGCCTGGCTGGCATTGGGCATATTAGGCCTGACCGGGGTTACGAGAGGCAAAAAAATGCTTTTTGGAGTAGTTTGGTTTAGTGGTATGGCTGTAGGGATTTGGCTGTTTTCCACGCGTTCCGGGTATGTTTCAGAATTGGAACGCTTGAATAGGTGGCACTGTGCATGGCAAATGACGGCCGAACGCCCGGTAACAGGATTCGGGCCGGGGACTTTTCAGTTTCAGTACCTGCCTTTTCAACAACCGGAAGATATGACCCGGATCAGTTTGAAAACGCCATTAACAGAACGGAATCCGGATAATTATGGGAAAGGAGGAGGAGCACATGCCGAATGGGCCAGGGTATTGGCCGAAAATGGGTGGCCA
>JAEUUS010000018.1 GCA_016787545.1 Saprospiraceae bacterium
GCCACCGCCCAATATACCACCGTCGTAAGTGGTTTTGGACTCCAGACGCAGACACTGACCGTCGATGATGGCATTGTAAACCGTTTTGGCTTTGCCTCCTTCTTCGATTTCCTGGTGCGTGTAGTCCTCCACCTTGAATTCTCCGTGCTGGAACTTTTCGTCGAGGATGCGCATTACAGAACCATGCACCAGTACATAGCCATCGTTGGCGAGTTCGCCATTGCCGTGGTGGTGTACATGGAACATGCCGGTAGTACCAACCTTCCAGCCCTGAGCAGATTTCAGGATTACCGGGAGGTTCACGTACAGGTCGCCCACAATGTGGATGACGTTGGCGTCTGAAATGTGGTGCACAGCATTGTCGCCGGCATTAAATTCCGGTTCAATACTCAGAGAATGGCCGCAGGCGCCTTCCTGATGCTCCGCATTTTCGGCTCCGGCTGCCGGATGTTCACCGGCCTGAGCTTGCTCAATTGGATGCGGATGCTCTGCGCCTTGTGGATGATGGTGATCTCCATGTTCGGTTTGAGCCAAGGCAAAAGTGCACAAACCACTGAGAATCAATACTAAACTATATGTGCGAACAAAGTTCATATCCACTTTGGAAAAATCTATGATCAAATCGGCTGCAAAAGTACGATGCTATTTTCTGATAAAAAAACCAACCCAAACTATTTTTCCAAAAAATATAGGGCAGACAGGGGGGTAGGGGGGCGGGTTTCGGAATTAAATTTGGAGGGTTGGTTTTTTAGCTTGAATTTGGCAGACTTTTTCCTGTAATAAAGACAGCATTTTTACCCCTAAACGGAATTTATGATAAAAACTACTTTATGGCTGTTGGCATTCTTTTGCGCTGCAAACCTCTCAGCCCAAAATAAAATGTGGGAAGTATCCGGTATCATCCGCAGTGATTTGTCAGTATCAGCTCCTGGCGTGTCTATTTTAATCAACGATACCTTACGCGCCACCACAGATGCTTTTGGTTTCTTTTTGGTACGTATGCCTGCTCGCCCAAGAACCTTTATGGCCAAACGTATCGGGTACGAACCCCTGAAGGTTAAACTTCGCGATTACCCTTTTAAAGAAAGAGCCACCTGCCTCGAACTGGAGCTGCAATCCGCCAATGTTGTTTTGCCTGAATTTACGGTAAGTGCCAAATCGGTGGAAAAGATATTCCAGGAAGATTATCAGCATGCACTGGTTGATTTCGAACTGGTAGGCAAAAATCAGGTGTTATTGCTAAAAAGGTACAAAAAACAGTACTCCCTGCAGTTAACGCAAGATGACGGAACCGTTTTGGATCAAATAGACCTGCCAGGGAAAACAGATTATCAGCAGATTTATAAAGGTTGTTTAAGCACTTATCACGTGCCGGGTTTGGATTGGGCTTTCGAACTGCAGGTACTCGATAATATGCTGGATACCATTGGCCGATATCCCACTTTTGAGTTTGAAGCCTTTGTCTCTCCTTGTGTGGCCATGGCAAATGGTTGTTACTTTTTTGAACACAGGCTTTTCAAGGGCAATGCGGTAAGTTTTGAATGGATTGACCCTGCCGGCATGTATCATCCCTTGCTCAACGTTTACGATGAAGAAACCTTCGCGTGGTTGCAACAAAATGTCCGGGATTTTTACCGAAAAAACCGGTTTGAGGACCGTGAGGCTTACTTTGACGCCATTGAAAGTAAGCAGGAAGCTTTACGAGAGTCCAGGCTGCCGCCAACTCCGGAACTCTCCGAAGTGCAACAAGTGAAACGGCCCGGTGTAGCCCGGGTAAAACGAGATATCCTGCAGCAGACCTTGCGCAATGCTTTCCGGGATCAACTATTACCCATTGTGCCCATGGCTCTGGACTCCATTTACGTGCCCATGTTCCTCATTGGCGACAGTATTTTTATCCTAAACCACAAACAAAATTTGCTGTTGCGTTTGGAGCCAGATTCCACAAGCGGTCGAGTGTTTCAAGCTTTTGAATCGCCTTTAACCTACCACAAGGAGAAAGGGTGGCGGAAGTATGCGGTAGTAGACAGCCATACGCATCGGGCTTATGGCGTGTTTCGGAAGTACATTAATGGACTGACGCTCAAAGAAATCGACTTTGAAACCGGCGCGGCTGGGAAAAGCTATGTCATCAGCGAGGCGCCCTTGCTTTGCAAGGAATACAAACTGCGCAACGGCAAACTCTATTTCCTCGGGCAGCCAGATCCGGAAATCCCCAATTACACCTTATATAAGGTAGATATGTTTCAGTTTGGCCAAAAGTGATCAGCGCTTGGAAAAATTGGAAAAGTCGCCAAGATCCAGGGCATAACGCGAGCCTTCGTACCGACTGGCATTGCCAATCATGGAGCTTTCCAGCACGGCATTTTTCAGGTGTGCATGGTTTTGTACAATGCTGTTGCCAATAATGGTGCTTTCTACTTTGGAATGATGGCCCACGCTTACGTGTGGCCCAATGACGCTGTTTCGGATTTCAGCGTGTTCTCCAATGAAGCAAGGGGGAATGATGACACTATTTTCAATCACTGCGTTGCTGGCTGTAAGATGCTGATCCCGATGGAATTCCAACATGCGGGCGTTGGAATGCAGGATATTTTCCTTGGTGCCACAATCCAGCCATTCTTCAATTTGACCGGTGCGGAATTTGGTGCCCTGGTTTTTCAAATGTGCCAGTGCCGTGGTTAACTGGTATTCGTTTTTCTCTCGGATGTCGTTGGAAATGATGTACTGCAGTGCTTCCCGCAGTTTTTCACCCTCTTTGAAATAGTAAATGCCCACGATGGCCAGGTCTGACACAAAGTCACTTGGTTTCTCCACCATATCAATGATATACCCGTCCTGATCCAGTTTTACCACCCCGAAGGAACTGGGGTCCTCTACTTTTTGAGTCCAGATAACCCCATCCTCCCGATCATCAAACCGAAAATCCGCCTTAAATAAAGTGTCGGCAAAGGCGACAATACACTTCCCATTCAGACTGTTGGAAGCACAGGCAATGGCATGACCAACACCCAAAGCTTTATCTTGCTGGTAAAGTGTTCCTTTGGCGCCTAATTTCTCTGCAATGGAAATGAGTTCCTTATCTACATCCGGGCCAAAATCACCAACAATGTAGGCAATTTCTTCGATTGTTCCAGGGTAGGAACTGGCCAAATCTTCCACCAGACGCTGGATAATAGGCTTCCCCGCAACTGGAATAAGTGGCTTGGGGACGGTTAGTGTATGCGGTCGGAGTCGGGTGCCACGGCCTGCCATGGGTATGATGATCTTCATAATATGTGTTTTTGAGTGCGCACAGACTGCAATTATTATTGTTTGCCTGTGCTGCCGAAACCACCGGCACCTCTGTCGGATACACCTAACTCGGTTACGGGTATCCATTGAACCTGTTCATGTTTGGAAACTACCATCTGTGCGATGCGCTCTCCAGGTTCAATGATTTGAGTTTCATTAGATAAGTTGACTACGATACACTTGATTTCTCCCCTGTAATCAGAATCAATGGTGCCTGGTGAATTTAGCATGGTAAGGCCCCTTTTGGCGGCCAGTCCACTGCGCGGTCTGATTTGAGCCTCAAAACCATGTGGCAATTCAATAAACAGACCCGTTGGGATCAGGGAGCGTTCTAAAGGCCCCAGCGTAACGGGGTTTTCCAGGTTTGCCCGCAAATCCATACCTGCGCTGCCGATAGTTTCGTACTGCGGCAATGGGTAAGGTGATTGATTAATAATATGGACGGTCAGTGGTTTAGTCATAACAAGTGCAAAGATAAACACTCTAAGGGAGTCAAAGAAAAATGTCGCAGATTGACGCTTCCCTTGAAGGGTATATTCGTACTAAAATTAGTCGGTTTTCAGCTTTGCCCACAATTAACCAGATGCTAATCTGCATTCCCTGCGTACATTTCGGCCAGTATTTTTCAGGCGTTCCAAACCGGTTGATCGTTTGAAAAAGGTTTTATCAAACACTAATCAAATTTTGCTTCATGAAAGCATTTCTAACCATTCCTTTTGCCGTATTTACCCTCATTTCAGCCATGGCTCAGGCTCCAGTCAACGATGATTGTTCCGGCATCATTGATTTGGGTGAAGTGCCGTATTGCTCACAACCCGCACAGTTCACCAATGTCAATGCAACGACCAGTATTGTTGACGGAACCTTTAATATTCCATCCTGCTGGAATAACCTTGCGGAAAGAGATGTCTGGTTTCAATTCACGTTGCCTGCTG
>JAEUUS010000039.1 GCA_016787545.1 Saprospiraceae bacterium
ACAAAGAACAAATATTCCGCTTTTCCACGCAAAGCCGGGCTGTAGGATGGCGCTGCTGCAATGGCTTTGTCGTAGTAAGTCAGAGGTTTTTCTGCCACTTTACCAATGCGGTATACTTTGGCCAGCATCAGTTTTGGCAGCGGGTTTTGTGGCTCAATGGCTTCAGCGTATTCATAATGCTGAGCGGCTGGGCCTCCTTCCGACATCTCCTTGAAACAAGTGCCAAGAGTCATCTGAAGGGCAAAATCTTTAGTAGATACCTCCAGGGCCTCGGTCAGGAATTGTTTTGCTTTGGCCAGATTAGGCTTTTTAGTGCCTGGCTCAAGGTAGAAGAAATAGGATTCGCCAATTTGACGCCAGGTAGTCATGTCCTTTTTGGCGTATTTTTTAGCCTTGTTGAATTGCTTTTCAGCTTCAGCCAGGTTATTATCCTGCACCAAAAGGATGCGACCATTGGCTACAAAAGCCATTGGAGCGTCTGTTTTAGCATCGAAAGCTTTTTTGAAACTGGCAATGGCATTGGCATTGTCACCTTTTGCCAGGTATGCATTACCAAGGCTCAAAAAAGCGCTTTGATCGGTTGCATTGGCCTGTGTCAGGCCGGAAAAAACAGTGATAGCTTTATCCCAGTCTTCCAGCAGCATCGCCTCCAAGCCCGCTGCATGGCTCTGGCCAAAAGCTGTTTTGGCAACCAACATTGCCACGAGAAAAAGGGCTTTCTTCAGAAGATTCGTCATTGTTCGGAAAAAGTTTTGTGTTTTTAAACAGATGGCTCAATGCGCTCGAAAGCGATGTTCCTGTATATGGGACGCATAACTATGGCAAAATGAACATCCGTTAAGTGACTTTTGACATTTATTTAATTATTCGCGACTGGTTTTAACTAAACGGGTGACTGCATTGGCAGGCAAAAGGCCTTCCTTGAGCATGATCCGCTGCCCATCGCGTGCCAGATAGGAAGCAAATCCGGCTCCCAGGCCGTTGCGACGGCCCTGTGCATTAATGATATAAATGGTGCGCTTGAAAGGATAATCGCCGGTGGCCAGATATGCCTGATACGGGCCATAGCCCTCTTTGCCGGTCTCTTTAGCCACATCGGCAATACGAATCTCCTTCCTGAATTTTTGTACCCCGGCATCGTCCGTGTCAGAAATCCAGTTGCCGGCAATGATACCCAGCGCGCTTTTGTTTTTACTTACGTAGTTGATTACCTGCTCGTTGATATCCAGCGCGGTAGCTTTTGGCGACAACTCCTGGCCTGCAATTACAGAATCTTTTACGAAGCGAACGGTTCCGCTCTGTGGATTATCAAAGACCACCAGAATTTTTCCCAGTTTGGATTTGGGATTTATTTCGCTCCAATCAGTGATTTTCCCGCTAAGAATGTCTTTTACCTGTTGTACGGTGAGTACAGAATCCAGGTTGGCCGGGTTAAGGATGATAGCCAGGGCATCGAAAGCAATAGGTGTAGTGGGCGGTTGAAACCCCCGTGACTGAAAATATTCCAATTCCTTGACAGCCAACTGGCGGCCTACCACCACCACCTGAACCGAATCTTCGATCAGGGCCCTTATCGCCTCCCCCTCTGATACATACCTGGGATTGATTTTAGCTGTCCGGTAAATGGAATCAAAAACATCAATACAGGAGGCAATCACTGGCTTATAACCTTCTTCAACGGCAACGGAGATCTCGCCAGTGGTAATGGTATCCTGGATTTTTCCGGTTTTATCACGTTCGGCGCAAGACGCCAAAAGCAGTGCCGTGCAGATGAAAATCAAGCTGTTACGAAACATATCCTTGCTTTTTAAAAATAATCGGCATAAACCCGCCAGGCCCTGTAAGCGCCGTAAACCAGCAACATAATGGCGAAAATGTTGCGAAACTCTACCTGAATGTCCGGAATAAAACTTTTATCCAGCAACAACCAGCTGCCCAAACCAATGTAAAAAACGGTCATACTAATCCCAAGAATCAACATCGGCATTCGGAAGGACTGCCGTTTTCGGATGCGCTCGTCTGTTGACATGACTAAAATGTTGTTATCAGAAACGTTGAACGGTTTTTATTCTGAAAAGGTTTGAAGAGCCTCTACAGATATTGTCCTTTGCAGGAAAGATGCAAATCTCTGATAAAATGGTGGGAAGATGTGCCTCGTTTTGAAAAATTGACGAAAAGAAAATAGACGGCTTACGGTGGACGGTGGACGGCTTACGGTGGACGGTGGCGTTGCTCCTGGTATTTGTTATTAACCATAAGCTAAAGAATAAATGCCAGGAGCAACACCACCGTCCACCGTAGGCCGTCTACCGTAGGCCGTTATTTCGACCAGGTAACGCCTTCCTTGCCGTCTTTAACGGTAATACCCACTTCAGTAAGGGCATCCCTAATTTTATCACTGGTGGCAAAGTCTTTCTGTGCCCGTGCATGGCCACGGATATCTAATATCAATTGCATCAAGCCATCAACAGTTCCACTGTCGGCGCCGGAAGCGGATTCATCCTGCAATCCAAAAATATCGAATAAAAAAGCGTTGAACACCGTTTTGAGGCGCTCTATCACCCAGGGCGACACATCAGCGGGGTCTATTTGTTTGTTCGTCAACTTATGCACATAACTACCTATTTCATTCAGCGAAGCAATGGCAATAGCTGTGTTGAAATCATCGTTCATGCCGTCGAATGCATCATCTACCAATCCCAGAATAGCACGATCGGTATCTGTCTCTGACCCATCAAAATCCCGCGCATTAACTGGCAGGGCTTGTAGCAGACGGTTGGTTTCCATGATTTTGAGAAAACCTTTTTCTGCTGCCATCAACGCTTCATCTGTAATATCCAGTGTACTGCGGTAATGCGCCATGAGCATAAAAAAGCGCACTGCCATGGGTGAGTATGCTTTACTGGTATGATCACTTGTGCCGGTGAACAATTCTGTTGGCGTAATGGTATTCCCGTCGCTTTTGCTCATTTTTTTGCCATTCAGCAGCAACATATTGGTATGCAACCAATAATTGGCCGGATGGCAACTGCAGGCGCCGTGGTTTTGGGCCACTTCATTCTCGTGGTGAGGGAATTTGAGATCGTTGCCGCCGCCGTGGATATCAAAGGTTTTGCCCAGGTATTTGGTACTCATAGCAGAGCATTCCAGGTGCCAGCCCGGGAAGCCCACAGACCACGGACTGTTCCATACCATAATATCCTGCGGACGCGCCTTCATCCAGATGGCAAAGTCGGCAGGGTGGTTTTTTTCTTCCTGACTTTTCAGTTCGCGGGTTTCGGCATACAAATCATCCAAAATGCGACCGCTGATGGAGCCGTAAACGCCTGGTTGCCGGGTGGCAAATTTGGGAACATCAAAATAAACGGATCCGTTGCGCTCATACGCCAGACCATTGTCCAAAATTTGCTGAACCAATTCAATTTGCTCAGGTATATGCCCGGTAGCGCGGGGTTCAATGCTCGGTGGAAGCGTATTAAAAATCCGCATCATATCATGGAATCCCACGGTATAACGTTGCGCTACTTCCATCGGCTCCAGCTGCGCCACTTTAGCGCCTTTGGCCATCCGGTCTTCACCATCGTCGGTGAGGTGACCCACATCTGTGATGTTTCGAACATACCGCACCTTGAAGCCTATGTGCAACAAGTAGCGATAAATCATATCAAAGCTGCAAAACGTGCGGCAGTTTCCCAAATGAACGTCGCTGTAAACGGTTGGACCGCATACATACATGCCCACATAACCAGGCGTAATGGGCTTGAACTCCTCCTTTTTGCCGGAGAGCGTGTTGTAGATCTTAAGTGATGGCTGTACTGTCATAGCCCGCAAAGATAAGCGGAAATAGTATTTGGGTGTTTGGGTGTGGGCGTGTTTGAGTTGGCGTTTGGCTGGGCAACTCACGAGAACTAAAACAACAATTAGCCAACGACTAATATCAAACTTAACGCCAACTCAAACACGCCCACACTCAAACACGCCCACACTAACCTATTCTACGTCCGTCAATTTCATCATATTGGTCGGCTTCCTGGCGCCCATTGGCATAGATCCGGTATTTATGATGGTATCCCCTGATTTCACATAACCACTTTCCTTGAGGATATCTACACAATCCTGTATGGTTTCGTCTGTTGTCGTAAAACGATTGTAGTAAAAACACTGCACTCCCCACAAAAGGTTGAATGCTCCGAGTTTTACCAACTGATCACTAAAAATGAAAATATTGGATTTCGGACGGAAACTGCTGAGTTTAAAGGCGGTATAACCGGAAACCGTATGCCCAACGATGCCTTTTGCACCAATTTCTTCCGCTACATTACAGGCGCTGAATATGATCACATCGGAATGATACAACATGAATTGCGGCGACGGACTTGGACGGCGGTTACTGATTTGAGGCCAGTATTGCTTCTCGGCTTCTGTGATAATTTTCGACATGTACTGAATTACCAGCTTTGGGTATTTGCCTACTGAGGTTTCACCACTCAACATTACTGCATCTGCGCCATCCAAAACCGCATTCGCTACATCGGTTACCTCCGCGCGCGTAGGCGAAGGGTTGTTGATCATGCTGTCCATCATCTGCGTGGCTACAATCACCGGACGCGCATATTGCATACACATATGGATGATGTCTTTCTGGGTCATGGCCAGTTTTTCAATCGGCATTTCTACACCGAGGTCGCCACGGGCCACCATGATGCCGTTGCAAGCTCTGATAATCTCGCGCAGGTTGCGCACCGCTTCCGGTTTTTCAATTTTAGCCATCACTTTGGCCTGGTGACCGGTTCTTTCCAGAGCATCTTTAACCGGCTGAAGGTCTTCTGCACGGCGAACGAAAGACAATGCGATCCAGTTTACGTCCTGCGTAAGAATGAAATTGAGGTCTTCCTCGTCTTTTTCCGTAAGCGCAGGCAGTTTAACGTTCGTATCAGGCAGGTTAACGCCCTTATTGCTGCTGAGTACGCCTGCATGCAGCGCTTTCAACCGAACGGTATCTTTTTTATTGGTTTCTACAACCTCAAAAATCAACTTGCCGTCGTCCATCAAAATACGCTCGCCAACCTCACAGTCTTCCGCAAACTGGTCGTACGACATGTAAATATTATCCATTACCCCCGGCGCGTTTTCGTCGTTCGTAATGGTAATAATATCTCCTTCAGCTAAAGGCAGGGCATTATCCTTGATTTTGCCCACGCGCAGTTTTGGCCCCTGGAGGTCGGCTAAAATACCGATATGCAGGTTATGTTCGCGGTTTATAGCCTGAATACGCTGAATTACCTGAAGATGGTCTTCATGTGATCCATGGCTAAAATTCAGGCGAAATACATCCACACCGGCCTGTACCAGATCCAGTAGTTTATCGGGTGCGCTGCAAGCCGGTCCAACCGTTGCAACGATCTTGGTAAACTGGCTACCATCCTTGCGCAAACCTGATTTATTTTTTTGAAGCAATGCTGCCGCTTCCGTGAGAGTCATGTTGTTGCTGTTAAAGTGTAAAAAGTACAATAAGCTAAACGGCGCAAAATTAAGAGATAAAATGTAGATTACCAATATGTATTATGGCGTATTACGGACTAATTTCCTTTACTTCTTGGGGGCGTTTCACCGTTTACACAACCACTAAGTGTCCCATTTACAAAAAGTCGTACCGAAGAAACTTTTAGGTTATATAAAAAAATAAAGCGGAAATCTTTGATATAGCTGCCGGTTGCCGTTTCTTTGCACCCTGAAAAATTGACTTTTTTTCACCAACTAGTTTAGAAAAACATGGCAAACGTAGCCGACCGCGTAAAAAAAATCATCATTGACAAACTGGGCGTTGACGAATCTGAAGTGACCCCAGAGGCAAGCTTCATCAACGATCTGGGTGCAGACTCTCTCGATACCGTTGAATTGATCATGGAATTCGAAAAAGAATTCGATGTATCTATTCCTGACGAGCAGGCAGAAGGCATTCAGACTGTAGGTCAGGCCATTTCCTACCTGGAGCAGAATGTAAATGCTTGATTTTTAAAGGGTTGGCTTATTAAAAGCCCTCCTTTTGCAAAAAACGGTTCAATGCAATCACGCATTGAACCGTTTTCGTTTTCAGGCATATTCCATCTCCAACGCTTCTATCGCATGATCTAAAAATGTGGGTATCAGTGTTTCAAACGTAAGCTGAATCTTTTGCGGATTGGCCAGGTCCCGGATCATTCGGTTGTACCTGGATTCGCCATGTTCTTCCACAATAGAGATTTTGCGCTCCTCTTCCAGAAAATAACTCAATAAACCTTCCGGGTCCGCTTCCGGGTGAAATTGCGTGCCTATCATCTCCGGACTAAACCGAACCGCCATAACAGCACGTTCAAAATGCACATGCGGACGTAATTTTTCCAGGCAAAGAATTTCAGCCCCCATTTCCCGGAACCGCTTGTGGTTGGGCTTCGTAACCTGATACCGCCGGAAGTCAGCAATGTAAAACGGATCAGGCAGGTTGCCAAAAAATGGTTCTTCCTTGCCCTGATGGGTTTTGTACACCGGATAAGTACCAAACGACATCTTGTAGCGCTGCGATACCTCGCCCAAATCAAAATGATGACAAGCCATCTGAAAGGAGTGGCAGATGAAAAAACAATACTTTTTTTCACCCAAACCCACCTGGTTGTGCCGGTAAAGTTGTTCGATCAACGAAAAATACGGTTCCTGCCACTGACCGCCGGTTTCCAGCGGATCGCCCGGGCCACCGGAAAAAATATAGATCTGGTAGGAAAGATCCGGAACTTCACACTTCGCGCGAACATCGAAATGATCAAATTTAAGTACCTCCTGGTATTTACCCAGAATACTTTTGAGCATGGGTATGCCACGGTTCTGTTCGCCGTTGTACATATCCAAAAGAGCAGCACGAAGCATGATATTGTCAGCTAAATGGTAAACAATCAGGACATTTGTTTGTCATTTGATCCTCAGGAACATTCATCCCTTATCATAACGAAAAAACTTCCACATGTCACTCGTACAAGAATTCAACGACTACCGTACCCGCATGAATGAGCGCATTCTGGCGCACGACAATAAAGTAATCAAACGTTTCTGGAGCCTCGACAACCAAACCTACCAGGAAGGCGCTCTCGATGTTCGAACCAAAGAACTACTCGGTTTGGTAGCTTCCATGGTGCTTCGTTGCGACGACTGTATCAAATACCACCTCGGCAAAAGCCACGAACTGGGTGTTACCACCGAACAAATCTT
>JAEUUS010000048.1 GCA_016787545.1 Saprospiraceae bacterium
TGCTATGATGATGACCTCTATTCTATTGTTTTACTTCCTGGTGTACATCAAAAAATGGAACAAATGGATGGTAAGTAGTATCATGATGCTTTTTGGAGTCATTGAACTATCATTCTTCATCACCAATGTAGCTAAAATCAAGGAACGCTGGATGTTTCTGTTTTTTGAGCTATTCATTTTTTTGTGCATGTACGTTTGGTTTTATGCCAGAAAAATCAACAACAGGTTCGTCCGCTTCGCACACCTGAAAAACTACACCAGCCTGATTCAGGATTTGAGTTGCGACGATGTCATCGACAAGTTTTCCACGCACCTCATTTACCTCACCAAAGCCAACCACCCGGGCGAAGTGGAAGAAAAGATCATCAAATCCATTTTTGCCAAAAAACCCAAAAGAGCAGATGTTTATTGGTTTGTACACATACACCGTACCGACGATCCATTCAGCTTGAATTACCAGGTGGAGGAAATTCTGGACGATAAAGTGATTAAAATCAACCTGAATATGGGATTCCGTGTACAGCCTCGGGTAGAACTGTACTTCAAAAAGATTGTACAGGATTTGGTGGCCAACCGGGAACTTAACCTGCATATTCGTCCGGACGGCTCCACACGGTACAATCCGGAACCGGATTTCAAATTTGTGGTCATTGAAAAATTCCTGTCTGTAGAAAATGAGTTTGCTTTGCGCGACGGTTTGCTGCTGAACGCCTATTTCATGCTGAAACGTCTCGGTCAATCAGATGAACGCGCCTTTGGTTTGGATAAAAGCGATGTGGTCATTGAAAAAACGCCACTTATTTACCAGCCTGTTCAACAACTGGAACTGGAGCGCAGATAAACCATAAATGCCTCATTATCATGAAAAATGCCTCCCTAATTGGGCTCTTGTGGCTCATTCTGCCTGCCCTGCTCCATGCCCAGCAGGACGCGCCATCACCACAGGTGTCTTTTTCCGGCTATGTGGAACCTTATTGGCTTTACGATTTCGGGCAACCGGCAGACCACAACCGGCCTGCATTTATCTATTCTTACCATCGCCATAACGAGGTTAACATTAACCTGGCTATGTTGAAAGCATCCCTTACCCATGAACGGATGCGGGCTAATCTGGCACTCATGGGAGGAACCTATGCACAAGCCAATCTGGCGAATGAACCAGCCTTGTTGCGACATCTTTTTGAAGCCAACGCAGGTGTTCAGTTATCCAAAAAACATCAATGGTGGTTGGATATGGGTATATTTCCTTCCCATATCGGTTTTGAAAGCGCTATCGGAAAAGATTGCTGGACCCTAAGCCGAAGTTTGCTGGCCGAGAATTCGCCCTACTACGAAAGTGGCATCAAAATGGGCTATACTTCGCCCGATAATAAATGGTTTTTCAGCCTGTTGTACCTGAATGGCTGGCAACGTATCCAGCGGGTTGCTGGCAATCAAACGCCTGCCTGGGGACATCAGATTACCTTCAAACCCACAGAACGCCTGACCTTGAACAGCAGCTCCTACATAGGCAATGAACAGCCGGATTCTTTGCGTAAAATGCGATATTTTCACAATTTTTATGCAATTGTTCAGTGCAATAGCCACCTGGGCCTAACTCTGGGATTTGATTTTGGAGCAGAACAGGCAGCCAAAGGCAGTCGGGATTACCATACCTGGATTGCCCC
>JAEUUS010000062.1 GCA_016787545.1 Saprospiraceae bacterium
TGGAAGCTTTCCATAATTGGCAATATCTGGATAGTGCAGGTGTGTGTTCCGAATTCTACTTGCAGCGACCTTCGCCCACTTATCCAGCCCGGTTCAAGCGTTTCCCGGGTATCACCACCTCCCTTTCTGCCTCCATCAACAATGAACTCGTAGGCAATGGCTGTTTTGGCCAGGGAGGGTATATGTTTAAATCTCCCGGAGAGATAGAGCTGGCTGTCATCTCAAATCCGTCTAACTGGCCCGTAGTGCTTGGGCTAACGGGCCCTCAGCGGCAGTTTGTACTCGATCAATTGCGTGTGATGTGGTCCTCGCACCATTTCCACTCCGATTTCATGGCGGCAGATTTTGCCTTTATTTCTAATCCTTGCGGTACGGCAGTATCTGCTCTTGAGCCTGAAAAATGGCGCGAATGGACACTATATCCCAATCCAGCAAACAGCTGGATTCAATTGCCGGAATCTGCGGAAGACGTTCGCGTATATAACATGAGCGGTGTTCAGGTATTGGCACAAAAAGGAATCCAACAGTCAACACTGTCTGTTGCGGGCTTGCCACCAGGTATGTACTTACTGCAAAGCGGGAACGCCTGGGGCAAATTTGTGAAGCAATAAATACCATTAAACTTAACCACTTTGACGATGAAACACTTTTTAACCCTGTTTTTTTGCTTTTTTGTTGGAATCCTGACTGCCCAAACCAACGTTCGTGCTTGGTATGCCCAAGGACAAGTCTGGATTATTTGGAACTCGTCGGTGCCCGGTCCACATACCGTAAGCGTGTACAAAAAGGCCACTGCCTTTACACAAACTACCCAGGCTAACTTGATCGGTCAGCCGTTTCAATACGAGTACTTTCCAGGCACTTATTACCAACAAACGCTGGATCCAACTTTTACCTACCGCATTCCCAAACCTGATGGCAGCACATACCAATTGCTTCCGGGAGAAGGGCTGTTTGTGGAAACGGTGATGAATACCGGCGCTGCTTTTTACGCTGTGGTAACTACCGGCCAAACCACTGTTACGCCTGGTGTTAATATTACTGCTAATGCTGTAAATTTTCAATATAACCCTGTAAGTCAACCGGTTAATTGCCATTTACAACGGGCAGAAACCCTTGTTTCGGGGCATAAAACGTATTGGTTCAGCATGTGGGTGTTAGGCAGGCAGGATGAAAATGCGGGTCGGCCGGATTTCCCTGTGTTGGCCAATGCAGCCAAAAACGGCATGCCCGCTATGTTCATCATCAGCCAGTCGCTCAACCTGGATACTGTGGGTGGCAACAAAGTACCAATGACGCATCTGTTTCATGGTGGTGGTGGAACTGCCAACCAGATGATGGCCAACAGGTTTCCTCAATTCAATCTGGAGCCAGAACAGGGGATATCGGTATCGCATAACGACGATTTTCCGGTGAATACCATTACCGAGGAAGGCGATTCTGTATTTACGGCAGGCCGTAGTTTATGGCTTGGCTGGACGAAACGACACAACCCATTCAATTTCGGTTTTGCAGCTATGCCAGGTGATACCATCATTAACTACACGCAACGACGCATCATGTGGATCAACGACTGGTTGATCAGGCATTTTCCGATAGATTCCAACCGGGTGGCCCTAATGGGTTACAGCATGGGCTCAGGGGGCGCTACGGTGCTTGCCAAAACCTGGCCAAACAAATTCTCAACTGCATGCCTGTTCAATGCAGGATTTCGGGGCGCAGAAGATCCTGCCAGTATCCGCATTGTTGGATCAATGGCCCAAAATCTGCCTACCACTTTGACCGGTTATCAAGGGCAAACTATTGGCATGAACGAGGTCTTTAGTGTCAATGTCCGCTGTTCTGCAAACCGCGATTTGCCCTTGATGCGTACCTGGGTGGGTAAAAACGACGATAATGACCGAATGCACTGGGGGCCTGACCTCGCCGCCCAATTCAGGTTGGCAGACTCTTTGGGTCAGGGCATTCAGATTCACTGGGACGAACGGTCGCATACCTATCCGGTACTTAATTTTCACTGGATTCAAGGAGAAAATCCGGATGAGCAAACCTATCGTGACGACCTTTCGTTTCAGGAAAATTTTCGAAGTAACCAATCCTACCCGGGCTTTTTTAATCACCGGCTGGAGCCATTGAATAACGATTTTGGCAGTGGAATGATTGGTATCAATAATGGTGACGGTGATAATTGGGGCTGCTGGGGCGGTTACCACAATTGGGATTTGAACACGATGGTGGACGAACCTGGGAGGTGGGAAGTAAGCGCATGGCTTACGGCAGATGCTGTATTTGCCAATGACATTTCTCCGAATTCTGCCTTGCTCACCTACATGTCCATTCGCAAACCACAGGAGTTCAAACCAGTAGCCGGAACCATGCTGGAATGGCGGGTTAGGGATCTTGCCAATGATCAGATTATTCAGGCCGGCCAAACCACACCCGATGCAGCTGGGGTGGTTACGGTGCCGAATATTTTTGTAACCCGTGAAAATTTCCGGAAAATCAGGATCCAGGTATACGATCCTGCCCTGGTTGGAACCAGCGAATTGGCCAATCCAAAATTTCAGATTTTTCCCAACCCTGTCTCCAGCAATTTACAAATCAGATACCACACAGAACGCCCGGAGTCCATTCTGTTCCGAGTCTCGCGTGTAGATGGCTCTTCTGAATCATTCTCTTTCGAAGCCCATGCAGGAGAAAACCAATGGGAACTTAATACCCAACAATATCCCAATGGGTGGTACATCCTGAGTATGCGGGGAAATGCCGGTGTTCGAACACAAAAGCTGTTGATACAACACTAAAAACCGCTATACTTGCATTTTCTACGGTAGACGGTAGACGGATTACGGTGGACGGTTATGGGCTCTGGGTAATGGATCATTTTTGGATACACTGAGCTCATAATCGTCCACCATCCACCGTCCACCGTAGGCCGTCTACCGTAAGCCGTCCACCGTCCACCGTCAAAAAAATGCAAGTATCCCTAAAACAATTAGAAGCCTGTGTTGACAGGTACGAACAATGGAAATCAAAAGGGGAAGAGACTTCCCTTTATGAATCTTCGGGCAAACGCGCTGCCGTTGATGGCGTTTCTGATGACCAAAATCTGGAACAACGCAAAAACATGTTGCGTGATTTCGGTCTGGAGCCTGTTGATTTCGCTTTTGAACGTGCCATCGGCCAAAACGATTCCGTTTACAGCAATTTTATTGAAACCATCCAGTCGGCCAAACAAAAGGTGGGCAGGATTGTGATCAAACGGAGCAATACCATTCAAGGCTATGCTACCGGATTTATGGTGTCGGAACGACTCCTGCTGACCAATTGGCATGTGTTTAAGCAAAAAGAAGAGGCGATGGACAGCGAAGTGCAGTTTGGCTACGAGTACGATGGTTCCGGCCGTCCGAAAACACCGCATATTTTCAAACTGGCGCCAAAGGATTTTTTTTATTCCTTTGAAAAACTGGATTACTGTATTGTTGCAGTGAATCCACTGGACGACCAGGGGCGCTTACCCATAACGGAGATTGGCTATCATTATCTCAACCCCACACTTGGCAAATTAGCCGGAGAAGGGCAGGAGTTTGTCAATATTATCCATCATCCGGATGGCGATTATATGCAGCTGTCTATCCGGGAAAATAAATTTGTCAAAATCCAGGAGAATACTCTTTGGTACGAAGCAGATACTTCCCAGGGAAGCAGCGGCAGCCCGGTGTTTAACGATCAGTTTCAGGTGGTTGCGCTGCACCATATGGGCGTTCCGAAAAAGTCTGAGGATGGGAAGCACTTTATAGATAAAGACGGCAAGCCTATTCTGCCGGAAAATGGTAAAATTGACACCCGCAGAATTGTCTGGATTGCCAATGAAGGTATCCGGATCAGCAAACTTACCACGCATTTTTTTGCACAGTTCCCGGATCATTCTCTGGTAAAAGGGATGCTAAAGCCTTTTGTGCCTGTTTCAACAGGGAATCAGGGAGCTTCCGCCATGGAGCAAGTGCAGACGGCTTCACAATCCAACTCAGATGCCATCCTGATTTCTATTCCCAACGCCACACTGATGGCTAATGGCGTGGTGCAGGTAACGGTGCAAAACCAGGCAACCACCATACAAAACGGCGGCGCTTCGGTAGGTATTAGCGGCTCAGTGGTTGATCCGCAACTCCTGGAGGAACTGGAAAAGGCCACTGCGGAACAGCAGGTGGATTATACCAATTGCCAGGGCTATGATCCGGCATATATGGGGGTGAAATTGCCCTTGCCCCAGCCCAATAAGGCCCTTCGGCCCTTTGCAGCCAAAAGAAAAGCCGCGCAGGAGGAAATTGAGTTGAAGTATTATTACTACAGTGTCATTCAACACGCCATTCGGAAAATGCCCATGGTAAGCGCCATCAACGTGGATGGAGATCCGGCCAAAAGACAGGATGAATCCGAACGCGAAGACAAGTGGCTACGCGATGTGCGCATTGACCTGGAAGCCCAGCTCACAGATAAATTTTATGCCAACAGTGGCTTCGATAAAGGTCACATGAGTCGGAGGGAAGATGCCAATTATGCCGATGACCCGGAGCAAGCCAAGTTATTTGCCGACATGACCTGTATGCACACAAACGCGTGTCCGCAGGTAGGCAAACTCAACCGAAGTTCCAGCAAAGGGCTTTGGGGAAGGCTGGAAAAAGTGATCCTAGAGAAGGGCGTTTCGGTGGAAAGTGGCAAACAATCGCGCATTTCCGTGTACAACGGTCCCATTTTTGCCGAAAGTGATCCGGTATTCCGTGGGGTGCAAATCCCGATGGAGTTCTGGAAAATGGTGGTTTGGCGCGACGACAAAAACAAGCTCAAGGCTACTGCCTTCAAACTCACGCAAGTGCCACTTGTGGCCGACATCAATTTTGAAGCCATTGATGTGGATAAAAACATGGAATTCAGGGAGTTCCAGATCAGCATGGAACAACTGGCTGCGCTCACCGGACTGGATTTTTCGGCTTACCGGAAATACGACACGTTTGGCAAAAAAACCAAGGCCAAAAAAGAGGTGAAACTGGAAACCGAGGAGGCGTTGCTGGAAATGCTGGCGGTGTAAAAGTTCAAAATTCACTTCTTTTGCGGCATGCACATCCAATCCAAGCTGCCCAACGTGGGCACCACCATTTTTACCGTCATGTCGGGCCTGGCCAATCAGGTTGGCGCCATCAACCTGTCGCAGGGTTTTCCTAATTTCAATCCGTCGGGACGTTTGCAAAGTCTGGTAACGGAGCATATGGCCAAGGGCGCCAACCAATACTCGCCCATGCCGGGTATTTTACCCTTGCGGGAACGCATTGCGGAAAAAATCAGGCTGATGTATGGGGCCTCTGTAGATCCTGAAACGGAAATAACCATCACTGCCGGCGGCACCCAGGCCATATTTTGCGCCATTGCAGCCTTTGTACGTCCGGGAGATGAAGTGATTTTGCTCGAGCCCTGCTATGATTCCTACCGGCCTTCCGTGGAAACAGTGGGTGGGGTAGTGGTGCCGATCAGCCTTTCTGCACCAGATTACCAGGTGGATTGGGAGGAAGTGAAAAAGTGTATCACACCGCGCACCCGCATGTTGTGCATTAATACCCCGCAAAACCCCACCGGCACAATCCTGCGCGAGTCGGATATGCTGCAAATTCAGGAGCTGTTGCGCGGCACGGATGTGATCCTGATGAGCGATGAGGTGTATGAGCATTTGATTTACGATGGCGAACAACATGCTTCTGCCCTGCGCTATCCGGATTTGTATGCGCGCACGCTGGCCATTTATTCATTTGGTAAAACCTACCACAATACAGGCTGGAAAACAGGCTATTGCGTGGCGCCACCAGAGCTTACCCGCGAATTTCGGAAAGTACACCAGTTCAATGTGTTTTCGGCCAATCACCCTATGCAGGCTGCATTTGCCGATTTTATGGCTGATCCGGCTGAATACCTCGGCTTGCCGGAGTTTTACCAGCAAAAAAGAGATTTCTTTCTGCAAGCCATGTCGGCCACCCGGTTTAAGCCGCTAACCTGCGCGGGTGCCTATTTTCAGCTTTTCGATTATGCGCACATCAGCGACGAGCCCGATCTGGCATTTTGCAAACGTCTGACCACAGAATTCGGCGTGGCAGCCATTCCGGTTTCTTCGTTTTATTCAGATCTGAAAGACGAGAAGGTTATCCGACTTTGTTTTGCCAAAACGGAAGACCTGCTGGCCCAAGCCGGAGAAAGGCTGGCCAAAGTTTAGGACTTGCGACTTACGATTTGCGACTTACGATTTTGCGAACTTTGCGTCTTTGCGGTGAATAACACTCAAAAATGATACTATCCAAAATAAACACAGCCATTGCGGGATATAAGCAGTGGCTGACGGCCACGAAACACCATCCTTTTGTGTACAAATGGGAGTCGGTGCAGCATTTTCAGCAACATTGGGAACTGGATGTGCCTGACCCGGCTGCTATGTTCGACGGGGCTTTTTTTAACTCAGAATCCAGGCGTTTGTGGCAAACAGAACAATGGCAACCCAAACGCATCATGACCATGTTCTGGCGTTTTGATCCGCTTACTGTACGGATGATGTTCGATGATCTGTACAACGAAACAAAAGAAGTAGACGGACGTGTTTCCAGGTTTCTGTTTGGCTGCGACACACTGCTGCGCGACTACAAGAAAGCGCACCCTACCAGTATTGAAAACAATCATTATCACGATGATTTTCAGATGATTGCGCTATATCTGGCATTCCGTTACCCGGAATCCTATGCACCCTATTCATTTACCACTTTTCAAAAAGCCATGATCCGGTTCGGGGCGCAGGATATCCCTCAGGCCAATGACCTGACACGTTATTTCAAGGTGCTGCGTACGCTGATGACATTTCTGGAAAGAGACGGTGGTGTGGTTCCGGCCATGCAAAAACACCTGCACCCCAGAAGGCATTTTCAGGACAAAACCCTTTTATTAGCGGAAGATTTCTGCAGGTATGCAGCAGAGTAAGAAGAGGCTTTAACCGTACAATTCATAGTGAACCTGGCTGCGCTCGTAATGTAACTTAACGAGGAGATTAGCCACAGCGTCGTCAATCATTTTGCTCCAGCCGCAGATATAAAAATCAATATCAGGGCGTTTTGAAGCATATTCCTGGAGATAAATTTGGTGGACATGGCCCTTCCATCCCGGCCAGTTTTCCTGTCTGGATAACACTATATCATATCGAAATCCAGGTATCGTTCGGGTGAGTGATTCAAATTCTTCCCGATAAAGGATATCAGTTTCTGTTCGAGCCCCAAAAATGAGGTGTATATTTCGATGTGCTTTTCCTGATTTTTGGATATCATGAATCATGCTTCGGAAGGGAGCCACACCAGTGCCGGTACAAATGAAAACGAGGTCTTTATCCAAGATTTCCGGCAGCACGAATCCGCCATCGGGCCCTTTAAATTTAAGGGCTGATCCTTCCTTGATTTCTTCAAACAAAAACCTGGACCCGGTACCTGATTCAGATCGTACAATGCACAATTCGAGGGAATTATTGCCATCCGGAGCATTGGCAATGGAATAGCTGCGCCAGCGTTGCAGGCGCTTATCGCCAATGGGTAAATCAAAGGTTACAAACTGCCCGGCCTGAAAGCCAAAGGATTGTAACTCCGGCACTTCGACCAGAAATCTCCGAACATTTGGAGCAATGGGTTCTATTTTGCGAACGATTCCTTCGTGCCAGAGAGGCATATGATTTGCGAATTACGATTTGCGATTTGCGAATTACGATTTGCGAATTGGAGAACAATGGACAGGCAATATAGTTGAGAAAGACAGCAATTTCTCCAAATCGCAAATCATATGCCTACAGTTGAACCCATTTTTTACTGCTTTTTCCGCTGGCAATTACTTTCTCGATAAAGCGCATACCTCTAACGCCGTCCTGTATGGTGGGGAAATCGGCATGGATTGGATCAGGATCTTGTCCGGCCATGTGCGCGCGTACGCAATGGGCAAAGTTGCGGTAGATATTTGCGAAAGCTTCGAGGTAGCCTTCCGGGTGCCCTCCGGGTATTCTGGCTGCAGCCAGCGATTCCGGATATAGATTCCCTATGTTGGTGCGCAATAATTGGGTGGGTTTGTCCAGCCATTTGACGATAAGGGTATTGGGCTCCATTTGTCGCCATTCCAGCCCTCCTTTTTCTCCATAAACCCGAATATTGAGGTTGTTTTCTTCCCCTGCTGAAATCTGGCTGGCATGAAGAATGCCCTTTGCACCACCCTCAAAGCGAAGCAGTACGTTGCCATCGTCGTCGAGGAGTCGGCCGGGTACAAACGTACTGATATCTGCGCACAATTCTTTGATTTTCAGTCCGGTAATATATTCTGCAAGGTTTTCGGCATGTGTACCTATGTCGCCCATGGCTCCGGCGATGCCGCTTTTTGTCGGGTCGGTACGCCAGGATGCCTGTTTTTGTCCGGAAGCTTCCAGGTGAGTGCTGAGCCAGCCTTGCGGATATTCTACCACTACTTTTCGGATGGCGCCCAATTCGCCGTGGCGGATCATTTGCCGGGCTTGTTTGACCATAGGATAACCGGTGTAGTTGTGCGTAAGTGCGAACACCATACCCGATGCAGCAACAATTTTTTCCAGGTTTTGGGCTTCTTTTAAGCTAAAAGTTACCGGTTTGTCACAAATAACGTGAAATCCGTTTTCCAACGCCATTTTAGCAGGTGCAAAGTGTACGTGATTGGGCGTTACAATGCTTACAAAATGCATCCGGCGGTCTGGTCGCATCCGTTTTTCCTTTTGGATCATTTCCCGAAAGCTCCCGTAACAACGTTCAGGCGGGAGTCCAAGATCAGCTCCGGAAGCTTTGGATTTTTCCGGATCGCTGCTGAATGCCCCACAAACCAGTTCGATTTCACCATCCAATGCAGCTGCCATCCGGTGTACGGCGCCGATAAAGGCACCTCGGCCGCCGCCAACCATGCCCATGCGAATTTTATGTTTCATAATACAGTCGTTTTAAAAAAGATTGAAGTCGGGTATTGTTTTTCTACAGCCAACCCTGTACTTTTGATAAGAAGGCGCAAACCTGGAGTGCTAAGGTACAAAAGCCATGACACAAAGGCACGAAGACACAAAGGCGCAAAGATTATCTAAAACACTAAAACACAAAGTCTCGAAGGCGCAAAGGCGCAAAGTTTATCCAAAACACTAAAACACTAAAACACTAAGGCACTAAAACACTAAAACACTAAGGCACTAAAACACTAAGGCACAAAGATTATCCAAAATGCTCAGCCGAACGCAAACTCAAACACTAGAAAACTCAAACACTCGAAAACTAAACCATGACAAAAAAGAAAATGATTCCTGCCATTCACAATTACTGCGATCGCTGGTGCGAGCGTTGTGTTTTTGTGGAACGTTGCGCCGTTGGCGTAGAAGAAATCAAACGTTGGAACCGTGAAACCCCAATGACTGAAGAGGAAATGTGGGGTGCCGTAGGGGAGAACTTCAAAGAATCACTTAAGATGCTGGACGATATGCTCCGACAGGCAGGCATTGATCCGGATGATATTATTGGACAAACCATTCCGGATGTATCATTGGAGCCGAAAGACCTTGAAATGGAAAAATTAGACGAGGAGATTTTTGAAAAAGGTATGGCTTATTATAAGCTTTCTGAAGCCTTTTTTACAAAAAATGAATCCTTTTTTGAACAAAAAGGCATCGAATTACAGCATTTGGCAGATATGAATATGCCGATTGACATGGATCGTTTGGGCTATATCCAGGATGCCGTGGAGATCATTCGTCAATATGCGGCATTCATTGGCGTAAAAGCCCGGCGCGCTATTTCCGGTATCGAAGACATGAAGGATCCGGATATTTGGGGTGAAACGCCACATCAAAGCGATGCAAATGGTAGTGCAAAAGCTTGTATTCTGTGTATAGACCAAAGTTTGGCAGCCTGGGAAACCCTGCGCAAAACCTGGCCGGAAAAAACAGATGAAATCCTTGATATGCTCCTGGCTTTGAGCCGGTTCCGAAAAGAAATGGTAAACCTCTTTCCTCATTGGGAAAGATTCATCCGTCCGGGTTTCGATACAGAACCTGTACAAATCCGTCGATTTGAAATGAATTGATTCCAACACATTTCTCACCTTTGCATCCCCATTCCCCACATTCACCCCATTCCCCACATTCACCCCATTCCCCACATTCCTCACATTCACCACATTTCCTCCATGCTCAAGG
Source organism: Saprospiraceae bacterium (assembly GCA_016787545.1). Lineage (GTDB taxonomy): Bacteria > Bacteroidota > Bacteroidia > Chitinophagales > Saprospiraceae > M3007. The sequence continues at coordinate 10,262 of JAEUUS010000062.1, forward strand.
ATTCCAGTTTAATTCATCGAAACGCATTTATTAATAACGAGTGGACGGAAGCTGATTCCGGCAAAACCTTTGTGGTGACTAATCCGGCTACCGGTGAAGAACTGGCCAGGGTGGCAGATTGCGGGGCTGAAGAAACGCATCGAGCCATTTCAGCTGCGGAGGCTGCATTGCCGGAGTGGCGTGCCAAAACAGCTACTGCACGTGCTGGTATCTTGCGCAAATGGTATGATCTTATTCTGGAACATGCAGACGATCTGGGCATGTTGCTTACGTTGGAGCAAGGAAAACCGGTGCCGGAAGCGAGAGGAGAAATCCGCTATGGCGCCACCTTTATTGAGTGGTTTGCAGAGGAAGGAAAGCGGGCTTATGGAGATGTTATACCCCCACATATGCCAGGCATGCGTTTGCTGGTGGTGAAACAACCGGTGGGCGTGGTAGCAGCTATTACTCCCTGGAATTTTCCTAATGCCATGATTACCCGTAAGGTAGCACCAGCTTTGGCTGCCGGGTGTACGGTGGTGCTCAAACCATCGGAAGAAACGCCGCTGTCAGCCCTGGCTCTGGCCGAACTGGCCCTTCGCGCTGGATTCCCGCCAGGTGTGTTGAATATCGTTACCGGCATGGATGCACCTTCCATTGGCAAGGTTCTCACGGATAGTCCGGTGGTGCGCAAGGTTTCGTTTACTGGAAGTACAGAAGTAGGCAAACTGCTCATGCGCCAAAGTGCAGATACAGTGAAAAAAATCTCGCTTGAGTTAGGTGGTAATGCGCCCTTCATTGTGTTTGATGATGCCGATTTGGATGCAGCTGTTGAAGGAGCTATTGTGGCCAAATACCGAAATGCCGGTCAAACCTGCGTTTGTGCCAACCGGATTTTTGCTCAAAAGGACATTTATGAGGCTTTTTTGGAGAAATTTACGGCCGCGGTGCAAAAGCAAAAAGTAGGCGTCGGTACCGAACATGGGGTAAACATTGGTCCGCTGATTAATCAGGAAGCCCTGGATAAAGTACAGCGTTTGGTTGGCAATGCCACCCAAAAAGGGGCACGGGTATTGATTGGCGGACAAGCTATGGAAGGTACATTCTATCAACCTACCGTACTGGCTGATGTGGAACCAGGTATGGATATCATGCACGAAGAAATTTTCGGCCCGGTAGCGCCGGTTACGCCGTTTACGGATGAAAAAGAAGTAATCCGGCTGGCAAATGATACTCCTTATGGCCTTGCGGCCTATTTTTATGGCCGTGATATTGGGCGTGTTTTTCGAGTGGCCGAAGCCCTGGAATATGGTATGGTAGGGGTGAATACAGGCCTGGTTGCGACAACCGTGGCGCCCTTTGGTGGTGTAAAAGAGAGTGGTATTGGAAGGGAAGGATCCAAGTACGGGCTCGACGATTTTATGGAAACAAAGTATATCTGTATTGCGGGGATTTGAGGTAGGGAGGTTTTTTTACCGCGGAGACGCCGAAGCGCAGAGAAACTTCCTCCGCACCTCGGCGGTAAAAATCTCCGCGCTTCTGCGTCTCGGCGGTAAAAAAAACTCCACGCCTCAAAAAAACTACTTCAAAGGCAAAGCCTTCTTCAACTGGCGCCTTATTTCCCATTCTGTGTCGTCTGCCACGTGTTCGATCATGCCCCAGTAGGAAGGCGATTGAGGCATACAGGTTTCAGAACTTTCACTGAAATGATAGGAGGCATTTATCGGTTTCGAAACCAACATTTCACCAGTTGGGATGCGCTTTAATTCCATGAATACGGCTGAATTGGCGTCCCGACTATTGGAGTAGGTAGTAATTGTGGTCGTTTCCTTTCTGTATTTGGTGGTTCGGGAAATAACCCGGCCGGAGGTGTCGCGTACTTCTTCATAGCCATCCTCCACCTCTTTGGTCTCGGTTCGAGTGGATGTATTTTGGTTGTCAGATCCTACATAGAGGGATTGTAACCGACAAGTCAATACATAATCAAAGGAGGTACGTGTAGCAGAATCAAGATGAATCACCAACCAGTCGTTTTTGATCATGAGGGGCTTTCTGCGCATATCCTCCCAAAAAGTTCGGCTATCAGAAGCGCCAATTTGGCTTTCTATGTTAAAGAACACGTGCTCTTTTCCCATAGTCCATGCGCTGTCGAGCAAGGCGTTGGCATTTTCCCAATAAGGATAATAATGCTGTTTAAGGTCTTTTAGCAGGTGAAATGCTTCTCTGGCAGGCGCAGGCGTCCCTTGGGCTAAAAGCTCCTGAGCATGTTGATACAGGTACTTGGCGGCCAGCAGTCTGCTTGATGATTCCAGGGAGTCAATGTCCGGGAAAAAAAGCAAACTGGGTTCATAGCCTTTTCGGGATTTCAAGGGCTGCCATTTTTTAACCTTCGTCTGGCGTTCCTGAATACCTCTGTACAACTGATTAATGCTGGGCCAGTTTTCCGGCTGTTGCTGGCCGTTTAGCAGGGCCAGTGTGGTTGAGTCTTTCCGCTGAGCCGTGTTGAATGCCCGTTCAAGTCCTTCCAGATCAGATTTTTTCTTTCGGTTGGCAGGTTGGTCCCGAAGTTCCAGCCCATAGGCTTTAATAGCGGAATTGTAATCGCCTTTGTCCAGATAGTATTGTGGTGAAAAGCATCCGGAAAAGGTGATTGTTGCCAGGAAAAGAAAGCAATAATGTTTCATGGTCAGGAGTGATTTGGTTGATCAAAAATATACCTGACGGTTTTTAGAGGCAAGTATTCAAGCGTTAAGACCTCATGGAAAATACTGTTAAATATTTTAAAAGCTCCCTTTTTTGGTTAAAATGGAATCCGTTTTGGCCACGAATTGCAAAAACCAAAGAATCATACACACATAAAGCCTGTGTTAGCTACTTTCGCCGTTGCGATTTTTCTGTATTATTCAATTTCCAAATCATCCTGTATTAATGGTCAAGAACCTCCTTACCCTACTGTGTGTACTGGTTGCGATCAGTTACCTTCCTGCTCAAAATCTCTGGACAGATGTTGCAGAGAGTGGCATTCCGGCAGCCGGTGAGCGCCGGATTCAACCTTCCAAGTTTCGTTCGGTTCAATTAAATGTGCAGGCTTTAAAACCTGTACTGTCGGCTGCGCCATTGCGGTTTACAGCAGCTGCCGAATCCGGCCAAATGGTGGTCCTGAATCTTCCGCTTCCGGGTGGTGGTACAGGGCGTTTCCAGTTGGAAGAAACACCGGTTATGCACCCGGATCTTCAAGCCAAATACCCGCAAATCCGTACCTATACGGGTCGTGGCATTGACGATCCTACGGCTGTGCTGAAATGCGACCTCACACCCTGGGGCTTTCATGGAATGGTTCATTCCGGGCGCTATGGCACCTTTTTTATTGATCCGGCAGTACATGGAAATGATGAATATTATGTGGTTTACAACAAAAAAGACTATCTGAAAAAAGAAAGCGATTTGCTGTGGACCTGTGGCACTCCCGATCCGGAAGGCGCCAAGGAGCTGGATCAAATTCAACCGCTTACCCCGGCGCAATTTGCTGAATTTCAGGGCGATACCAAACTCCGGAAATACCGCCTGGCACTTGCCTGCACAGGAGAATATGCCGCCTTCCATGGCGGTACCAAGCCATTGGTTTTGGCCGCCATGAATACATCCATGAATCGGGTAAATGGCGTGTATGAACGTGATTTTGCCGTTACCATGGAAATAATTGCCAATAACGACGCCATTATTTACCTGAATGGCGCATCAGATCCATACAGCAACGGTAACGGCAGTGCCATGCTTGGACAAAACCAAACTACCTGCAATAACCTGATTGGCACCGCTAATTATGATATCGGTCACGTATTCAGCACAGGCGGTGGTGGTATTGCCGGACTCAACGTTGTTTGTGGAACGTCAAAAGCCAATGGTGTGACCGGACAAGGTTCACCCATTGGAGACCCATTTGATATCGACTATGTGGCCCACGAAATGGGTCACCAGTTTGGGGGCAATCACACCTTCGGAAATTGCGGAGGTAATGTGAATTCACCTAATGCAGTTGAACCTGGCAGCGGTACCACTATAATGGCATATGCCGGTATTTGTGGCGCACAAAACGTAGCCAACAACAGTGAGGACATCTTCCACGGGTATAATATGCTGGAAATGGGTTCCTTTATTTATACCGGAGGCGCTAATACCTGTCCGGTGAAGATCACTACTTCCAACCATAACCCCACCGTGGAAGCCGGCGTTAATAGAACTATTCCTAAATCTACGCCATTTGCGCTTACAGCAACTGGTTCTGACGTGGATGGCGATACCCTTACGTACACCTGGGAACAAATGGATTTCGGCAATGCGCCTTCTCCGCCTGTTTCTACCGCAACAGTAGGCCCGCTTTTCCGTTCGTATAAAGGGAATACTTCCCCAACACGTGTATTTCCGCGTTTGCAAGATCTGGTAAACAATGTAAACTCAACCTGGGAAGAATTGCCTGGCGTGGCCCGCACCATGAAATTTCGTGTTACCGCGCGGGATAACGATTGGTATGCAGGTTGTACGGATGAAGACGACATGCAGATTACCGTGAGTGCGGCATCGGGCCCGTTTCTCGTTACAGCGCCAAACACCAACCTTACCTGGACGGTGGGAAGCTCCCAAACTGTTACCTGGGATGTTGCCAATACCACAGCCGCTCCGGTGTCTTGTGCCAATGTGCGCATAACCCTTTCCACGGATGGAGGGTTTACCTATCCGGTGGAATTGGCTGCCAGTGTTCCCAATAATGGCTCTGCCAATATTATTGTACCGAATAATATCTCAACTACTTGTCGGGTGCGGGTTGAATCGGTAGGTAATATCTTTTTTGATATTTCCAATGTGAACTTCAGCATTATTTCCGCACCTACTTTCCTGATGAATTTGTCAGCCAGCCAGGTACAGGTTTGTGCGGAACAAACAGCTGAATTTGCCATTAACCTGACAGCAGTGGCCGGGTTTAATACGCCGGCTGATATTTCGGTTACTGGCAATCCATCTGGTTCAATCCTGACGATAAACCCCAATCCGGTAGCTGCAGGAGGATCTGCAACCGTTACCATTACGGGCCTTACTTCTGCAATGATTGGCGATTATCCGCTCAGCATAACAGCCACCAGCGGCGTGATTGTGCGCACTGGCAATGTCATGTTGACTGTGTTGCCAGGTTTGCCTGATGCCCCGGATGCAGTAAGCCCGGCATTGGGAGAAACAGGTGTGAATATCAGCCCAACACTCAGCTGGAATCCGGCAAGTTTCACTTCCGGTTATGTAGTGGAAGTGTCAACCAATCCTTCCTTCGATATCGGTTCTATTGTTTTTATGAGTGTGACCACCGATGCCTTTGTAAAACTTACAGGATTGCAGATTGAAACGGTCTACTACTGGCGTTTACGCTCCACAAACGATTGTGGAGAAAGTGGTTATTCTCCTGTGTATGCTTTCCAGACGGGCAAAAGTGTGTGTGATCAAAATTTCAGCAGCACCGATGTGCCAAAAACCATCCCGGTCGCCTTGGTACCAACTCCGGTGGCGTCTAATTTGACCATTGCGGATGACAAGTACCTTGTAGATGTAAATGTCAGCGTTGCATTCACACATACCTATGTGGGTGATTTGCTTGCCTGGCTTGTATCTCCGGCAAACGATTCTGTTTTGTTGTTCAATCAGCCTGGCGACCCGGCTGTACCTTATGGATGTACCGGCGATAACGGCAATCTGACCTTTGACGCTCAGGCAGCACAGACCGCTGCCGCACTGGAAGCTCAGTGTAATGGTACGCCTCCGGCACTCAGTGGCACTTTCCAATCTATTGGTTCTTTGGATGCATTTATTGGCCAGCACGTACAAGGTAACTGGCAATTTGTGATGGGCGATAATTATCCGGATGAAGATGGAGGCGCTATTACTTCCTGGAGTCTTTCCTTCTGTCTGATTGAAAAGATAGATCCAGGTAATATGTTGGTAAACAATCCATTAGATGCGCCATCAGGATTGAGTAGCGTTGTTTTCCAGAGCCACCTGGCTATGCAAACCAGCGGCATACCTTCGCAGGGAGTTTATATGGTTTTGAGTCTTCCAGTGCATGGCACGCTTTCCCTGAATGGTACCCCACTTGCTGTAGGAGGCACTTTCACCCAGGAAGACATCAATAACGGCGTTCTGACATATACTAACAATGGTGACGGAGCCGCAACAGATAACTTCCATTTTGATGGACTTGACCAAAACAATGATGCCTGGATACATGATGCGGTATTCAACATCAATGTTATTCAGAATAACCTGGCAGCCACAGCCTCAGAAACCGTGTCGGTGTCTTGCAATGGCGGTTCAGACGGCCAAATTGTAGTGGATGCAACCGGCCTTGATGGTAACTATTCCTATAGCCTGAACGGAGGCGCCGGTCAAAGCAGTAATGTATTTGATGGGTTGACTGCTGGAAATTACACAGTAGTGGTAACCGGCCAATTCGGGTTTACGGTGGAATCAAATATGATTACCATTGCTGATCCGGCGGCTATTTCCATTAATAATGTTGTGACAATCAACGACCTCACCGTAAATGCCACTGGCGGTACGGGTGTTTTGGAATACAGCCTGAATGGCATGGGATTCCAATCCTCCAATGAGTTTTTGGATTTACCCAATGGAACCTACACGGTAACGGTAAGGGACGAAAATGGTTGTACCGTATCTTCAGATGTGGAAGTGAATGTGCCACCGCTGCAATCCAATATTGTGCTGCAACAGGCTGTGAGTTGTTTTAATGGAAATAATGGAGAAATCGTAGTCAATGTCATTGGTGGTTTCCCTCCATATACCTACAGTTTGAATGGTGGAACGGCACAATCTTCCAACACATTCAGCAACCTTTCTGCAGGCACTTATGCTGTGGTGGTTACGGATGATTTTGGTACAACGGTTGAGCTGACCGGTTATGTGTTGACAAACCCAGATGAATTGACTTTGAGTGCCGCAGTTGTCCTTAATGCCATTAATGCTTCTGCTTCAGGAGGAACCGGAACATTGGAATACAGTATTGACGGAACGAATTTCCAGCCGGCAAATCAATTCAACAATGTCCCTAATGGAACCTATACCGTGACTGTTCGAGATGCAAATGGATGTACCAAAACAACAGAGGCTACTGTATTCGTGACGCCACTCAGTGGCACCCTGCAGGCAACTGAAATTCTGTGTTTTGGTGGAACGGCAACGTTGCAAGTGAACGCAGCTAACGGTATTCCGCCATATGAATATCGTTTAGGAAACGGAGCTTTCCAGAGCAGTAACATCTTTTCCGGATTGATGGCAGGATCTTACACCGTAACAATCCGTGATGCCAGTGGTACAACTTTGCTGTTGGGCCCAATTCAAATTGATCAGCCTACCCAATTGGGTGTTACAGTAACAGTGGTTGGAAATGATGGTAACGTGATTATTACAGGTGGTGTTGCGCCATATTCGTTCCTTTCAGACGCGCCTAATCCGGATTTACAGAACCTGCCAAACGGTACGTACTCTGTAACTGCTACAGATGGTAATGGCTGCTCCGCAACAACTACCTTTACCGTAAATGTGATGCCATTAACCGTCACCTCGCTTGTGGAACATGTTTCCTGTTTTGGCGGTTCTGACGGTACAGTAACGGTGAATGCCGCAGGTGGTGTTCCGCCGTATGAATACAGTGTAGGCGGCTCGCCGTTCCAAACCGGCAATGTGTTCAATAATTTGCCGGCCGGAAATTATCCGGTAGTTGTACGGGATGCAGGGGGCAATCAGTTAACCGGTTCTGTAATGGTGTTACAACCGGCCGTTCTGGATCTGAGTGCTACTTCAGCCGGTTCTACCATTACAGCAACCGCCAATGGAGGTACAACACCCTATCAGTACAGCCTCAATGGCGGTACGGCACAATCAAGCGGTGTATTCCCGAATTTGACCCCGGGTACTTACACTGTTTTGGTAACAGATGCCAATGGCTGCACAGATGTAGTGAACAATGTGGTAGTCACCACCGGCACTATAGAACCGGGCACTGAGTGGGGCATGAATGTTGCGCCAAACCCAAGTGCGGGCTTGTTTGTGATCAGCATGCAACATGCGCCACAAGCACTGCGCGCAGAAGTTTATGACGCAACAGGCCGCTTGCTGCAATCCACAGAAATTCAATCACCTGATGGTCAATCTGTCACTACACTTGATCTTCAGCAGCTCCCACAAGGCACCTATCTGCTCCGACTCACCGATGGTAAGGAATGGGGAGGAGTGAGATTGATGAAAATGTAAGTGTTTGAGTTGGGCTGGGGATTACCACTAAGCCACTTAGGCCACTAAGGCAACAAACCTTAGTGTCTTAAGTGGCTTCGTGGTAAAAAAAACTTAAGTTCAAATCAAATCCCCAGCCCAACGCCAACTAAAACACTCAAACACGCACTAACCCAAACACTTTTCATAGTATGTTTGTCGCTCCTTAAAAAGGTTCAACAGTTTCACTTAGTTTTTATTCAGTCATGGCAAAAGAAAACACAGGTCAGGCGCCGGCCATCAATATTGAAATTTCGGAAGAAGTAGCTGAAGGTATCTACTCCAACCTTGCCATTATTTCCCATTCCAATGCAGAATTTGTGGTGGATTTCATTCGTATGATGCCCAATTTACCTAAAGCAAAAGTAAAATCACGCATCGTTCTTACGCCTCAACATGCCAAACGGCTATTGTACGCACTGCGCGACAATGTCCAGAAATTTGAAATGCAGTTTGGCAAAATTGAAGAGCCGGATCAGCCATTGCCGCCCATGAATTTTGGTGCGCCGGTTGCGCAGGCCTAGTGTTCTGGTGTTTTAGTGTTTTGGTGTTTTAGTTGGCGTTAGGCTTAGCAGGATGCGGAATTTAAGCAATAACAAACACAATTAGTGCATTTCAGGTTAATGTCAACCCAAACACCCAAACACCAAAACACCAAAGCACTAAAACACCAAAACACTAAAGCACCAAAACACTCACTCCTTGTAATACCGTTCTGAGTGTTCAGTATTAAACTGCACCGGTCGAACATCCGGATTGGCGCCTGGTTCGGCATCGAAGCGAAAAACGGAGTCGCTACTCCATTCCACAATACCATAAAGTGTTTTTCCGGCAAGCGGGCCTGTTTGGAACTCGCTTAAATCCAGCGTGGTTGTTTTTTGTGAACAATCATACTGATACTTAATGGCAAAAGTGTCGTACTGACTGCCAAATTTAATGAGCCAGGTAGCTTTTCCATCCGGTTCGAAGACTAATACCTGTCCCTCCCGGTTCGACCAGCGTCCGGTGAGTTCCCGGCAGTTATCGGCAGTATTGCAAGAAAATAACAGGGTGGCGAGGCCTGATGCGTACGCCAGACGAGTAAAAAGTTGGTTCATAAGCACTGCTGTTTAATGCACAATGTCTGGAAAAGACAAGCATTCCGGAAAATGGTTACACATTTCAGCAAAAAAGGTGCCCAAGAA
>JAEUUS010000067.1 GCA_016787545.1 Saprospiraceae bacterium
GGAATCACAGCCGTATTGCCATTGATTTGCACGGTATCCCGAATAGGGTCATTGTCTTCACAAGCCCAGAAGGACAGCAGTACAAACAGCATTGGAAACAAAAAAATGGGTTTCATAAGTCAGGTTGGTTGATGATTAAAATATTCCCAAATCTAATGCTCCACTGCGCAAAAACCAAATAATTTTGCCTTATTAACACTAACCAGACGGTATTTTAACACCAAGTAAATCACCCTGCATGCCCAGACCCGCCACCAAATCCGATCTCGAAATCCAAAGTCAGGCTAAGTTTGAAAAACTGCTGAATACCATCCTGCAAATACCGGAAGCGCAACGTGAAATCGCTTTCAAACCAGGCACCCTGAACCGAAACATACGAGATGTACTGATGCATCTGCACCGCTGGCACCTGATGTTTCTGAATTGGTATGAAACCGGGATGCGGGGAGAAAAGCCGGCAATCCCGGCGCCAGGTTATTCGTGGAAAACTACTCCTGCACTCAACAGATTGATTTGGGAAGAAGCGCAATCTGTTCCCCTGGCAGAAACCCTGCAACGGTTCCGGGAATCGCATTTGCTGGTTCATGCCTGCATCCAAAAACACTCCGACGAGGAATTGTTTGAGAAAAAAAGATATGCCTGGACCGGCAGCAGCTCCCTGGGCGCATACCTGGTATCAGCCACTTGCAGCCATTATGATTGGGCGATGAAACTGATAAAATTACCGATATCCAAAGCGGATGTCTAACTCAGTTCGCCAGATGCCGCGTTTTCCACCAGGCAAACAACATATTAGGTACCCAACACAACCAGGCTACCACCTGATAGGCCGGCGTAAAACTGCCGAACAAAGGCACCAGAATGGGCATCCAGAGTCGCAGGGTAACGGCTGCAAAACATGCCGCATAGCTGTAATACATCCAGCGTTCGTGGACCACGAAATCCTGCTTTTTGGCTGCGGAATAGGCCAGCAGGGTAGTTATTAGAAAAATCCAGCCGAGCAAAAAAAATCCGGTTTTGCCCACCAGTCCGCCTTCTGCATAAAACGAAAGGTAAACGCCTGCCAGAGAGGCGGGAATGGCTGCCAGCACGTAACCTTTGCCCATTTGCCGGTGACGCTGCGGAAACCGGCGTCGCCACCCCGGCATGAACTGCGCCCAACCCAGCAACATGGCTATTCCGCCAAAAAGCACGTGGGTATAAAACCCGGCTTTGTAGGTTGTTGCAGCCCACAATGCATCAGATTTGGTTTGCAGCAGCCCTACTTTATCAAGCGTAACCAGATAATACAAGGGATACAAGCCGATGACAATGGCAAGAATAGCGAGAATGATACGTTTCATAACGATGGACGATGAACGATGAACGATGAACGACGGGACGATGAACGATGAACGATGGACGACGGGGTGATGGACGACGGGACGATGAACGATGAGATTGCGTGGATACTTATTGTAACGTGAGTTGTCATCCCGCGCAGCGGGACCTACACAAGCCTGGCTACAGACAATGCTCCTGGCTTAGGGATAAACACGAAGTTTGGCTTGTGTAGGTCCCGGTTCCCGGGATGACAACTCACGTTACAATAAATACCCACGCAATCTCATCGTCCATCGTCCATCGTCCATCGTCCATCGTTCATCGTTCATTCGTCCGTCTTTGAAAGCAGGAAAAACCCATACCCTTCTACCTTGAGAAAAGCGCTTTCTTCCTCCAGGCCTACCTGCTTGTTTCTCCAGTGGTCGTGGAGGGGAAAATGAATGCCTTGCTCGTGGAAGAGTCCACCGTAGAGGTACACGGTTTGTGGACTGAAATTGAACAAACAAATCAGTTTTTGATCGCCATGATAACGCACAAATCCCGCCACATGGTTGTGATGGTGGGTGTTGAGCCAATACAGGTTTTTAAGATCGGCAACCATGGACAGCGACTTGCGCAGGCGAAGCATTTTTTGGGTTCCGGAGTAGATTTGATGCTCTATGGTGCCCTTTTTCTCTGCTTTTTTATTCTTTTTCCAATCAATCAGCGGCCTGTGCATCCAACGGTTATCATAACTCTTGCCCGGGTCGTTCAAATAGCTGTAATCATTGGTGTAGCCCACTTCATCGCCGTAAAAAAGCATGGGAATGCCGCCTATAAAACAACTCATGGCCTGCATCAACAGGATGCGCCGGATGGCCATATCCAGCTCTGCAGGAACGCCGGATTCCAGCGCTTTCTCCAGTCCGCATAGCGAGGCCAGGGTACCACTGATGCGGGCATCCTGTGTTTTGGGGTTCACCGAAAACAAAGCGCCTTTGGCAGGTGAATAGTCAATGCCGCCGGAGTAAAAATCTTTGATAAATTTCCGGTGATCATAAGGCGTAAAACCTGCAGCTTCAATGGCCGCATCCTCGTATCCCAACCCAATATCGTCGTGACAACGCGTATAGGTAATCCAGGTAGCGCCGTAGGGTTTTTGCATCAGATCGTGCTGGGAAGCCAGCATCAAACGCACATCGCCGGTGGCCAGGGTATCCCATTGAATGGCCATTTGGGTGGCATTGTACGCCACATCGCATTCCCGCGCCAGAAACGCATCGGTACCGAAGTACTTCATGATTTCTTTGGGCGCCACAATGGCCTCGCCTAAAAGCGCCATACCCGGAGTGGCCGATTCCACACACAACCTAATCAATCTCAGCAGGCTATGTGCTTGCGGCAGGTTCTGGCAGGTGGTGCCTAATTGTTTCCAGATGAAGGCCGGAGCATCAATGCGCAGGATATCCACACCGAGGTTGGCGTAAAAAAAGACGTTGTCGAGCATATCGCACAACACATCCGGATTGGTGTAGTTGAGGTCCCACTGATAGCGGTGGAAAACGGTCATCACCCATTTCTGGCACTCCTCCACGTAGCTGAAACTACCCGGCGCGCTTTCCGGGAATATTTCCGGCATGGTTTGGTCAAACTGATCCGGAAGGCGACGATCATCGTAGAAATAAAAATAATCCTGGTATTTCGGGTCGCCCTGCTTGGCCTTTTTGGCCCATTCGTGGTGGTAAGAGGTGTGGTTCAGCACAATATCCAGCATCAGGTACATGCCGGATTGCTGCATGGCAGCAATGACCTTTTTCAAATCGTCCAGACTGCCAAAACGTTCGTCTACCTGCCGGAAATCTGATACCGCGTAGCCGCCGTCGCTCTCATTGGGCGGACTTTGGAAAATAGGCATCAGGTGCAGGAAATTGACGCCCAGATCCTGAAAATAGTCCATTTTTCCCGACAAAGCCTTCAAATTACCGCAAAAACGATCCACATAAAGGCTCATGCCGGCAATGTTGTTGCTCAGGTACCAGTGGTCTTCCTTGTTCTTCTGTATGTCTTTTTCCAACAGTACTGCCGGTCTTTGCGTCGCTGCCTGAATCACCACGCGCATCAAGGTTTCAAAACCCTGTGTACTTCTGGGGTGGTTGCCATAAAGTTCCTGATACAACTGGCGTATGGCCACCGCATTGGTCATTAACCGGGTGGAAAAACCTGGATCTGCTCCGGCAGCTGTCAACCATTCCTGAATACGTGGATGGAAATTTCTATCGAACATCGAGGGTGCGAGTGTTTGAGTTTGCGAGTGTTTGAGTTGGCGAGGGTTTTGGGGGGAAATGGTGTAGCTCTGGCAATTTGGTGCAAATATGATGAACCGCCAGAATTTTTAGACCTCGTAGGTTCCAAAACCCTACGGTATGTACACAAGTTGAATGGTAAGTCAATTTGGGATACGTTCCTCCACATCTAACATCTTGTAACCCCCGATTTTAATCGGGGGCCCAGACACTCCCCCCCCCATCACATCTAGCATCTTTGCAGAACATCAGCATAAGCCCAAAATTGAACAAAGCCATACTGGAAATTACATCCTTCACCGGGGTTTTTGATGCTGATGTTTTGTAAAGATGCTAGATGTGATGGGGGGGGGCGGCTTTTGCCCGCCGTTAAAACAGCGGGTTACAAGATGTTAGATGTGTTTCCAGCTAGCCTTAACATCCACATATAACTTATGTACATACAAAACCTACGAGGTTTATATTTGGAACCTACGAGGCTTAGCCACGCACATCAATGCCCGCCGCCCATTACCCGCACTTCTTCATCGGTCTGTTTTACCTGAATCCTTAGCACAGCGGCGGCGGCAACTAACAGCATCCCGCCCGCCACCATGATGGCTACACCGGGATTACTGCCCAGCAAATGCTTGTAAATAGCCCCGAAACTGAGGGTTTGGATGATCATCGGAATCACAATCATCATATTGATGATGCCCATGTACACCCCAAAACGCTCTTTGGGAATACTACCCACTACCAGCATATACGGCACACCCATCATGCTCGCCCAGGCAATGCCAAAGCCGGTCATGGGCGCAAACAATAAGTGTTTATTCTCAATATTGGCAAAAGCCAGCAAGCCCAGTCCGGCCAGGATCAAACACATGAAATGCACTTTCTTGGGTCCGTATTTTTTGGCCAGCAACACCAGCCCGAATGCCGACAGGAAGGTGACAATATTGTACCAGCCGTTGATCAGACCGGTCCAACCTACTGCCTCCTCATACAGGGCCGGATTATCCACACTGTTGGTTTTCCAAACAGATTGTGCAATACTGTGCGAACAATACTGCCAGTATATAAACAGGGCGTACCACTGAAACAGGTACACCAGCGCCAGTTGCCACATAGCCTTGGGCATATTTTTAATAGCATCTGCTATCTCAATGAAAGGCTGCAGGGCCCCGTGTTTATTATCACGTATGTACGCAAGCTCCTGCTCGGTAGGGGGTATTTCAGGCGTGGTGTAGAGCGACCACAACACGGAGGTAATAGAGCACACCGCACCTACAAAAAACGATCCATACGCCCAGTAGGGAATACCGGATGCAGATTGCCCGAGGATGTTGCCCTGGAAAAAGAACAGCGACAAATTGGCCAGCGTAATACCCAGGCCGGTAAAAAAACTCTGTGTGAGAAAACCCATTCCGTATTGTGACGCTGGCAGCTTATCGGCCACAAAAGCCCGGTAAGGCTCCATGGCGGTGTTATTGGCCGCGTCCAAAATCCACAACAAACCCACCGCCATCCAAAGGGTGCTGCTGAAGGGAAAGGCAAACAAACACAAACTGCAAAAAATAGCGCCGATCAAAAAATACGGCTTCCGCCTGCCCCAGCGCGGATGCCAGGTTTTATCGCTTAATGCACCAATGAGGGGCTGAATCAACAAACCGGTCATAGGGCCCGCCAGATTGAGTATGGGCAACTGCTCCGGATCGGCGTGCAGAAAAGAATAGATGGGATTGATGGCGGTTTGTTGTAAACCGAAACTGTACTGGATTCCGAAAAATCCGAAGTTCATGTTCACGATTTGCCAAAAACTAAGACTGGGTTTGTGTGCCGACATAATATAAAAGAGCTGAATGCAGAATTGTGGGCGGCAAAGTAGGACGATTCAGTAATTTTTGTTAAAAATGTTTGAAAGAATAAAAATAATCGTCGGTCTGTTTCCGCTTATGCCAGAAAGGAATACCTTTGTAACGAAAATTCGCTAAAT
>JAEUUS010000069.1 GCA_016787545.1 Saprospiraceae bacterium
CTGAAGCATAGGCATATCCGACAATTCTTTGATCCACTTCTGCCACTAAATATGGATATTTTGCCTGGGTATACGTCATTCTGTTTTCCATCTCTGTCAGAGAAGGCGTTTCGTATTCAAAAGTGATGGCAGTCTGTTGGACATAATATGTATAAATGTCTAAAATTGCCGGGCAATCCTGAATTTGCGCAATTCTGATGTTCATAGCTTTGATGGTAACTTTTTTTCTGGTGTGATCAAATGTACGGTACTTCAGGTAGATAAACCTTTAGGACCATCAACCAATTATTCCCTATTTTCGCCCGATATCAACCTTATCTATGTCCTCAGCCCGAAAATATCTGGAACAACTCCTTGCCAAAGGCAAACTGGAAGCCGCTCTGGAAGCCGGCATGATTTTATGTCAGAATTATCAGGATCATGAGGCTAATGCTTTGGTAGTACAACAGTCCGGGCAATTTCACAACCTGATGGACGACTACCATGCTGGCACGATCAGTCTGGATGATTTTAGGCCTGAAAGAGCCCGGATCAACCTTGCGTTGTTGGATTGGGTGCACAGCATTCCGGAAACCTGGACCACCCAGGCACTGGAGAAAGCAGGGTTTTCAGAGAAAAACTTCAAAAAAGACACCTCCACCGCCAACCGAAAATCCTGGCTTCTTCCTGCAATTATAATGCTGGTATTAGGAACTGCCGCCGGGGCAATCTGGTATTTCCAGCCCAGCGCTCAGCCGCTTTCTAATGAAGAACCCCAAACACCTGAAACCAAAGCAGTTCTTCCCGTGCAAACGCCACACGATTCCTTGACTCAAAAACCAGCAAAGACAACACAGCCGACACAAAAACCTACAACGCAAAGCAAATCTCAGCCCAAACCTCAACAAGACACCAAGCCGGTTATTTCCTCGCCACCTCCAAAACCCCAACCTTCCGAGACCCTGGCTACGCCAGACCAGAAATTCCGCAGCTTTGCCAAAAGCGCGATATATGATGATATGGAACTCGGCTACATGGGCGATAAATATGCCTTCCGAAATGTACGAACCAAAGAAATCCTGTGCTGCTATGCAGCTGCCAAAGGTTTTTCCGATGGGAAAGCCTACGTAAGCCCAGATGGTAAAAATTTTTACTACATCAATAAAAAAGGCGAAAAGGTCCAGAAATAACCCTTCTTATACCCTATTTCTTAAGTTTATAAGCGATCACATCCAATTGCTCTTTAATGGCATCCAATTGGGTGTGTAATTCTGCAATATCATCTTCCAAATGATGGATTCCAGCCTCTTTGCGCGCTAATCGGTCCTCCACTTCATGCTCCTTTCGCACCTCGTCCATGGCATTCATGATAACGCCAATGAATAAATTCAGGACGATCATGGTGCCAAACAAAACAAAGGAAACAAAGTACACAACTGCCGACATGCCATGCCCCTCTGGGGTAACACAGCCAGACTCCGGCCCGTACCCCCATTTGGGGTCATTACAACCAAACATATTCACATACATGATTTCTGACCATCCTTCCAGGGTACTCACCCGGAACAACGACAACATGGCGGTGCCCAGTGAGCCAAAGTGAAACGGATCGTTTTTGCTGAATATAAAAACACCCATTGCGCCATAGATATAGTACAGCAACAACAATAATATGCCTACATAACCCATGCTCGGGATACTCTTGAGCATGGCATTGATCAGCATTTTCAATTGCGGCAAAGCCTGAACCAGTCGCAATACACGCAATACCCGCGCCAACCGGATAACGGCCACAAATCCTGCATTGATTTCAGGCAACACATGCGCCAGCCAGCAAACAGCCACAATAAGGAAATCAAAAACATTCCAGGGATCCCGAAAATAATTCCAGGGCCTGGCGCCTTCTGCCAATACTTTGATGAAAAACTCCGCAGTAAAAATGAGCAAAATGACCAGATCCGCGCTTTCCAAAAGCTTATGCCAAGGAGAGTTTTCTGTATGGTAGGTCTCTATTCCAACCAGAACTCCAGCTGCAAGTATTACCCCTAAAATCAATTGATTAAACCATCGGCTATCAGATATCTGACGAAAAAAAGCAGTTGACATGTTGAGCTGATTATTTTTGGCAAAGCAACAAGAAAATAGGAGTCGTCCGAATTGAGAAGGGATGGCTCATTCCTGTTTTACACCATCATTAGTTGAACCACGAAGTCACAAAGGACACAAAATTTTATCTTTTTGTACCCTTTGTGACTACGTGGTTCCAAAAACACTTTGTGCCCTTTGTGACTTTGTGGTTCCAAAAAATACTTTGTGCCCTTAGTGACTTTGTGGTTCAAAAAACACTTTGTGCTCTTTGTGACTTTGTGGTTCAAAAAACACTTTGTGCCCTCATGTGACTTTGTGGTTCAAAAAAACACTTTGTGCCCTTCGTGACTTTGTGGTTCCAAAAAATACTTTGTGCCCTTATATGACTTTGTGGTTCAAAAAACACTTTGTGCCCTTTGTGACTTTGTGGTTCAAAAAAAATTTGTGCCCTTTAAATTTTTTTCACCTTGTTTAGTGACCAACTTTGACTCCTACGTATAAACATCAAAACTTGGGAAACACAAACACAAGACCAAAAGCCGATTTTCTAAAAACCGATTTTACCCAGCTTTTCTTACCGATTTGTAAAGTCCAAAAAGCAAGCCGTTCCGTCCCCTCCGGAGCGGCTATTTTTTTACCTCAAAATGGTCACATCACCGTAGATCACCTCGCTTTCTCCATCCACAAACACCACTTCGGCATACCAGAC
>JAEUUS010000077.1 GCA_016787545.1 Saprospiraceae bacterium
GGATACTGATATACTTCAGCAGAAAAATCAGCGCCAACTCCCTGGAACAATGGATGTTCCGGTTGTGTTTGTCCTACACTGCGTTCTTTGCAATAATAGCCATAATCCAGGTCGAACAAATTGAGTTGTTGCAAGGCGCTGAACTCATGGGTACCGGTCATAATAACCGCACCACCCTGTTTGACAAACTGGCTTAGCACTTTGCCAAATGCGCGCACTTGTTCTGCCACACCACCGGAAGGATACGCAATCACGACTGCCTCCTGCCCCTGAAGCGCTGTGGCGAGATCGTCGGCACTGCCTTCTTCAAATTGGGTGAAAGCACTGGAAGGCATGCGACGCTGAATCAGACGTTGTACCTTGGAAGAATAGGCGCTGTCGTAAGCAAAAGCATTCAACATCATGACCCGTATACCGGAAACACTATCGGCTTCTGCTACAACCGATTCAACCTGAGAAGCAGGCAAATCCCGTTCTCCATCAATAAAAAACTGTGCAATCAAAGAGTTGATTGGAAACGGGCGATCGCCAGCAAATGGATCCGTCCGAAACGCAAAGAGGCCTGTGATGCCGGCCAACAAGGTTAAATGCAAGAATTTGCGAGACATCGGGTGTAAAGTTTAGCCAGTGACAAATGAATTTTGGAGGGAAAACGCAGGATGAAACGTTTTCGTGTAAAGCGGACAGCAAAAGTACGGTAAAAAGTGGTATCAGGGTTGGGTAAGAAGTCGAAAATCGTTAAAATTTGACGAAAAAAGTAACCTATGATTGCCCACGCATGGCCTGATTCAGTATTTTATAGGCTATTTTTCCATCGTATTGTTTCAGATGATCTACAATAATAATCGCCCGTCGTAATCGTGCATCTGAACTTTTAGGCTGACCAACCAAATACAACAAGGTTCTGATTTTGCCTGCTGTAAGTGCATGAAAAACACGATTTCCTTCTTCATCCTGTTCCAGGAGTTCCTTTAGTTCTTCGGGCATAGGCAAGCCGTACTCGCTGTCATCCGGCCATAATCCAACCTGTATAATCGATCCTGCCTTGAGTTTAAGCTGTGTTTGGATCTTTTTATTTACAGTAATCACCAATTTTCCTTCCCCAAATGGTATCAGGGCGCACTGATATTCTACCTGTTCGTTCAATCGGCAAACCACCCGACGGTCGCTTTTCCCGGCCAGCAGGGTGTCAGCAATAAGCGGCGGCACCACAAAATGTGCCGTCCACAGTTTATTGTCTGAAAACTCCAGTACAGATTGGAAATGTAATGGCTCCATCATGGGGTAAAGGTATGAAGAATGAGGGCGCGGAGTTTTTTTTACCGCAGAGGCGCGGAGGCACTTAAATTGAGAGTCTCACTCCAAGTGAGACTCTCAATTTAAGTGCCTCCGCGCCTCCGCGCATCTGCAGTAAAAAAACTCAGCGCCTTTTTAATCTTCGTAGGAGCTCTTTGGCGCGCTTTTCTTCTTATAATAACGTCCCCAGGAGAATCCAAACTTGAGGGAGGCCTGGCCATACCAACCGCTGAGGTCTTCGTTGCTCAAGCTGGCAATGCTGCTGTCGTTTACGAAACGATAACCGCCATCAAGCCCAATATGGAACCAGCGGAAAACGTTGATTTCAAGTCCTGCAGATGGTTGCACCACAAATATCCGATCTTTTACATCACCAAGTTCGAGTCTGCCGCGGCCAAATTCCACTCCGATTTGTGGGTGAACGGCTTTGTAATTGCGGAAACCATATTGTACCAGCATCGGGTTCCAACGCATATCAAACTGCTGATTCTCAATATCGTCCCACTTGAACTCGTCAATGAGGTTGTAATGTCCCCAACCTACCAGGAGCGACTTGCCAAATTCCAGACCGAAGAATCCGCCTGCGATGTAGCTGTTTTTATTGTTGTTGTTGAAATGTGCCAGTTGATGTCTGGAACCACCCCAGACGCCAGAGAAACCGAGTCCACGACTACCTACCACGGTCTCTTCCTTTTGAGCAAAAAGACTGCTCATGGCGGCAAAAATTGCCAGTACTACGAGAATGGGCTGCTTGTTTTTCATAACTTCAATCGTTTTGTAATTGCTTAAAATGGTTTGAACTGGTCGAATATTATTCAGCAGACGACCAATTGTACCGCAAGGTTACAGGCCCAGCCACAATTATTTTAAGTACTCATGCCGGATTCACCTTTTTCTAACAGGTTTTAACCTGTTTTAACTTAATTCTCGTCTAACTTTCATCCGGCGTTGTCGACAATCGCCGGACGCTCATAGGAACTTTTTGTGCAGCATGTGCTTTCTACCAATACATTTGCCTACTGTTGTTCCCCTGAAACATGACGTACCAACCTGGATTACACCGCTTATTAACCCTGCAAACCCCTGAAACGGAGCTGTTGCGCCAAATGGATGCCTGGCTGCATTTCATTCGTCCGCTGCTGCCGGCATATGGATTGCAGGTAGTGGGAGAAGCGGCGCACCAGTTTGATGGCGCCGGATTTACGGTAGCCATTTGCCTGGCAGAATCGCATATTTGTATCCATACATGGCCGGAATTTGGCTTTCTCACTATGGATATTTACCTATGTAATTACAGCAACCGCAACGAAGACAAGGTGCGTATGTTGGCCGATCAAAATGTTGTGTATTTTGGCGCTCAAATAACCCAGCAACAGGACTTGTTCCGATGAACATCCAATGCCCTCATTGCCAACAAACGACTGAACTCAGTTTCAGTTTTTCCTGGAAACATTTCGCCTGTCCGAAATGCCATACGCTATATGGTAAAAATGAAGACGGCAGCATCCGGCAAACCCGGATCAATCCTGCCAACAGGCTTAAACTGAACATGTACATCAGCCAACAGGGTGTACTGGACGGCGAACGCTGGGAAGTGGTGAATGCCACCATCAAAACGCCCACCTCCGAACCATTTCCCTGGCAAGAATTTACCCTCCGCAATAGTAAAGGCGATGAATGTTTCCTGAGCGAATACAATGGTCACTGGACCCTGGCCAAAGAAGTTACAGATCCGGAAGCACAACACGATATCAGGGCTGATTATGAATTGCTACTCCCGAACGGCACCTACCGATTGTTCCACAGTTCGGCCTACAAAACTGAATATATGGCCGGCTTTTTTGAGGACTTTCTACCCAGCACCGGCCTCGCCAAAGATTTTGTATCGCCCCCCAAGGCTATTTTGCTGGAAAAGGACGACAGCGACCCTCAGACATATACTTTTGAAGCCCGTTACGTCTCTCAGGAGGAAATGAAAGAGGCTTTCCCGGATCTGGAACTGCCACCCAAACAGGGGGTGGGCATGCTACAGCCGTATTCCCGTAATTTGATCAATTATACGCTGATCCTGGGTACCATCGGGATGTTTATGATTGTGTACCAGCTGGTTTTTTCCATCGTGAACCCTCGTACTGAGGTGTTCAGCGGTTATGTAACCTTACCCGATTCTGTAGCAGAGGTAAGCCATGTGAGTCCAAGTTTTCAGTACACCGGTGCAACTGGCCCGATTCAGATTGATCTTTCTGCTCCGGTAAACAACTCCTGGGTAGCCGCCGATTTTGTGCTGGTAAATGAAGAAACCAAGGCCGAACGTTATGGAACTGTAGAAATAGCCTACTACCACGGCGTGGAAGGCGGCGAAAGCTGGACAGAAGGAAGCAGCCATCCAAGCATCAAAATTTGCGGCGTAACACCCGGCAAATACCACCTGGCCATGCAGATTGCCAAACAACCAGGCGAGTCCATGATTACATCGCTCAAGTACAGTGTAATTACGCACCCGTCAACCATTTGGAACCTGCTCACCGGCCTGATCATATTTGTATTGGTATTTATCGGCCTTATGATTGATCGCTCCGGCTTTGAAACCAATCGCTGGCTTTTGAGCGATTTCCCTCCTGAAACCGAATAACCTCCATTGAACATGCAAACTGAAAAAATCATGGCATTCGTCCGGCAAAACCTGTTCGCCTTTATTCTGGGCTTCGGGGTGCTCGGGATGTTTTTATTTTTCAACCTGAGCGGCAGAGAATGCTTCAACTGCGAAAAAACCCAAACTTTTAAACCGGATCAGCGCAACCGCAGCAGCGGCATTCGCTTCCATAAATAATAACCGCACACCATGGAACAGGCCATCACGCATCCACTCGTCTCTGCCATCATTTTC
>JAEUUS010000078.1 GCA_016787545.1 Saprospiraceae bacterium
TCTCTGATAACCAATGGGTATAAAAGCGGGTCATCAATTTTTCCGTCGCATCATCCGGAACCTTCCACAAACTCATCAGCACGTTTTTGGCGCCGGCAATACGGAAAGCCCTTTGCAGGCCATATACCCCTTCATTTCCCCTGATATCGCCAAGGCCAGTCTCGCAAGCAGAAAGTACCACTAATTGGGTGTTGGAAAGGTTCATCTGGCTTACCTCATAGGCGGTGAGGATACCGTCTTCATGACCTCCCGGCAAGGGGTGACCATTTTCCCAGGCATACCTGGAGCCGGCCAATTTCAACCCGGAACGAATCATGGAAAACTCCGAGATTTTAAATGCAGGTTCATTACCCGTCAGGGATGCCCGGCGGCGCGAGGTGTCTTGCGGATCAGGGAAAAAGAAACCATGGGTACCGATGTGTAACAGGCTGGGTGAGGGCCCATTTTGGCCTATTTGTTTAAACGATTCTTCGGTGGCCTCATAACCTAAGCGCAGGGTAGTATGGATATTCCGACGCCGCAGCAGGCCATCCAGGTATCGGGCTTCTTTTTCTGTTCCGGGCAGGTAGTTCCAGTTTTCTCCACGTGGCGTTTCAGGCTGCAGGGCAAAACTGAATAAGCCTCCGGTGGTATCCTGCGCGAATGCACTCCATTTTAGATTGGCGTTGCTGATGGCGATGCTGTCCATTTCATACCGGACTCCACCAAATATGACGGCATCCTCTAATGTAATATGCTCCGAACCGGAACGATCCATTACAAGATTTCTGGTACTTCCCATAGGTACGAGCTTATACCGGTCGGCAAGTCGTGCGCCGGACTTACCCTCTGCCATAGACCCCAAGTTTAACCGGTGCAACATACCGCTGGGTGAATAATATACTGTTTTGATCCCGTTTTCTCCCAATACTTTTTCTATGGGAGACCAGATTAGTTGATTTAAAGATGGCTGGCCATCAGCCTGCATAGAGGCGTAAAGATTTTGCAAGTAATTGGCGCGGGTGCCATTGGCTATATAAATCAGCGCATCAAGTTGTCGTGCTTCGCATAAAGGAATAAACAATGGAGCCTTGCTATCCGGAATCGTGACCAGCGCGCTATACATGGTACTATCGGCTTCCTGCTTATCGAAATAGCGATAATGGATGAATTCTATGGCTGCTTCGCCGGGTTGAAGCGCTTTTTGTACATCCTGCCATTCAATCTGCCGCTGAGCTTCAGCGAAATCTGAAGAAGCGCGAAGCAGCGTCTTTTCCAGGACATTAGACATGGAGTCCAGGTAGGCAAAGTGTTTGCGTTCTGCTATGGGCAAGGCAAGTTCGGCGGCGAGTAAACGATTGTATCCTTTCCAGCGGGAGTGGATGTCGCGGATACTGTCGGGAGCGGATTGTATGGCTTGCTCGAGGTGAGCGGCCGTTTCAAGGACAAAGCCTTTATAAAATAGAGAAAAATTATATGACGCAATTAAATAAGGGTCAGTTACGATTGTATGGTT
This sequence comes from Saprospiraceae bacterium, assembly GCA_016787545.1. Lineage (GTDB taxonomy): Bacteria > Bacteroidota > Bacteroidia > Chitinophagales > Saprospiraceae > M3007. The sequence goes on from JAEUUS010000078.1 coordinate 1,496, forward strand.
AAATGAATAAAAATTGTCAATTTTTCTACCAAAAAAGGTCAAATAGCTTTCAAGCTCTTGGTTTGGCAGATACCTTGAAGATTTTAATATAATGTTTTTAATTCTATTAGAAGACTCAGTAAATAAAAGTTGTGATTGTGAAAGTTGTCCCGTTATTTTATATAGGCGAGCTAAATTATTCGAGCTTGCAACATAATCTGGATGATTTTGTCCAAGAATTTTTTTTCGAATTGCATACGCCTTTGTATACAACTTCTCTGCCTTGTCGTATATTTGTAGATCAACATAAAGCGATCCAAGATTAAATAGGCTTAATGCATACTCAGGATGTTCAACCCCTAATACTTTTTCTTGAATTAATATATGTTTTTCCATTATATTCTTTGACTTTTCGTAATTGCCAACCCGCCGATAAAGATTTGCAAGATTAATTAGTGAAGAAATATAGTCAGGATGTTCTTCTCCTAAAGCATTTCTTCCCATTTTTTGGGACTCCAAATAGGAACTCTCAGCCTTACTAAACTCTCCAATTTCCGAATATATATTTCCTAAATCATTGAGTATTCTAGAGTAATCTGGATTTTCACTGCCCAAAACTTTCTCTGCTATATTTTTTGATTGCAAATATATTTTTTCAGCTTTTGTATATTCCCCCTTGTTATAATAAAGAATTCCAAGGCCATTCAATGTTCTCATAAATTCTTGATTATTAGTTCCAACTGTACTAATTAGAATATTTTTTGCTTTTATATATAGTTCTTCCGCTATTTTATAGTCGCCTTTGTCGTCTAAAAGTGCAGCAAGACTGTAAAGTAATAAAGCATAATCAGGGTGTTCTTTACCCAAAGAGTTTTCTAAAACAGTCTTAGATTCTAAATAAAATTGTTCCGATTTTTCGTAATAACCTTTAGCCCGATAAAGGCTTGCTAGATTCATAAGTACGTTTGCATATCGTGGATCCATATTTCCTAGAGATTTTTCTATAATTTCTTTTGATTCATTATATAAGGGCTCCGCTTTATCAAAATACCCCCCGTTGTAATAAAGAGCCCCAAGGTTAGCCAGTGTAGATGCATAATCTGGATGTTCTTTACCCATAATCTTTTCTCCAAGTCGTAATGACTCAATAAATAATGGCTCAGCCATATTATATTTTTGATTTTTGTAATACAAAGTTGCTAAATTGTTTAATGAGGAGATGTATAATGGATGTTCTTCACCTAAGACTTTTTTTCGAATATTTTTTGATTCTATAAACATGGATTCTGCTTTATCAAAGTTTCTATTTTCTGTATAAATAATTGCCAAGTTGTTTAATGACCATGCATAATCAGCATGATTTTTGCCCAAGAGATTTTCCTGTAGGCTAAGTGCCTTTAAGTATAAAAATTCTGCCTCTTTGTAATTTCTTTTAAAATAATATGTCCTGCCATGATTAAACAAACACGTCGCATACAAAGCACTATTTTCTCCAAAAGCCAAAAGTGCCATACTATCCGCCGCCTCAATCACCCGGAACGCCGCCTCAAAATTTCTTTCTCCTACAAGCTTACGGTTCAACTGTACCAAACTATCTAACTCAACACGCACCCGTGCCGAATCGACTACCTGCGCGGTACCTAAAAAAGGAAATAACAATAAACTGAATAGAAACAAACGAATCATGATAAAAGTGATGATTGGTGAGTGAAAAGGATATTTCCTGATGATGTTGAAAAATAAGCAGGCTTGCTACAACTCCCCCACCAACACAAACCCTGCCCAGAAATATGGATTTTCAAATCCTTTTTGCCCCCTTAGCCACTTTTGGGCTTCTTCAAAGGATTCACGCAGCGGTCTTTTCTCTGATAACCAATGGGTATAAAAGCGGGTCATCAATTTTTCCGTCGCATCGTCCGGCACCTTCCACAAACTCATCAGCACGTTTTTGGCGCCGGCAATGCGGAACGCGCGTTGCAGACCATATACCCCTTCATTTCCCCGGATATCGCCAAGTCCTGTTTCGCAAGCAGAAAGTACCACTAATTGGGTGTTGGAAAGGTTCATCTGGCTTACCTCATAGGCTGTGAGGATACCGTCTTCATGACCTCCCGGCAAGGGGTGACCATTTTCCCAGGCGTACCTGGAGCCAGCCAATTTCAACCCGGAACGAATCATGGAAAACTCTGAAATCTTGAATACAGGTTCATTACCCGTCAGGGATGCCCGGCGGCGGGAGGTGTCTTGCGGATCAGGGAAAAAGAAGCCATGGGTACCGATGTGCAACAGGCTGGGTGAGGGCCCATTTTGGCCAATTTGTTTAAACGATTCCTCAGTGGCC
>JAEUUS010000089.1 GCA_016787545.1 Saprospiraceae bacterium
ATTATTGTGCTCGGCGTAAGTTCGGCCGCCTGGGATGGTTACGATCTTATAGTTATTGGGATTCACGTCTGAGAATCCGTCAAGGTCTGAGTTATTGCTGTCGCGCAAGCCAATCATCTGAAAGCCGTACCCGTTGAGTCCTTGTCCGGTGGCGTTGATGGTCACCCGGGTCTTGTATTTATATCCTGGAATATATTGTGTAACGGCGTTATTGGAGCTATCGAGCACACTAATAGCCAGCGTAGCCTGAATGGGCCCCTGGTTATGACAGGCCTGGCAGGTATAAGGCTGTCCGTTTTGGGTTTCATCACCCGGGGCGCCGGTGTTACCACGCTGGGCCTGAGAAGCGCGACCATTTTTGTTGCCGAGGAGGACAAAGGCGGAAAAAGTACTCAATAAAAGCAGGAAAACCAGACGAATCATAGGTCAGATAGAAGGTTGTAAGGTGTATGAGCTTGGTATGACAGTTTTTAGGGGAAAAGGTTGAAAGAGGGCAGAGAGAAATAGATAATTTTGTCCGGCAGGAGCGGAACCGTTGATTTATAAATATGAACCGCTCTCGTTTCTTCGTTTGTTTTTTTGACTTACAGGTACTATCTTTGAATGTTGAATTAGTAACCAAATGATATTTTTACTGTGCAGCGTGTATTATGGTTAGACATTTTGGATATCAGTATGATGATTAATCCTATCATTTTCCACTTCAGGTAGTTTGAGCTGAATGTAGTATTCGTCCTGTGGGCTGTTTTTACTTGTATGTCATGCAAAAAGCATTTTTTTTATCTGTATTGATTTGGATAGTCAGCCTTTCATTATTTGCCCAAAAAGAGGATCATGTTTGGTTGTTGGGAGGGAATTATTCCTCACCAGATAGTGCGTATAAATCCTGCTCAATTGTTTTTTCAGGTAATAATTCAGCTATTTCATTTATTGACAAAGACCTGCCATATGACATCACAAATACGATTATCTCAGACTCAGCAGGAAGTTTGTTGTGTTATTCTAATGGAAAAAACTTATATAATAAAAATTTTGAAATTATGGAAGGCGGTGGGAATTTTTATCCAAATGCTGATTTTGAAGGTGGGGTTCCATACATACAAGGTTATCTACTCCTGCCCTCACCGGAAAGAAATAACAAAATTGTTTTTATTTATGGTACCCCCCAAGTATTCGTAGCTCCTGTACCTGGAGGATACACAATTGGCTATACCAAACTTAAATATGCTTTGGCAAATATGGGTCTGAATAGCGGGTTGGGCAAAGTGATGGAGCGTGATATTGTATTCAGTACAGATACCATTATGCCCACCCAGATTGGATCCATCCGCCACGGCAACGGGCGTGACTGGTGGCTGCTTGCCCCCTATCATCTAGGCAACCGTTTCTACCGTTTTCTTCTCGATCCTACGGGTCTGCGCCAGATAGGAACCCAAAATATTCAAACCACCGATCTTGGGCTCGGCCACACCTGCTTTTCCCCTGACGGCCAATATTATGCTCGTTTTAATTGGCATGGCATAATCCCTGATTCATCTTTTGCTACAGTTGAGCTCTACCGCTTTGATCGCTGCTCCGGCTTACTCAGTGATCGTGTGGGTAAAACCTACGATCTCAGCGGACTGAATGGCAAGCCCGGCGGGGTAGCTTTTTCGCCCAATTCGCGCTTCCTTTATGTTACCCGCTGGGATAGTATTTTTCAATATGACCTTCATTCACCCGACATTATAGCTTCAGAAAAAACGGTAGCGGTATACGACGGATTCTTAGGTGATTTGGGCCTGCCCACGCGCTTTTTCTACCCGCTACTTGCCCCCGATAATAAAATCTACATCTGTGTTTCCAACTATAATTCTCCCTATCTGCACACCATTGAAAACCCCGATGAGCCGGGCCTGGCTTGCCATGTGCAGCAACACAGCGTCCGGCTGCCGGTATTCAATAATTTTCTATTGCCAAACATGCCCTTTTATCGCCTTTGGGATTGGGAAGGCGCACCTTGCGATACTTTGGAAAGTGTGGGGCTGGAGGAAGTGACGTTAGAGAAGGAAGGCATAACACTGTTCCCTAACCCGGCTCAAACGGAAGTTCAAATTTCCCTCCAGCAGCCAGCCATTGCAGATTGTCAAATAACGGTATTCAACCTGACCGGGCAAGTTGTAGCTGAAGTAACCATGATGAAAGGGAGCCGGCAGGTTATTTTACCAGTGTCTGAATATACTGAAGGATTCTACCTTCTATGTATTTCAGATGACAGGCGAGTCGTTTATCGGCAAAAAGTGGGAATTGTGCGTTAACCAATGATAGAAGATTGCACAGTGTAACATAGTTGGAATAACTCATGTGTTTGCTACTCTATTCCAGATTGTATTCCTCTTCCTATATATAATACAAAAGCCGCCTCCCAAACGCTTGGGAAGCGGCCTTCTGCCAGATTGCCGGATATACTGATGATAGATATCAGATCCAATGGCTAAGCACTTGAAAATCAAACGCTTAAATAATCGCGTCTAACGTCCAACGTCAGAAAGTCCAGAGGTCCCCACATCATCAATGATGTTCCTCGTGCTTGTTGTGCTCGGCGTATTCGGCAGTAAGTTTGGCCTGAATATCCGCCGGTACAGCCGCGTACTCGGCAAAGGTCATGGTAAACTTTGCTTTGCCTTGGGTGAGCGCGCGCAGGGTAGATGAGTATTTGTGCAGCTCTTTGAGCGGCACTTTGGCTTTGATAGACTGATAATGGCCTTCGGTACCCATACCCATGATGATGGCGCGGCGGGTTTGCAGATCGCCCATCACGTTACCCATCACCTCAGAATCGCAGAGTACTTCCAGATCGTATACCGGCTCCAGAATCTGTGGC
>JAEUUS010000140.1 GCA_016787545.1 Saprospiraceae bacterium
AGGGTGATTTATTACATCTCTCCGCAGCTTTGGGCCTGGCATGCCTCCCGGGCAAAAGCTATAAAACGGGACGTGGATAAATTGCTGGTGATTTTGCCCTTTGAAAAAGCCTTCTTTAAAGGTTACGGGATTGATGCGGAATTTGTAGGGCACCCCTTACTGGATGCGATAAAAGACCTCCCTAAAAAGGCGCTGCCACATGCATCAAAACCCACGATAGCCCTGCTCCCGGGAAGCCGTAAACAGGAGGTGAGCCGGATTTTGCCAGTCATGCTCGAAACTACCCGGGCATTCCCCAATCATCAATTTATTGTGGCTGGCGCCTCCAGTTTGCCGGAAGGATATTATCAAGACTACCTAAAAAACTTTCCTTCTGTAGCTCTGGAAAAAGGGAATACCTACGGAATCCTGCAACGCTCCGTGGCTGCATTGGTCAAATCAGGTACTTCTACCCTGGAAACAGCCCTCCTGGATGTACCACAGGTGGTTTGCTACGCTGGCAATCCAATATCCTATCAGATTGCCAAACGGCTGGTTAAGGTGAAATACATTTCTCTGGTAAATCTCATTGTCGACCGGCCGCTGGTGCGGGAGTTTATCCAGCACGATCTTACACCCGAAAATGCCACTGCGGCCTTACAAGATATCCTACAGCCTGAAAAAATGGCTGAAATCAAGGCCGGATACGCTGAATTGCGTCATCAACTGGGGGATGGCGGAGCCTCGGAAAGAGCAGCCCGGGCAATATTGGCTCCGCCTGTCTCCAAATAAAAATCCCGCAGATAAGAGCATATTGAGTATTTTCTTGCCGGGCCAAAAATTGTCCTTTTCCCGCCATTTTTCACCTTTTTTCAGGCACTTAGCTCAAGCTATGCTTCTTCAAAAACGCAAAAACTGACGAAAAAGGTTAAGTTTTTGACTCCGTTAGAAAATCCCCAATATGCTCTTATCTGCAGGAAATTTATTGGATGTTAGACGTTGGGCACTTGACTGGATGATGCAAGGTTATGCCAACCAAGTCCAATGTTTAACATCTAAAAGTCCGGTTATCCTATTTCTGCACCACGAATTTCTTCGTCAGGGTGCCCTCAGCGGTAGCAATACGCGCCAGGTAGGTGCCTGAGCTCAACTGTGGCAGACGATATTGGATTGTTTCTTTCGTCAAACCCTGACGGTCTTCCACATGAATAACCCGGCCACTGATGTCGGCAATGGTGATGGTTGCATCTGTTGGCACGGCAAATTCAACACCTAATTGTACGGTTTCGCGAACCGGATTTGGAAACACGTTGATGGTGTTTTCCGGAAGAACAGTCTCGTCGGTGGTTGAAATCAAGCTGATATTCAGACGCAAAACCGCATTCACATCTCCACCGAAACCGAATGGATTCCAGTCGGTGTTGAAAATGAAGGTGGAAGGGAAGTAGTAATAAACATCGTCGTTAAAAGCATGGAAAACGCTGGCATTGTCGCCGGCATACTCCACAGCCAACAAGTATCTGGTTTCAGGCTCTAAAACTACTCCGGGCAATCCGGTATTCAGGTCAGACAAATCAACGGTTTGAAGTGCATACCCCTGGATATCATCAGGCGCTTCATAGCTGGCTACCCCCAACCACTCCGTGCTGGTCGAAAGGATGCTTGTAATATCAAAATCAGAAAAGTCCGGCGCTACATCATTGTTCACCTTGAACAGGTATAAAGCCGCTTCCACATTGGCAATCGGCAGGTCATCTTCATTGGTGGTAAAAGCAAATTCAGCTGAAGTAGCTTTGTATTTGTCGAATTCACCTTCGCCCATGGTGTACAGGTTGGCAACTGCCCAGTCGCCTCCGGCACTTGGACGATAGCCTTGTTCCGGGCCATTTTCTTTGGCAAATACATTATTTGTAACAACAAACGGACTTTCACGCTGGTTATCCAACGGACGCTGGTCCAGGGAGTCGGACGTAAGGGTGTAACCAATCAGATAGACTCCACTTGGCAGATCCGGAGTATACAAATCCGGGAATGTAAAGGCGCTGTCTACAACACCGGCTGCGAGTTCAGGAACGGTGATGCTTTGCGTGTGCAGGGTGGCTCCGCCATCTTCTTTTACATACGCCGTCACCACTATGTTCGTTTGTGGGTTAATACCGTTGTTATTCAGGTTTACCTCAAACTGAAATACATCAGAAGCAATCTGTGATTCCGGGGTGGCAAAGCTGGAAGCTGGGTAGAAAAAGGCGCTGATCGCCATGTCATTGCGCGGCGTAGGGTTTTCGCCATATACTTCGATATCGTCTACACTCCACATGTATTCCCAGTTGCCGGTCCATTGCCATTGCAAGTAAACGGTATTGGCATTTGCTGCAGTAGCAGAAATGTCAACGATAGGAATTTCAGGATTTTCAGACCAACGAACGGTAGTGGTCAGGCCATCGAATACAGGATAGTCGGTCCAGGTAGTACCATTGGTGCTTACCCGAAGAATGGCGTTCGCATCGGCATCAAATTCGTACACACCAATGTGCGTTTGGAAGGTTACATATACCTCGTTTTTGCCAATGCAGCTAAATGGTGCAGCGGTCAGCTGGGAAATGTGAGCGGTAGGTAAGCCGCCTGGATCATCTGAATCCAACACCATAAATCCGGTATTGGCGGTAGCTGAGTTAAAAGGCTGTTGTCCGTTCAGGGCATCGTCCCAAGGCTGAGAACAACCAGGATCGTTGTCGCCTAACAGCGGATCAGCGCACCAGGTCCAGAGTACACCCTGATTAGAGCCGTCGGTGGTTGTCCAGCCGGAAGGCATACCATTGGTAAAGTTTTCTGACCAAAATGGCGTTGGGGCCTGGGCGTTAGCCAAACCTGCAATCATCAGAATGGCAAGGAGCATTAAATTGCGATGTAAGAATTGTTGCATGGATCGTACGTTTTAGTGAAAAAGAAAAGCAGAGCTTTTGCATGTACCGCAAAAGTCCTGCTTTTTTTTAAACACAGGGATGAAAATATCTCTTTTGGCTAATCAGCGTCAGGAGCCGGTTAATGAATAACCAATTTCCCGCTCACCATACCATGGGCATTTTGCAGTGTAAACGTGTAGTTTCCTCCAGGCAGCGTTCCTTTTTCAATCACGATGGATTCACCACGTAAGTCAGCATATTTTCGCACCGTCCGACCCAGCATATCCGTAAGTTGTAGTTGCATTGGTTCACCGGAAGGATTTTCAAAATAAAGAGTGCTTCGTTCCTGCATCGGATTGGGTTGAATGAATACAGCAAACGGGCCTTTGGGCTCCTTAATGCCCACCATATTGGTTGGAACACAGGCCGGATTTCCAATAACCGCATTGCTTTTGTGGTATTTATGGTTTACCACGGCAGTTATTCCGGAAATGCAAACCTCCGACTGGTTGATGGTGGCGTATTTGATCCGAATGAAGGTGGCAGGAGAAACGTGTTTGGGAAGATAGCTTTCATC
>JAEUUS010000160.1 GCA_016787545.1 Saprospiraceae bacterium
GCGAATAACAGGTTTTTAGTCAGAACCCAACATGGTTTTTGAATCTCCCAGGCTGATCATTCGCCTGCCCGAAGCAGAAGATTTTCCGTATTTTTTCGGAGCGATGAGCGATCCCGAAATTATGCGCTATATACGAGCACCTATTCAAGCGGAATCAGCGGCACGCGAGCGTGTGAATGGATGGGAAAAATACGCTGAAAAGCATCCGGGATTAGGCGTTTTCGTAGCTGTTTTAAAAGAAAATGGCGCATTTGCCGGCTATTGTGTGGCGCGCCATGTGAATTTCGATTCCGAACAACAGGAATTTGAAATTGGTTATACTTTCCTGAAAGACTACTGGGGATTAGGGCTGGCGAGTGAACTGGTGCCACCTTTGTGTCACTATTGCTTCACCCAAACAAAAGCACCTTACCTGGTTGCGTTTACCGATCCTGAAAATATGGCTTCTCAGCGTGTATTGCGTAAAAACGGGTTTGAACTCTTTGGTCAGCGAAAGGTTTATGAGGGTATCAGCAATGAATACAGGTTGAATCAGGTTGGTTATTCAGCATAATTTTTTCGGTATGAGCAACTTATCCCATTTGCTGGCTACCTATCGTAAACATCCTTCCGTGTTGCAATTGGTGCAATCATATGCCCAAAACGGATCTGCAACACGATTGTATCTCAAAGGACTATCCGGAGCCCAGGAATCCTTCATTCTTGCCGCAACACTTGCACAAATCAATCAATCTGAATGTCATTTGTTGGTGGCTAATTCCAAGGAAGAGGCCGCATACCGTTTAAACGACCTGGAAGGTTTATTGCCTGAGACAGGTGTATTCTTTTTTCCGGATTCTTTTAAGCGCCCAGCTTTCTTTGATGATTTGAATCCAACTCAAATGCTGCAGCGCTCTGAGTTAATCAGCAAAATTACCGGTTCCGGTTCCCTTGGTAAAGTGGTCATCGTAACTTATCCGGAAGCACTGTTTGAAAAGGTGGTGAAGCCAGAAGTGCTCAATCAAAGCAGGATTGAAGTGAAAAAAGGAGAAAAATTAGATGTTGATTTTGTGATTCAGGTGCTGGTAGAATATGGCTTTGAAAGAGCTGATTTTGTGTACGAACCTGGTCAATTTTCCATCCGTGGAGGCATTATCGACTTGTTTTCCTTCGGGAATGAATGGCCATACCGGATAGAACTCTTTGATGATGAAGTAGAAACCATCCGCACGTTTGATCCTACCACCCAATTGTCGCAAAAGAACCTGTCGTCGCTCAGTATTGTACCTAACCTGAGCACCCGGTTTCGTCAGGACCAAAAAGTTTCCCTCTTCCAAATATTACCGGAACAAACCATGTTGTGGATCAAGGATTATCAGTTTTTACTGGATCGACTTCAGTATTGCTTTGAGCGGGCAGAGCAGTTTGCCGGAAAACTGACCGCATTTGATTCTTCAGAATTGCGGGATATTTTCCGTGACAGGGCATTCCTGTATCCTGGAGAGGTTACAGATGATATTTCCACCTTTGCACAAATTTACCTCGATGGTCGTCCTACCTGATCAGTAATTTGCGAATGCCGTAGCCTTTCGGTGTTTGAATGCTGCAGAAATAAACTCCTGCATGCAAATGGTCGACTTCGAGGAAATATTGTCCTTCATTTCGAGGGCTGAATGATTTTTCCCATACCTTTTGACCATTCAGGTTCCAAAGGCTGCAGGTTGCGGGTAAACTTTCCGTGGTTGACCAATGCAGGAAAGTGGACGTTGTTGCCGGATTAGGCATTACCTGAAAATCAATCGATTCCAGCAAAACCTGCTTTGTTCCGGAAATTTGATTGGATACCAAAATATCGTCCACCTGAAGTTGAAAATCGTCAAAAGAATCGTGCAGGAAGGCCAGGTAAATGGTTTGTCCGGCGAATGCTGACAGACTTACACAATGAGGCTCCATTTTACCATGGTAAAATGGATTGGCCCCTTCAAAATCAACAAAAAAGTATTCATCATCGGTATAACCATTGGCATGAATATACCCGGAAGAAAAAATGTAATCATTCAAATCCAGGGAGCCAACCACCAACCGATCAATGGTTTGTGCCGCTTTGAATAGGGTGTCTGTAAAACTGGATGGCATATTTCCTCCTGTAGAGGCAAGCACTTTGTACCCATCCATAAAATCCGGCCCATAATAGGTCAACGAGCGCCAGCACAGCCAATAGGTGTCGTCCGGAACAAAAACAGGACTGGTAATCAGCCAATTGCGATTTTGTGGATTGGCGCTTTGCAGGTAAGAACAACTGGTAAAAGCGTCATTATTCGCCTGATTTGGATTGATGAATCCCAGATCACTTTCCCAGTACCAACCTTTGGGTGTTTGACCGGTACTCACACAAAGCCCAGTCTTGTTATCCTGATCATAGTTTACCCAGTGGGTATCAGCACCGCCGGGTTGCGTCAGCATCGTGTCGGCAGGATCCAGCAAACCCTCAAAAGTATGCTGCAACAGTGTGTCCGGGCTATTTTCCGGCGATTGCCCCCAGGCACTGAGGGGAGAAGTCAGAAGAATCAGGTAAAGTAGTTGTGTTTTCATGGCAAAAATTATTTTAATACGAATGAGCTGTCCTTTTCCCTGGCGTATTTTTCAAACACACGCTAAACCATCACTTCTGAGTCAGCTCTTTTTCTAATAATGCCCGGTTGACAGGCACCACTCCGGGCGATTCACAAACCTGCCCTCCAGCCAGATTAGATAACCGGGCTACAAGGGCTGTATCCATTCCGGCAGCCAATGCCATAGCGGCAATACTGATCACGGTATCCCCGGCTCCACTTACATCGGAAATATTGCGGGCAATGGTTGGGTAAAG
>JAEUUS010000176.1 GCA_016787545.1 Saprospiraceae bacterium
AGCACCATATAGATAACCGCTGCCAGTGCTGCCAGCAAACCAGCCAGATACAAAGTATTGGAAGCCAGTGTGATGAGCGTAGGCAGGATCTGGTAGAGCAGATATCCGCCTCCTAATAAAATAGCGGCCATAAAAATGCCTCCGGTAACTCCTTCCGGACGCTCCCAAAAGTTTTTGGGTTTGAGCGGTTGCATGTCGGTCATATTGCGTTGTGGTTTCGTTGTTGGATGATGGAATGTATGGTTGGTTGGAAATTAATTTCGAAAAATGGCTTTAAAAAAGCCCTGAACCAATTTTCTGAACTGCTCATTAAACACAAACAGCAGAATGAATGCCAGAACGAACAAGCTAAAAAAGCTGAGAAACACCTTCAATAGTTTGAATATCAGCCATAAGGCAATCAAACCGGCAAGAAAAACAAAAAAAGGGTTTTTAAGTAAATCGCTCATCGTGGAGGCTTTGCGTTGATCAAAGTTATTTCAGATATTGTTGAATTTTGTGCAAATCATCCTGTATTTGTGCAAATACAGTACTGAATGTGGCTTCAAAATCTGATTTGGTTGCCTCAATTTTTACCGTACTGTCAGAAATTTCCTGTCGAATTTGCTCGCTTCGCATCCGATGTTGTTCAATTTCTTCCGTGAGTTTCTTGATTTGATCCGTTTTTTGCAGGATTACTGCTTCCAGATTTTTGGCTTCCTCTTCGCGATTCCCGACAAGCTTGGCAATTTGTTGGCTATGCGATTCAGAAAAATGTTGTTTTTCAACATTCAGGACACCTAAATAATGTTGCGCTGATTCGGCCAATTTCCCGGCTGTTGCGCCCATGGTTTGGGCCATGGCGTAGGCCGATTGAAATCGGGTTTGTTCATCCATTGGCATTTTAGCGAGGTTTTTAAGCGCCTGCCGAAACTCAAAATAGTCAAAACCATCCGGATTATTGCGCTCCAATGCCGCTGCAAGCGCATCCAGGAATTTATCACTCACAGATCCTGGTTGACTGCCATGACTTTTCCCGGAATCTGGAATTGACGCAGTTTGCGTCTGATTCGGAACTGTAGGTTCTGTGGAGGAAACTGTGTTGCTGGTTTCATCTTCAACAATGAACACAGATTTGAATTTTTTTAGAAAATCACTCATAGTTAATGGAATCCTTTCAACACTGGAAAGTGCTGCAAAAGTGGACAGGCAAATGTACGGCAATTCGATTTCGTCGGCGACAATCCGGAAAATTCAGACAAAGAAATACTTTAGAACCGACGAACTGAAAAAAACAAGGCTGAAAATTGACTCCGAAAACGACAATCCAGGGTTAAATAAGGTAATAATATTCCGTTTATCCTTAATTTACATTTCATTTGTGGGATAAAACAAAGCAATCTGCATGACCCATCATCCAGTTTTAAATACTATCCGGCACTTGATAAGTGAAGGTGAAACCAGTAAGGCTATTCAAAACTTTATTCAACACCTGGAATCGGAAAACAGTTTTCCGGAGGTTCTTCGTGCACTACTTGTCATACAAGCCAATTTTAATGCAGTAGTAAGAAAAGAAAGCAACGGAATTTTAAGTTTCAGTGAAGCCAGAAGTGAATTTGCCAAAGTGAACAATGCAGTTCTGGAAATGCTGGATCAGGTGTTGATTGGGGCATCTCCTGCCAAAGTTCAAAGTAAAAAATGGTGGTATGGTGGTGGCCTTTTATTGTTGCTGGGTATCGCTATCGGATGGTGGATTATTCAAAAATCCAGTTCATCCACCTCAAGTGAAGCCCTAAACGACTTCCCTTGTCCAACCTTTAATGCCCAGGGCAAACGGGTGATGGTGTTGGCCTTTCAAAAATTAGGCGGTGAAGATTCTCGCCCGGAATTGAGCCTTCAAACCCGAATTCGGGACCTGACAGAGAAAAACAATCTGGAAACAGACGTGAAAGTGGTCCCCTCTACTTCGTCCAGTGATATTCGGCCCGGGAATGCCCGTGAGGGCGCCGAACTTGGCAGGAAATGCCAGGCAGACCTCATCATTTGGGGAGAATACGAAAAGTTTAAGGATTCTATTTCTGTAGATATCCGGTACACCTTCACCGATCTCAACTGGCCTGCAGGTATTGCGGCCAACACTTTCAAGAATGTTAGCGAAATCAAATCCGATCAGATGAAGATCAGCAATATCGATGAAGCAGTACTCCGGTTATGCACTGCATTAGCATTGCATGAAAATCGAATGGATCTGGCAGAAAAATGGCTTAAAAAACAGCCAAATGCAACGACTCGAGAGACTACCTGGAAAAAACAACTTGAAGAGGCCAAAAAATAAATCAAATTTTCCCTGACGCTATTTTTTGTTCCAATAATGGTGACCGCCGGATACTATTTGCCTTTTTCCAATACTCAACCGCTTGAGCTGTCTGCCCCTGGAGCGCATAAGCATCACCTAAATGTTCCAGAATGCCTGGATGTTGATCACCACCTTTAGCGAGTGATTTTACATATTGGGAAATTGCCGTTCCAAAGTCCTTTTTTGCCATAAAGGCCAATCCAATCTGCTCTACCATATCCAATCGTAAACCTGGATTGTTGGCCGTCATGAGTAACCCTTGTTCTAACTGATTCAGGGCATCATCAGAACGCCCTTTCACATTAGCAGCAACACCATAATAATAATATGCCTTGGGCTGATTAGGAAATGCGTCAATGGATTTTTCAGCCGTAACAAGCATCTCGTCAAATTTCCCTTTTTCCAACAATAAACTCAAGGTGTTATCCCAAACAGCAAAAACGGTGGGGTTAAGACTGATACAGCGTTGATACCGTTCCAAGGCTTCAGCAGGTCGGTTTGAATGATAAAACAGGTCTCCTGACAAGCTCCAGGCCTTGGCATCATCCGCATGATGCTTTTCTAACAAAGCGCCTAATTCCAGAATTGGTTGTTGCAGATTCGCACCTTCCGGTGTGTTCAGTTTGGCAAAATAGGGCATGAGCGCCCTAACCTTCTCATCAATGGAAACCTGGGGGTCATCGAACAGTGGACGGAATGCTTGTAACCTGGCAACATCAGAATCTTCTTTGCCTCCCGCCAGCGCCATTTTGGCTATTGTATTATCCGGCTGCTTTTGGAGCACTTGTTCATAAGCAATTCTGGCGTTGGTTTTATTCCCTATTTTATCATAAAAGGCTGCCAGTTCCAGGCGGTATTTTAGCTCCTGAGGGAAGGCATCCGCAAGCTTTTTGTACTCATTTGCGGCTTTTTTCATATCACCAAGTCCTACAAAAATCACATGCTTTTTGAAAGCAATCACCTCAGAAAGCCCAACCAAATTTTCCCATTTATCCAGTGCTTTCAAGGCACGTTTAGGGTCCTCGTTTTTTAAACTAAGATAGGCCAGTTGTTCATAAAATTCAGGTGTTTCCGGAAATCGCTTTATCAATCCCTCATAAACAGTTACCGCATCCCCTATTCGCCCAACTTTCTCAAATAAATCAGACTGATAAACGGCATACCATTCATTATTGGGGGCAATAGTGACCGCTTTCCCAATCGCTTCAATGGCTGACGGTAAATCCCTTAATGCGGTTT
>JAEUUS010000191.1 GCA_016787545.1 Saprospiraceae bacterium
CAGGTTGCCAATGGCAATATCGGCCTGCTCCAGGATGGGTTTTACGTACTGAAAACAAGGATTGTAATCATACTGGTCTTTGCCCACCTGCGCACTGGTAATCTGCGGCGCATGCCCCATGATATCGCCGGCAAAAATGAGCCGCAGGGTGTCGGTTTGAGCAGAAACAGCAAAACTCAGGCTAAGGAAAAGGCTGGCGAAGTACGATTTGCGACGAACAGCTATGCGCATACAATTGCGTTGGAATTTATGGAGCATGGTCCTTTTTAGAGCAAAGAAACTGATTTTCGGGGAGTTTTTTTTTACCGCAGAGGTCGGAAGGTTACCAAGTTGCCAAGTGACCAAGTGAGAGTCTCACTTGGAGTGTGACTCTCACTTGGTCACTTGGCAACTTGGTAACCTTCCGCGCCTCCGCCCATCAATGATCCTCTCCCCTCCCGATAATCCTGCCCCGGTCAAACGTTTTTCGGAGCTCTTCTTCCTCCTTTCGTTCCTCCTCGCTCATAAGGGGCTTGTCCATGTTGGAAAGATCAGGCTCTCCGGCATCTACCCAGGCAGTGTACCAGGCGCTGCTCACGGCGTGTATGGCTGCGCGCAACCTGCGCTCGATCATGTTGTTCAGCGATTCCTGGTAAGCCGCCGCAAAATCCCGGCAAGGAGTAACTACCATGGTACCCAAGCGCATATCCGGACACATTTGCCGGTCTTGCGGAAAGCTGCGGCGCAGGGCTTTTTCAAAGTTCAATACGCTGTCTACCAGTTTGTTGGAATCAAAAACAGCCTGCCAAAACCAGTCTTCCGTGCGCTCCACATATTCCGGTTTGCCTACAAAATAATCGTAGGTATCGTCGGCAAAAAGCTCCGGGATGCGACTCTCCCAAAAGCCATGAATGCCGTGCTGCCCGGTTTTTTGTCCGTTGTAATTGCTGGTGGTGTGCAGGGGCACATGCGCATCGCCAATGTAATGCCCCATATCCGCAGCCAGTTTGAGTATTCGGCGACTATCGCGTTGGCGGAAAGCTTCAGTTAGCTGCCGTTGCATACGCTGCAGGTTCCAGGGCAACACGCCGTGTTCGGAAAGATGTTCGCGATAAAATGCCGCCACGGGCTTTTCTTTTCTGCCCATAAAATCCAGGAAGGTTTTTAGGGAATCTACCGGGATCGTTTCTTCATCCTGATAAAAACGACTGGCAACCTGACGACTAAACCAGTGCTTGTAATCGCGTTGCCAGACTTCCTGTAAAGGTTTTCTACCTCCAATTAACAGGGATGTATCGCCGGCAGCATTCACCATCCAGATTTCCGTATGCGTCAGCAAGGCGTCTACCCAATGCCGGGGAAGTTGGTCAAATGGCGGTTCTCCATAATTATCCAGATCAATATAATGTCTAGGGCCCTCGTGTTTACTGGCATACCGGCGCATATCGGGATCCACCGCATGATCGGTGAGGTAATCAATATTGGGTTTAAAAAACACCATCATTTCCGGAGGCAGCGTCATGGTAGCCAGCCGGTTGATGCGTTTGTGGGCGAAAAAGCCCCAGGTTGGATGGGTGCAGGTTTGAGGGGTTTGAGGGGTTTGAGGGGTTTGAGGGGTGGGGGGTGAGGTTGGGGGCGGGGCGGTGAAGCTGAGGAGGAAGCTTATTGGAATGAGTAACCGGAAATGCATCTGGCAGATGTTTTTTGGTTGAAAGGTAAAAGTTAATTTCCTTTACCCCGAAATCATCTTCTGCTTTTCAAGACAAAACGACTAACTATGCAACAATCAAACGCACGGAGCGGCAGTTATTTGTACCAAATTGGTATTATAGGGCTGTTGTTCTTTATTTTCGGGTTTGTAACCTGGCTGAACGGCACCCTGATTCCCTTTTTAAAATTAGCCTGTGAACTGGATACCCTTCAGGCGCTTTTTGTCACTTTTGCCTTTTACATCAGTTATTTTTTTCTAGCCATTCCATCCTCTGGCATTCTGAAAAAAACCGGTTTTAAAAATGGCATGTCGTGGGGCTTGCTGGTAATGGCCCTTGGCTGCCTGATTTTTATTCCGGCAGCAAATGCACGTGCCTTTCCGATGTTTTTGGCTGGATTGTTTGTGCAAGGCATGGGATTGTCGTTGCTTCAAACAGCCTCCAATCCGTATATCAGCATTATTGGCCCAATTGAAAGTGCTGCCCAGCGCATCAGCATCATGGGCATATGCAATAAAATTGCCGGAATGCTCAGCCCGCTCATTCTCAGCAGTATTGTCCTGAATAATGCTACGGCCATCGAGACAGAAATTAACAATACCACTGATGCCGCCGTAAGAAGCGGATTGCTGGATCAACTTGCCGGCCGGGTGGTTGCACCATATTTGGTGATGGCTGTTGTGTTGGCCATTTTGGCGCTTATGATCCGCCGCTCCTCGCTTCCGGAAATTGACACCGCTGCAGAATCGGGAGAGGAAGGAGCGACGCCGCTCTCGGCAGGACGTACGCAGGTGTGGCAGTTTCCACATCTGGTACTTGGAGCCCTGGCCATTTTCGTGTACGTAGGCGCTGAAGTAATGGCTGGCGACGTGATTGGGGTATATGGCAAATCGCTCGGATTCAGTCTGGATCAAACCAAGTATTTCACCATTTTCACGCTTGGGGCCATGTTATTGGGGTATATCCTGAATATCCTGCTCATTCCTAAATTTATAGCTCAACAGGATTTCCTGAAATACTCAGCCATTTTAGGCGTAGTTCTGACCGTACTTACCTACTTTACTTCCGGCTCTACTGCGGTAACCTGCATTGCCTTGCTGGGCCTGGCCAATGCTGTGATGTGGCCAGCCATATTTCCATTGGCCATCAATGGTCTGGGTAAATTCACCCAAATTGGTTCAGCCTGGCTCGTGATGGGTATCGCAGGCGGCGCCATCATTCCGCAAGCTTATGGGTTGTTGGAGCGCAGCCTGGGCTACCAAACGGCCTTTTTGGCGCTGATGGCGCCCTGTTATTTGTATATTCTGTATTATGCGGTAGCAGGGTATAAACCAAGATAGTTTCGGGATTCACCGCTAAGTACGCAAAGAGCGCAAATGGTCTTCCTTTGCGCTCTTTGCGTACTTAGCGGTGAATCTCACATAGCCGCCGCAAACTGTCTCAAAAACCGCACATCGTTTTCGAATAACAGACGGATATCGCCAATTTCGTACAAACGAAGTGCCTGGCGTTCAATGCCCATACCGAAGGCAAAGCCACTGTATTTTTTGGAATCAATACCACAGTTTTCCAGCACCTGGGGATCTACCATGCCACAGCCGAGAATTTCCAGCCAGCCGGTGCCCTTGGTAAGTCTGTAATTTTTTTCTGTATCTGTGCCCAGCCAGATATCCATTTCTGCAGAAGGTTCCGTGAACGGGAAGAAGGATGGGCGAAGGCGGATTTTGGTTGCGCCAAACATCTCCTGAGCAAAGTAGAGGAGTGTTTGTTTCAAATCTGCAAAAGAAACACCTTCATCAATGTATAATCCTTCCACCTGATGGAATTGAGCATGTGAGCGGGTGGAAATGGTTTCGTTCCGGTACACTCGTCCTGGCGCAATAATGCGAATAGGTGGTTGGCGGTTTTCCATCACGCGCGCCTGTACAGGCGAGGTGTGTGTACGCAGGAGCATTCCCGGAGCATCTACCACGTAGAAAGTATCCTGCATATCGCGTGCCGGGTGGTCTTCCGGCGTATTCATGGCCGTGAAATTGTGCCAGTCGTCTTCAATTTCAGGTCCGTCGGCCACACTGAAGCCCATGCGGGTGAAAATTTCCACAATCCGGTTCATGGTTACTGCCACCGGGTGGCGCGATCCCAAAGGCACAGGCTCGCCGGGAGCGCTTAGATCCAGCGCACTGCCAGCGGCGTTTTGGGCTTGCGCCTCAAAAACTTCCTTCAGGGCATCGTGTTTGGTTTCGGCATCCTGCTTGAGCCGGTTCATGAGCTGACCGTAATCACGTTTGCGCTCATTAGGCACATTGCGCATTTCTTCCATCAGGCCCTTGATCAGGCCTTTGGTGCCAAGGTATTGGATACGGAACGCTTCCAGTTCTGCTGCATTAGCTGGCGATTGTGCATTGATTTCGGCTAAAACCAGCTCCGCTTTTTCGAATATGTCTGACATGGTGGTAGGTAAAGAGTAAGAGGGGATTACCACTAAGACACTTAAGGCACTAAGTGACAATTCTCGATGTATTTCCAGAATTTTTGAAATTTAAGACTTAGTGCTTCTTAGTGTCCTAAGTGTCTTAGTGGTAATTCTCGCACAAAGTTCCCAAATTCCTCCCTCATTCCGGGGCATTCTGGGGCTTCTTTTTCCTGGAAGCTTTTTTCGCCAGGTTTTCTGCCACGCGAAACGCCACAATCTTGCGAATAAGTTCCAGGGGAAGGGGCTGATCAAGCGGGAATTGCACGGATCCTTTGCCGGCTTTGTAGGGCGCGAGTTCATCGGCAAATTCTACCAGACCACTTGGGGCAGGGTAAAAGCCTATATGGTGTTTGAAAGCGGCAAAATGCACCAAATTCCCGTTCAAAACAAAGGTTGGGATACCGTATTTAATGTCTTCCGTAGCGCCGGGAGCATTTTCCCGAATAAAGGCTCTTACTTTTTCCAGCAATACCTGGATTTCTTCCGGATGGGTGGAAATGTAGGCGTCAATGGTGTTCATGTAAAGGTAGGTTTAGGTTCACCGCGAAGAACGCAAAGTTCGCGAAACAAGACCATTTGCATACGTAGCAGTGACAACAGATAAATCCAAGCCGAACGCCAACTCAAACACTCCGGCACTCAGGCACTCAAACACTCAGGCACTCAAACACTCCGGCACTCAAACACTCACTACTGCACTTTATCTCCTCTGAGAATCCGGAAACGTTTCCGGGCATCCACAGCGAACACACTGCCTGAGTAGTCCAAAAATATCTTTTCATAGATGGATTTGGCCTTTTCTACATCGTTCATTCTTGTTTCATAAATCAGTGCCAGTGCATACAATGCATTATCGGCGCGAATGTCTTCTTTGTACTTATCAGCCACTTCTTCAAACAATGGAATTGCTTTGGCATAATCCCGTTGTTTTTCCCAAATCCTGGCTTTTAAGTACAAAATGTCATCTTGCAGTGAATGTTCCGGAAAATCACGGGCAAGGGTGTCTAATTTCAAAAATGCTTCATCATATCGGTTTTGCAGCACCAGCATTTCTGCAGCTGCATACAAGGAAATAGCATCGGATGTGGTATCCAAATTGAGATTATCCATGATGAATACCGACAAATCCAGGGCGTCGTTGGCAATCATTTTGGAAGTAGAGGCTTTCAACACATCGAATTGCGCCTGGGCCCACTGAAAATCGCCGTTGAAATAAGATAACCGAGCATTTTTAAACCGCGCTTCCTGACCAATAGTATCTTCTTTAAAAGCTTTATCTACCTGACTGTACAACAGGGTACTTTCCCAAATATCGCCGTTCATGAGGTAATAATCGCCGAGGTTGATTTTGAGTCGGGCGATGAGGTCCTGGCGCAAACCGGGCATTTGCTTGAGTTCCTCTAACAATTGAATGGCCTTGGGCAGATTCCGCAAATAGAGGGCTTCCAGTTCGGCTAATTGCAGGATAATAGCTGCACTCATACTGCTTTTGCCGAATTGGGAGAGAAAGGTTTCATATTCTGTTTCCAATATGGTCAAATCCTGCTGGGTATAATTCAGCCCTTCTGTGATTTTGCGTCGGCGGCACTGCATGGCTTCGCGTTTGGCATCATAGAAAAACGGGCTGGTTTGACCTTTTTCGGTCATCACATATTCATAGGCAGCAATAGCCGTTTCATAATCCCTGGCTTCTGCTGCATCATCAGCTAAACGCATGATGCGTTGTCCGCTTTCACCCAGGCGTTTATCCAGCGCTTTATATTGACGCAAGGCGCTTTTGAAGTCTTTTTTTTGCACGAACGACCATGCCAGCAGCTCTATATAATCCGGATTTTCTTTTTCCTGGATTCGCACGTACAATTGAGATTGCAGCTCCTGCAAGTCTTCAGCGCCCAGCGTACGCGCAAAAACGGTTTGCAGGGAGGGCAATTTTCCGGGGTCGGATTCCAGTGCATTGAGGTATTGTTCGGTCATTTTGACCGGCTCGCCTTTTCTTCGGTATAAATCGCCCAAATTATAGGCAAAACGGTATGGATCCCGGGTAAGTTGGGCGCCCCGTTCGTAGGTTTTTACGGCATAATCGTACTTGGATTCATTCTGGAACATATTGGCCAATCGAATCACTGCCGCATAATCGGATGCCATTTTATCAATAGCTTTCTGGTATTGCGTCTCGGCTTCGGTTGTTTTACCCTGTTCTTCAAAAATCTGTCCGTAAACCACAAATAATATGTTGTTTTCAGGCTGATCCCTGATCTGTTTTTTAACCGCTTTTTCCGCGTCCTCCCATTTTTCCAGTTTGGTCAAACATTCAATATACCGTGTAAAATAGTAGTCGCTCCTGCGCTCCTTTTCAACTAATTGACTGTACAATGCAGCAGCTTTTTCAAATTCACCATCTGAAAAATATTGGTTAGCCAAATTAGGATCCGCTGTTTGGGCAGACAATACTGCACCGAACAGGGAGAAAAGCAATAGTACTAGCGACTTCAAAGCAGCGTTTGGCATGAGCGTATGACGATGGACGGTGGACGATAGACGGTGACAGAAATTTTGTTTATAGGTTTCTGAAGAGCAAAAATAACGTTTGTTTAGACGTTCGTAGTCTGTTGATGTTCACCACTAAGCCACTTAGGACACCAAGAGCTTTCACCTTTGTGCCCTAAGTGTCTTAGTGGTAAAAAAATAAAACACCAAAATAACGCTCAGGTTTCACAATCACCCCAAACCCTTATCGTTTCAACCTGACCGAAACCCAGGCTGGCACTACGATGGCTCCAGCAATGAGGTAACCGTAATAGGCCATGGCTCTCCAAAGTATCGCTACAATCATGCCGATTCCGGTAGGCGCATAATCGGAAATAAATCCGGCCAGGGCTATTTCAGCCAAGCCAGCCGCCCCGGGTGTAGGACTAAAGGCCATTATGACGAACATAGCCACTAATCGGGCATAGATAAATGCTTGTGTGCCGCCATCAATTGGGGTGGTGGGCACAATAGCAATGATCAGGCAGTTGATCATTAGAAATTTACTGGTCCAGGCGCCCAGAGCGCCAATCATCACTTTGGCATGATAGGTCCAGTTTTGCTGACGTAATTCCTGTGCCGCTAATTCGAACTCTTCCCCCCACCAGATTAATTTGGCCGACCATTTTTTCAACCAGGAAACACCTGCCAATCCATGCATGGCTTTGCGAGCGTATTGCGGCCGGATAAACACGAAAAACATCAGCACTATCCAGTACATAACCATCATGCTGTAAGTAAAAAACAGCACGCTTGAAGCCAGGTTTTGGTCGGTATATGCAGTTGTGCCCGGATAAAGCATGGGCGGACCGTAAATGCTCAGCAACAGCGGCAACAGGACCACAAAAAATCCTGTATCGCATATCATGGTATAAAAAATGGCTGCTGCGGTACGACCAGCGGGAACTTTTTCTTGGGTGAGTACAAAAAGCATCACAAATGGGCCGCCTTTACTGGTAGGTGTAAGGGCGCTGCTGAATTCCCAAATGACGATGAGCTCCAGGCATTTTTTCCAGGAAAACTGATTGCCAGTGAGTGTTTTTAAGCGAAATGCATAAAAGAAATGGCGCGCAATCAACAATAACAATGCTGCACCAATCCAGGCAAATGCATGTGTGCTCCAGGATATGGTGCGGAATTTTTCTACATCAAATTGCCGGTAAAACAAATACCCCACCGCTGCCAAACCCAAGGCAACAGGCAGTATCATCCGAGATAACCGGATAGAACGCACAAATTCCTGGCGTTCGGCCTCTGCTATGGGTAGTGGATTTTTCATGGCGTATGGGGAAGAGGGGAGCGCTAAAACTTTACCAGTTCGGCAAATTCTTCCACGCGGTTTTCAATCATAGCCGGTGTAAGGCCTTTGAGTCGTTCAATTCCGAATTTTTCCACGCAGAAGGAGGCCATGGCAGAGCCAAAAACAACGGCTCGTTTCATGTTTTCGAAGGAAATGTCGCCTGTTTTGGCAATATACCCCATAAAACCTCCTGCAAAGGTATCGCCGGCGCCGGTGGGGTCTGTCACTTCAGCCAGAGGCAGGGCTGGAGCATAGAAAATCTGTCCGCGGTGAAACAACAGCGCGCCATGTTCTCCTTTTTTTATAATCAGGTATTTCGGACCCATTTTGTGGATCGCTCTTGCGGCATGAACGAGGGAATGTTCTCCGGAGAGTTGACGCGCTTCTTCGTCGTTAATAGTCAGTACATCTATCTTTTCCAGCACCTTACGCAGGTCGTCCATGGCAATATCCATCCAAAAATTCATGGTATCAAGAGCCACCAGTTTTGGACGGTGTGTAAGTTGCTCAAGTACCTGCATCTGCACCATAGGCGTGAGGTTACCCAACATCAGATATTCACTTTGCTTGTAGGATTCCGGAAGTACGGGATCAAACGTGGCCAATACATTGAGCTGTGTATCCAGGGTATCGCGGGTATTCAGACTTTTATGGTAGCGGCCAGCCCAGAAGAAAGACTTTTCTCCTTCCTTAATCTGCAAACCTTCCAAATCCACGCCACGGTGGCGCAGGTATTCCAGGGTTTCGTGGGGAAAATCGTCGCCCACAACAGAAACCACCCGAACCGGTTTCACAAAGTAGGAAGCCGCAAGGGAGATATAGGTGCAGGCCCCGCCTACCACCTTTTCCGCACGACCGGAAGGTGTTTCAATATCATCAAAAGCAACGGTACCGACAGTGAGTAAGCTCATTTTTTGTGTGTTTGAGTGTTTGAGTTTTTGAGTGTTTGAGTGTTTGAGTTGGCGTTCGGTTTTAGGTGGATTCGCGCAAATTTTGGTTTCCCGCAGATTTTCGCAGATGGGCCGCAGCTTTCGCAGAAGACGTTCGGCTGGGTTGCTCCCGTGACCTTGCTGCCGCAGGCAGCATCAAAAAAAAATCCGCGTCACTAGCGGCACCCGCGTTCCAAATCAAATCCGCGTCATCAGCGTCATCCGCGTTCCAAAAAAATCCGCGTCACCAGCGGCATCCGCGTTCCAAAAAAAAATCCGCGTCACCAGCGGCATCCGCGTTCCAAAATAAATCCGCGTCACCAGCGGCACCCGCGTTCCAAATCAAATCCGCGTCATCAGCGTAATCCGCGTTCCAAAAAAATCCGCGTCACCAGCGGCATCCGCGTTCCAAAAAAAATCCGCGTCACCAGCGGCATCCGCGTTCCAAAATAAATCCGCGTCACCAGCGGCATCCGCGTTCCAAAAAAAATCCGCGTTCCAAACGAAAAAAGCCACCCCGAAGATTCGGAGTGGCTTATGCGTCCCATCAAGGACTTGAACCTTGGACCTACGGATTAACAGTCCGCCGCTCTAACCAACTGAGCTAATGAGACATTTGCTTTTTTTCAAAAGCGGGTGCAAAGGTAAAATCCGAATTGGTAAATTCGCAACCTTTGTGGTGGAAAAAATTTTCATTTTTTTTAAAACCCGGAATTCAAGCTGATTTTCAACGATTTCCACGCATATGCTGCATCCATTTTTATCCTGCGCTCCTGAAACCGAGGCTGCCTTGCACCTGAAACAGCCTGTTGTCGCCTTGGAAAGCACCATCATCGCCCATGGTATGCCTTACCCACAAAATGTGGAAACGGCACTTCTGGTGGAAAAAGCCGTACGCGATGCCGGCGCTATTCCGGCCACCTGCGCGATCCTTGGCGGGAAACTCAAAGTCGGGCTCACCCCTGAAGAAATTGAATTCCTGGGCAAAAACGGTCCAAATATCCCAAAAGCGAGCAGGCGTGACCTGGCCTATCTGGTCAGCCAACAATTGAACGGCGCAACCACAGTAGCTTCTACCATGATGATTGCACATTTGGCAGGAATACGCATCTTCGCTACTGGCGGCATCGGAGGGGTGCACCGGGGCGCCGCTACTACTATGGACATCTCCGCCGATCTGCAGGAACTGGCCCATACACCGGTGGCTGTAGTAAGCGCAGGTGCCAAAAGTATCCTTGACCTCGGACTCACCCTCGAATACCTGGAAACCATGGGGGTGCCGGTGATAGGATACCAAACGCCTGATTTCCCTGCTTTTTATGCCCGAAAAAGTGGCTATAAAGTGGATTTCAAACTGGATACACCACAAGAAATTGCCCATTTGCTTCACACCAAATGGCAAATCGATCCACGCGGCGGCGCACTCATTGCCAACCCGGTACCGGAAAAAGACCAGCTGGATGCCGAGCTTATGGAAAAAACCATTGCTCTAACTGTTGCAGAAGCCGAAGAAAAAGGTATTCGCGGCAAAGCCCTCACCCCTTTTCTACTCGCCAAAATAGAACAACTCACTACCGGCCGTAGCCTGCAAACCAATATTGAACTTGTGCTGAATAATGCGCGATTGGCAGCAGAAATTGCAGAACGATGGACGATGAACGATGAACGATGAACGATGAACGATGAACGATGAACGATGGCAAGCCGGGCTATAGTGAGAGTCTCACTTGGAGTGAGACTCTCACTATAGCCCGGCTTGCCATCGTTCATCGTTCCTAAAACACCGCCCTCACCTGCGCACGCGCTACATGTATCACGCGATTGATACCGGTTTTGCGACCTTCATATTGTAAACTGAGCTGCATGGATTTCGACAACTGTCGGTCCAGATTCAGGTTCCAGAGGAAATTTTTGCCATTTTGTAACCCCTCCAGCATCACAAATGCCACCGCGGAATTCGCCGCGCCTGTGTATGCTATATCTACATAAGTCCCTTTGAGTCGCAGGGAGGTAGCTGGTTTAAACCCGGCTGGATTAGGTTTGGCTACCGGATTCCAGTTAATTTCTGCTGTCCAGGCTGTTTGCACCGCACTTTCTGCCGATGGCAATCTGTTGTTACTTTCCGACCATTTTAAGTTGGCCAAAGCCCGTAGTCCGCGAACTGGAATCCAGGTAAGTTTTGGCCCCAGCTCCCAGCCTTCAATGGTATAATTTCGGGTGCTGAATGCCTGATTTTCGTTGTTTTTAAAAAAGCGTTCTACATCGGCTTCAAGGCTCCAGCGCGCGTTGAAACTGCTGCGCAGGTGGAGCAGGTAATCTTGCGTACGACGCTGCTCAAATCCTGTGGTGAGCGACAATTGACTCCGGTTGTCGCCAGCAGATAAAGAGGCATCCCACCTGGGTTGACCCCTGTTCAGGAACAGTATATTGCGCAGCGCAGCGCTCAATGTTACCATCACCGTATCCGGCAATCCCGACTGAAAAGGATCCCACACACGCACCCCTGTCGCTTCTGCATAGGTGCGCCGGTTGATCTGAAGGGTGCTTTGGGTGGACGTGCGTCCCAGCCATTTTTTCCAGCCTTTTTTGGCAGCCGGCCAAAGTTGGCGGGGTTCGAAGCGCAGGGTTTGATTAAATGCCAGGTTATTGGTGCGTATATAATCTGGTGTGGTAACCGCCACCCGCACGTAATTTGCCTGATCCTGAAACACCGCCAATTCCATTTCATCTACCTGCAAAATACTATCCCGGTTGCGGTCTATCCAGGAATATTGACCTTCGCCAGGATTGACAGCCAAATAAGTAAATTCAATTCTCGGGCTCTGACCCGAGCCCAGTTCATAACCGGTGGTAAGGCCCAAGGCATTTTTCCAGGTGCTGAGATTGTAATCCACCCTTCCCAAATACGTATTCTGCGGGGTTTCTCTGGTTAGTTCAGGCGCCAAAACGCGCAATTTGCGATAAGTGAGCACCCAAGCGAGTTGTTGCGTACTGCGTGCAACTGCGTGGTTCCACAGACCTTTCAGGTTAAAATCACGGGCGAGGGTGTTTTGCTTGAAACCGGCGTCATCAGGAGCAAAATCATTTCGTTGCGAGGCATAGGCACTCCACTGCCAGGCGCCTTGATTTTCAGGCGTTTGTACGTAAAAACGAAGTAAATCGTACCAAAAACTCAGGGCATTCAGGGTGTCGATCCCCACCCCGCTGCGTGCATTTTTTTCCCGTTCAGCATATAAACCCAGTTTTAACCAGGGCCGGTTAGGGAGGGTATCTGTTTTGACAAACAGGGTCTTTGACAGTTCCATTTTGGGGCGGAAAAAACGGGTGTTTTCCGCTAGGCCGCTCGTTTGCAGGAGATTCATTTCTCCAGTTAAAGCCCAGCCTTTGTGCTGTACTTGCCAGGCGCCTACTTGTTTTGTGCCGCTATACACCCCTTCCCTCCGAAAGAGTCCTAATTCATACCGGGCCTGCCCTAACTTCGTTTTTTCCAGGGAAAGTCCGGCCCGCCCCCATTGCTCTGCCACCGTATCCGTGCTTGCTCCAATGTTCCAGTCCCGTACAAATTCTGCTGGCCGGTAAGGGTTCAGAGATCTGAATGTTTGGGCTATGTATTCGTAATGCACCGTAGAGGCCGCTTTCCAACCCTTTTTGAGCGGCAGGATTTGTTGCCAGCCCAACTTACCTGCCAATCCCTGATTGTCGGCATTGCCCAAAGGTGAAAAACGGTTGAGGTCGCGGTTGCTGAGGGCCATTTCCAGCGAGATACCAGCATTTTTACTGGGGGTAATTTGGGCTCCCAGCGTGTACAATTGCCTGGTTTCCGGGGCAATCAGCTTCACCACGGGTTCAAAATTGCCGGTAGGCGCGCAGGTTACAGGATCCGGCGTCGACCAGCGAAATACACGGCCATTGGCAGCTGTTAGCGCCAGTACATAATTGCCTTCCCCGACAGGCACTTCGGTAAACCGGGCGCCAAACCGGGCAGAATCCGGGTCGGCGCTGTACACCAGTATTTGACGCAATTGACCACACACCACCGAATCCACGGAACGGTACAACACCCGCGTGGGATCAAAATTTTCCAGTGTATCCACCCCCGGCGCATAGGCATTGCGAAGGTTGTCGCCCGCCAGAGCCAGTCTGTTGCGTTCGGTATTAGAGAGTTCCTGGGCGCCACCATTGTTTCGGCTGTCTTGTTCGGAATACAGACTGAACACCAGCCGGGTTTTGGGCAAGGTCCAGGCAGCATCGGCTGCAATGGTGGATCGCAGGTAAGTTTGCACCGCGTATTCAAACTCCACGATGATTCGGATGTCTTTGGTAATCAGGCGCCGTGGCGTAAAACTCAGTTCGCCCAGGTTGTAGTCTATGATGTAATCTTCTTCTTGTCCGCGGCGCAGCAACTGCCCGTCAATGTACACCTTTTCCGTACCGGCCAATACGATGATAAACCGTTCGCCTTCAGTGCCTTGCAGCCGGTATGGTCCCTGGTTGCCTTCCTGCCCCTGGATGAGTTGGCGGGCAAATTTTCCGCGTGATACGGCCGCAGCAGCCCGGATTTTACCCAAGCCGGGCAATCCCTGTATTTTCCACTGATCCACCGATACCATGGCGCCCTGCAGGCGTTTGAAATAATAAGGGAAATACGTGTTTTCCGGGCGCACCAGGTCAAAATCGCCTGCGGTGAGCGTAGCGTTTTTGCGTTTTAACTGAATAAAAATGCGGTCAAACTCCTGCAATTGCCGGGTAGTGCCATCGGGTTGCAGGGGGATGGTGTTGTCTGAAAGCGCGGCTACGAGTTCCAGGTCGTTACCTAATTTACCGTTGAGTTGGAGATTGAGGTTGGAATTGAACACCAGGTTCTGACTATTGCCGAAGGATAGTCCGCGCGTGTATGCACCCGAGGAAGTTAATCCACTCTGTTCCCAAAGCGGCTTGACCGGTTTGTAGGGCTCATAATCGAATTCGATGGCATTGTCGTTGATCCGGCGTCGGATGGCCAGTGTATCCAGGCGCAATACCGGTGTGGCCAGGTTGTACGGCAGCACCCGATAGCGCAGCAGTATTTTTTGGCAATCGGGGAACAGGGCATACAGGGAAGCGGTGTCTGTACGCAGGCGGTTGTTTTCCAGCGAAAAAAGCGAAAGCGGCAGAGGCTGGCCTGAAAACACATCGGCGGCAGATATCAGCGGTGGCGCAACGCTCAGAGAATCCAGTGTCTGCAGAGCTGCAGGGGAGAGCACTTTTTCGCGCAGGTTGGAGTATTGTGCCTGTGCCGGGGTGACAAACAAACACAATGCTGCCAGCAAAGCCAGCGGCCAACGGTGCAGGGGAAACTGGATGGAATAACTCAAAACAAGCACAAAGAAACACTCTGCTCCGGACGTTTTTGCGGGGATTAGCGTTGCCTGTGGTTGCAACCAATATCTTTGTGTGGTGTTAAAGACGGCGTGCCTGGTTGCGATTTTCCCATTTAGTGTCGGGGTGACTGCCAGTCACCCCGACACTAAATGGGAAAATCGCAACACAACCAACCTTTTTTCCATCCTTTTTACACCATGCAAATCTCCGTAACCCGACGCGCCCACTTCAACGCTGCGCACCGACTTCACAATCCAGGCTGGTCTGACGAAAAAAACCGCGAAGTTTTTGGCTTGTGCAACAATCCGCATTACCATGGACACAACTACGAACTGGAGGTGAGGGTAACGGGCGATATAGACCCCGAAACCGGCATGGTGGTAGACCTCGTGTGGCTGGCACAGCTCATCCGGGAACAGGTGGAAGACCGTTTTGACCACAAAAACCTGAACATCGAACTGCCCGAGTTTCAAAATCTGATTCCCTCAGCCGAGAACATTGCCGTGGTGATCTGGCAGATCCTGCGGGGGCACTTGCCTGAGCGTTTTGGGTTGCACGTGCGACTTTATGAAACGCCACGGAATTTTGTGGATGTGGGATAAAGCCCCCCGAAATGGTATGCATTATGTTGTGGCTCCTGCAATTCGAGCAAGGGTAACAAAACGCTCAATGAGTGGCTGAAAAGTAAATATTGCAAGGAAAAGGGAATAAACGAGAATACCGTTGCCCCCGTGGTACAAAAACACTTACTTGCGTCGTCAAAATGAACCACACACTTTCCATCATCCCTACTGCACTACTTCCTGCCTATTTGGAGCTTGCACCCAAAGGCTTGCAAGCGGCATTTAATGGGTTGAAGGATGCGGAAATATCATCGGATTCTTTCAGCTTTTACACTTCAGTTTCTTCCGTTTTCAGCAGTAAAATTGAAGGAGAAGACATCGATTTAGACAGTTATATCAAACATAAAAGGTTTGGCATCTCCTTTTCTCCTGATTATACCAAAAAGATAGACGATCTTTACAGTGCATACACCTTTTCTCAGTCGCATGCGTTGACGGAAGAAAATATAGCAGAGGCACATAGAATATTAACCAAGAACCTCCTTGCAAAAAATCAACAAGGAAAGTTCAGAACACAAAACATGTATGTGGCTACGCCCGACGGACGTATTGAATATGTAGCGGCATCCCCTTTTGAGGTTGCTACCGAAATGCAAAAATTAATGGTGGATATGTCCGTTTTACTTGCCAAGGATTTGACTATTGAAGAAGTATTGTTCTATGCTTCCATGATTCACCTGGTTTTTGTAAAAATTCACCCTTGGAATGATGGAAATGGGAGAAGTGCCAGGCTTATTGAAAAATGGTTTATAGCCCAAAAATTAGGCCCAAAGGCCTGGTTTATCCAAAGTGAAAAAATGTACTACCAGCAGCATCAAACCTATTATCAAAACATCCGACGGTTAGGTCTTGAGTACCCTGTCTTGGATTACAACCAGGCCCTGGCATTCTTATTGATGTTACCGATGGCTTTAGGATAGGTCACTTCGCCACCAACCAATACCTCCCAGCCCCCATATCCTGCACCCGATATGCTTTTTGCCTTCTCCCAAACTTGATTCTGGCTTCCTGATGCCTGTTAAACCTGATGTACAATTTTTGTCCCCAGCGAGCGGGATCCTCCAGACCTCCTCTACCCTCCCAGCAGTCCAGATCAAAGTGCGTTTTTTTTAACCTGTTGAGTACACAATAGCGCTGATATTCACTTTCCGAGACCACATTCAGCAATACCATAAAACTATCCGGGAACTCCGGAATCCAGGCCAGCACATACAGCTTGTTAGCCTGCACTAAAGCCTCGGTTTGGCCGTGCGCGACGCCAGGCAGTAAAATCAGGGACAAGCTGAAAAAGCAACATTTGAGGTATTGTATCATGGTTTGAAGTGCGTTTTTGGAACTTTACCGGATGTATGGGGGTTTAGTTCCGGGTTTAGTGACGGGGTGACTGGCAGTCACCCCGTCACTAAACCCGGAACTAAACCCGGAACTAAACCCGATTCCCAAAGTTACAACTCCAAGTATGACTCCCGGCGACAAAAAACTACTCCACACCAGTAAATTCCTCAGTCTGGTACTCCGCCACCAACCAGAACTGATTGGTATTCAACTGGATATCAATGGCTGGACAGATGTGGACATCCTGATTGAAAAAGCGAATCAACACGGTGTGATATTCGATAAAGCCTTGCTGGAACTGGTGGTAGCCACCAACCCCAAAAAGCGTTTTGCCCTGAATGAATCCCGTACGCAATTACGAGCCAATCAGGGGCATTCTGTGTCTATTGACCTGGGCATTGACAGCCAAACTCCGCCGGATATACTCTATCACGGTACCGCAGAACATTCAGCATCTGCTATTTTGCAATCAGGACTGGATAAAAGAAGTCGCCAGCATGTTCATTTAAGTGCTGATTTGGACACCGCCCGTAAAGTGGGACAACGACACGGGAAACCGTTTATTTTTATCGTCCTTGCAGGCCGGATGGCCCAAGTAGGCCATACCTTTTACCAGTCTGATAACGGAGTCTGGCTCACAGATCATGTACCGGCCAGGTTTTTGACTGTACAGGATTAAAAACCATGGATAAGCACCTGTACCTGATCAGTGGACTCGGCGCAGATGCGCGCATTTTCCAGCGGCTTGATTTTCAAGGCTTTACATTGCATCACGTACACTGGATTACACCTGAGGCTGGGGAATCCCTGCGGGATTATGCCCATCGGCTGCGCAGTCAAATCAGCTCAGAAAAGCCCTGGTTGCTGGGGGTGTCTTTTGGTGGCATGATCGCAACGGAAATATCCAGACAAATGGCCTGCGAGGGTGTGATTCTGGTGTCGACCGCTACCACCCGGAATGAGATTCCTTGGCACTATAGGCTGGCAGGCAAACTTCGTCTGCACAAGCTCCTGCCCATTAAATTATTGAAGCGGGCAAATGCCATTACTTATTGGTTATTTGGTATGAAAACTACACAGGAAAAACAACTTCTGGCAGCTATTTTGGCTGATACAGATAGTACCTTTCTATCCTGGGCAATGAATGCCATTTTGCACTGGGATAATACAGCTCCTATGAAGGATGCCATTCGCGTGCACGGCGACAAAGACCATATTTTACCCCTCAGTAGCCTGAAAGAACCAGGAATCATCGTAGTTCCTGACGGCGGGCATTTGATGGCGTATAGCCACGCAGAAGCGGTTCAAGCTTTATTTCATGTGGTTTACTGTCGGGGTGACTGGCAGTCACCCCGACAGTAAACCACATGAAATAAAGCACTACTGTTCTTTTACTGCAACCCCTTTATCTGTTCAAACAACTTCACCTCATCTCCCGGGCGAAACCCTTTGTGCTGATACGCCAGTTTCCCGTTTTTGTCAAATATAAATACCTGTGGAAGCCCGTTCAGCCCCCCGGGCATGACGTATCGGAACAAACGATCGCGATCCCAATATACTTTAAAAGGGAATTGATTTTCCTGCGCAATCCTGGCAATGCTGCGAAAATTTTTAGGGAAATCCGTGGAAATTGCAAACAGATTGAATTCAGCTTGTTTTTTCCATTCCGGGTAACGGGAGGTATATGTGCTCAACTCTCTTTGGCATGGCACACATGTAGTGAGCCAGAAGGCAATCACCGTGGGTTTCCTTTGTTTCTCCTTTTGGGGTATTCTCATTACGGTCTTTGAATTCAACACGGTGCTGCTGTCGATGGTGAGCAATGGAATGCTGAATGGGAAAATGGTGTCCAGCCCCATAGCGTTATTTTGCGCGAAAAGCGGCCAGGAACCAACCAGGAGGGCAACCATCAATATCGAGTTTTTCATATCAACATGCGCTAATGGCCACAAAAATACAATCAAATTTTAGCCTCAGATGGGCTTCCAACTACCTTTTACCTTTCGCTTTTTCCAGTGCCTGCAAAATCCAGTCAAATTGTTCCGGGTGAACGCCTGGTAGTTTTCCCGGCACAATCATTCCCTGAGCGTCCAGGATTTGGTGGTGTGGAAATCCGTTCAATGCAAAATAACGTTCAAAAAAGGCCATTTGGTTTTTGCTCAACAAATAGTGCCTACCCTTTATTCCATACTTAACTACGGCCTCTTTCCATTCCTTTTCCTCCATATAAACCCCATAAAAGATGAATTCCACCTCAGCGCCGGCCTTTTCAATCAGCTGATTATAATGAGGCAGTTCGCGCATACAGGGGGCGCAACCAAGGAACCAAAAATCGTGGTAAACCACCTTGCCGGATGACTGCTGGTATAATTCCAGCAAAGGCTGTTTTTCGGCATCCCTAAGTGGAAAATTCGTCAACAGTTCCAAAAGCGTTGTTTTACCAACCAGGTCTTGAGTATCCATTTTTTGAATCTCCGATAATGGCAAATAGCGACTCAGGCTATCCAGGTATGGCTGTGGTATCCTTTTGGCATGGAGGTACAAATTGGTCAATGCCAGTTGCCGCTCGGTTCCCGTCAGTGTTTTACTAAAAATATCAAATTTCAAGGGAAATGTATTGCCACTGCTTTTCAGAGAATCTCTTTGATCCTTATGCTTTTCCGCAATGTTACCGATGATATTCAGGTTAGAAATCAGTGTTTTCAGGTAATTGGTATAGGATTGTAAGGAAGACACAAAATCATTTTCCGGTGAGAACCGATGTATAAAATCAAAATAAGGGACTGATTCGTTTATACTCGTGTTGACTTTACCCATAAATGGAAACAAACACAAATCATTAGCTGCCGCATACCGAATTTGGGATTTGGCCCAATCCAGAAAAAACTGGTTATCTATTTTTTCCTTAGCCACAAGGGTCTGAAACGCATTCAGCACATCGGTCATTTCCAGTAGCCTTACTTCTCTATATTCACCTTCAGGTGTAGACTTTTCTGCAACAAACGCATTGGTTGCCGTTGAAATCCAATCTGATATGGTTGGTTGCCAGGTTAACATAAGCATTACCGCTTCCTGATGCACCCCTTTGAATCTCCCTTTTATGGGTCCAGCCTGCTGAAAAGTTTCCATGGAAAGGTGCAGTTCGGCCTGATCCCCAGGACTCAAAATCAGTGAGATTTCCCGGTCATCATAGGAGAGAATAACCTCTCTTGAATGGCTGATCAAGAGTGAAACATGCATATTTCCTTCATCGGAAATACGATATTGTTCTTTGTATGGATGGTTGACATCCGGAATAATGATATATGCGAAATTCTTGTGGATCAGCGTTTGGTAGCCTTCTAATTGAATAAACAGGTTGGCAGGATTAGCGTGGGTATTGACCGTCCAAAGGGTGGCCCAAATGAGGCAAATGAATAAAGCGTTTTTTTTCATGTACGAAATGCGAGGAGATCGAAACAAAGTTATCATCCTCTCCCATACATCAATGTTAAAATGAGCCAAATGCCGAAAAAGACGACTCATTTTTCCTGTTCATTGACTAAATCCGGCCGTTCATTGATTCTATTTGACGCGAGACGGGGCTCCGGCGTTCTTTGTTCCTGTAAACAAGATACCCATGCAACATACCCTTTTAGTCCTTTTTATCACCTTCTTAGGCGCTACCTGCTTGCAGGCACAGCAGGTAACGCTTTCCGGATACCTTAAAGACGCACAATCCGGCGAGGAACTGCTGTATGCCGGCGTAGGTGTGCCGGCTATTTCCAAACACGTAAGCACCAATGAATACGGCTATTACGCCATCTCCCTGCCAAAAGGCCGCTACCAGGTGCGCTTCAGCTATGTGGGCTACGACTCCAAAACGCTGGATATAGACCTGCAAACCGACCAGCGGCTCGACGTAGAGCTGGGGTCCGGAAAGGCGCTCTCGGAAGTGGTGGTGAGCGCCAAACGCGACGACCAGCAACTGCGCAGCACAGAAATTGGTGTTGCTACCCTGTCTATCCAGGACGCTAAAAAAATTCCGGTGCTGTTTGGAGAACAAGACATCCTGAAAACCATTCAGCTATTGCCCGGCGTGAGTCCGAACAGCGAAGGCAGCGCAGGTTTCTTTGTGCGCGGCGGCGATACCGATCAAAACCTTGTGCTGCTGGACGAGGCGCCGGTGTACAATGCCTCACATTTGCTGGGCTTTTTCTCCGTGTTTAATTCAGATGCCCTGAAGGATGTCAAACTCTACAAAGGCGGCATTCCGGCACAATACGGCGGCCGTATTTCTTCTGTGCTGGATGTGCGGATGAAAAACGGCAACAGCAAAAAACCGGCGGTTTCGGGCGGTATAGGGCTCATTGCATCCCGCCTGACGGTGGAAACTCCGCTGGATGCTGCCGGAAACGGCTCCCTGATCCTGTCGGGCAGGCGCACGTATGCCGATTTGGTGCTTAAAGCATTTAGCAACGATTTTGACCAAACCACCCTCTATTTCTACGATTTCAACGCCAAAGCCAATTACCATTTTGGCGAAAAAGACCGGATTTTCCTGTCGGGCTACTTCGGGCGGGATGTGTTCAACCTGAACCGCATTGGTCTGGACTGGGGCAATACCACGGCTACTGTACGCTGGAATCATGTATTCAACGAGCAGTTGTTCAGCAACACCTCTTTCATTTACAGCGATTTTGATTATGGTTTTGGCGTAGATAATGCCGGTGCGGGCATCAACCTGAACTCGGGCATTTTTGACTACAACCTCAAGCAGGATTTCAACTGGTATTCGAATCCGAAAAACAGCGTGCAGTTTGGCTGGAACGCGGTGTACCACCAGTTTAAACCCGGAAAGTTTACTGCCGAGGAGGATGGAGAAACCAACCAAACCATCGAACTGCCGCAGCAACAGGCGCTGGAAACCGGAATTTACTTAGATAATGAGCAAAAACTGAGCAATAACCTCACGCTTTACTACGGTGCGCGCTTGAGTACCTTCAGCAACATTGGTCCGTTTGAAGTAAAAACCTACAACAGCATGGATCAGCCCGTGAGCAGCACCAACTATGGAAATGGCGTGTTTTACCACACCACAGCGGGTTTTGAGCCGCGGGCCAGCGCCAGTTATATGCTGAACGACCAAAGTTCGTTGAAAGCCGGCTACAACCGCATGTACCAGTACTTGCACCTGCTGTCGAACTCCACTTCAGGCACGCCAACCGATATCTGGTATCCGAGCACTCCGCTGGTGAAACCGGAAATCGGCAACCAGTATTCGCTGGGATATTTTTATCAATGGCCTGATAACCAGTGGGAATTCAGCATAGAGACCTATTACAAGTCGCTGAACAACCAGGTGGAATACGAAGATGGCGCTGAAACCTTCCTGAATCCAAACCTGGAAGCGGAGTTGGTTTTTGGGAAAGGGCGTGCGTATGGGGCAGAATTTATGGTGAAGAAAAACAGCGGTAAACTCAGCGGTTGGGTTTCCTACACTTTGTCCAAATCAGAACGCCAGTTTGATGCCATCAATGGCGGGCAATGGTTTTCGGCCAGACAAGACCGCACGCACGATATTGCGGTGGTGGCTACCTATCAGTTGGCGCCCCGACTCAGCGCTTCTGCCGCCTGGGTGTATTACACCGGCGATGCCGTGACTTTTCCAACAGGTAAATATGAGGTAGACGGAGAGATCATTACCCTTTATTCCGGTCGAAATGGCGACCAGATGCCTGATTATCATAGGCTTGATTTGGGATTGACCTGGAATTTCAAATCGAAAAAAAGCTGGAATTCTGACCTGAATCTATCCATTTACAACGTGTATAACCGCAAAAACGCTTTTTCCATCACTTTTGAGGAGAGCGCCACAAACCCCAATCAAACAGAGGCTATCAAAACATCCTTGTTTGGTATTGTACCATCGCTCACCTGGAATTTTTCTTTCTAACATGAAACAACTCCTTTTTCTGCTCCCCATTTTCTGCCTTTGCGCCTGCGAAGAGGTTATTGAACTGGAACTCGACCGCTCCGAACAACGGGTAGTGGTAGAAGCCAATCTGGATGCCGCTACCGGTGCATGCGCGGTTTGGCTGCGCAAAAGCGGCGATTTCTACCAAACCAACGATTTTGAAACCATCAATGGGGCCATCATCCAGCTGCAAACGCCCGATGGAGCCCTGGATATCCCGCTTTACAGCAACGGGTTTTATTACCTTGAAAACATCTCTGTGCAGCCTGCCGGTGTGGTATCGCTGCGCATTGAATTGCCTGACGGACAACTGATTACTTCCGATCCGGCCGTCACACCTTATCCGGTTACTTTGGACACCCTGATATTGGAAAAAGCTTTGTCGGGAGGGCCGGGAGGCAACAGTGGAACCGAACAATACTCCCTGGCTTTTCGCTGGCAGGACCGGGCCGGCAGCGCGGATAATTACCGCCTGAAAGTGTTTAGAAATGGCCGCTACGAATCGGAAATTTATGGCCTTACAGACGACCGTCTGGGGGATGGCGAGCAAATTACGCGTCCCATTATCCGGAATACCTACGCACCGGGCGACACCCTTCGATGTCAGCTGCTGAGTACCGACAGGGCTTATTACAACTACTTTACGGACGTTGCCAACAGCGACGGGCGGGCATTATCTTCCCCTACGCCATACAATCCACGCACCATGCTCAGCGGCAATGCGCTGGGGTACTTCGGGGTGTGGTATATGGCCGACAAAGTGGTGGTGGTTGGACCTTAATCCCACATTACTGGACATTTTGGTTTCAGACCTATAAGGTTTTTGGAAACCCTATGGTATGTACACAAGTTATATATTGATGTTAAGGCAATCGGGAAACACATCTAACATCTTGTAACCACTCGTTTAAACGAGTGGCCAGGAATACCCCCCCCATCACATCTAACATCTTTACAAAACATCAGCATCAGCCCAAAATTTGTACAAGGCTACACTGGAAATCATATCCTTCACCGAGGTTTTTGATGTTGATGTTTTGTAAAGATGCTAGATGTGATGGATGGGTCGGCTTTTACCCGCCGTTAAAACAGCGGGTTACAAGATGCTAGATGTGATGAGTGGGGACTAACCTCATAAATTGATTTCCCATTCAACTTGTGTACATACCGTAGGTTTTTGGAAACCCTATAGGTCTGATACCAAAATGTCCAGTAGTGTGCCTTAATCCGCCACAAAACGAATAGAAAGAGAGTTTACGCAGTGGCGGGTGTTTTTAGCCGTCATGCGTTCGCCTTCAAAGACATGGCCGAGGTGGCCTTCGCAATTGGCGCAAACAATTTCGGTGCGTCGCATACCAAAGGAATTATCCTCGTGGCGAATGATGGCTCCGGGTATTTCATCGTCGAAGGAAGGCCAGCCACAGCCGCTGTCAAACTTGTCGGCAGAACGGTACAACGGCGCATTGCAACGGCGGCAGATGAAGGTTCCCGCACCTTTGTGGTTCCAGTATTCGCCGGTAAAAGCACGTTCCGTGCCTTTTTGGGCAATTACGTATTCTTCTTCAGGAGTAAGCGGATTCCAGTTTTGCATAGGACGATGGAAATTTAATCCAAATGTATAGGAAATCTATAAAAGGACTCACATTTCTAATTTGGAGAGTTGCGCCAAAATTGCCCCGTCCTTTAGGGCGGGGAGAATAGAGTTGAAGGACATTTGGAGGGGCTTTAGCCCCATGAAAAAAGGGCTAAAGCTCTCTATCTTGTTGTGATCCCAAATCCCCGCCCTAAAGGACGGGGCAAAGTACTTTTATGAAAAATGGGTACCCTTTCAAATAAGAAATCCTAACATTTCTATCCATTTCTGCCATTCAAATCCAAAATTAGGTTCACCACCCCGTCGTTCATCGTCCATCGTTCAATTTCACAAACCTGTCATCCGTGAGGGCTTCGAGGAATGTTTTGAGGTCTGCTTTTTCCTGCTGGGTGAGGTTGAGCGGTGTATTGAGCAGGGTATCCCGGTTGAACCCGCCGGGTACGGTTTGATTGGGTTGATCGTAGAATTCAATAACTTCCTCGAGGGTTTGGAACATGCCGTTGTGCATATATGGCGGGGTAACAGCCACATTGCGCAGACCCGGAACCTTGAATTTACCCAAATCCACACTGTCTTTGGTGATATCAAACCTGCCTCTGTCAGCCAGGTTGCGACGCCCGGTGTAGAGTCCGACATTGCGGAATTCATCGCCGGTAAAATCCGGGGAAAAGTGGCAATCGAAGCATTTTCCTTTTTTCATAAACACCTCGCGTCCGCGTACAGCGGCCTCGCTCATGCCACCTGGTTTGTTCATCATCCACCGGTCGAACGGCGTATTGGAAGTTTCCAGTGTGCGCACAAAAGCAGCCAGTACTGCAGCCAGTTTTTCCTGATCGGCCGGAGCGCCATAAATGCGGCGGAATGCGGCGTCGTATTCAGGGTGCCGGCGCAGACGTTCCAACACTTGTGGCAAAGTGGCCCGCATTTCCACGGTATCCTGAATGGGCATCAGCACCTGTTGTTCCAGCGTAGCTGCGCGCCCATCATAAAAGAAATGCTCCCGGGCCGCCATGTTGGTGATACCCGGACTGTTGCGTTTACCCAATCGGCCGCCAACACCTTTGCTTACCCTGGCCGTATCGCAAAAGGCAAATCCAGGGATATGGCAGCTGGCACAGCTTATGCTGCTGTCCTGAGAAAGAATCGGGTCGGAAAACAGCTTTTCGCCCAGTTTTTCCGGAGTATCCAAAGGAGTGGCAAAGGCAAACAGCATCAGGATAAGCGTGCTGAACACTGCCAATGTAATTCGGTAACGCATGATGCAAATGTACAGCAAGCGATAGTTGTGGGAATCGGCGTTGTGAAAGCGTTTGATATGATGGAAATGGTCTAAATTTGTTCTTGGAACGCGGATTTTTTGGAACGCGGATGATGCGGATTTTTTTTGGAACGCGGATGACGCGGGTGACGCAGATTTTTTTGGAACGCGGATGACGCGGGTGACGCGGATTTTTTTGGAACGCGGATGACGCGGGTGACGCGGATTTTTTGGAACACGGATGACGCGGGTGACGCGGATTTTTTTTGGAACGCGGATGACGCGGGTGACGCGGATTTTTTTTGGAACGCGGATGACGCGGGTGACGCGGATTTTTTTTGGAACGCGGGTGACGCGGGTGACGCGGATTTTTTTTGGAACGCGGGTGACGCGGGTGACGCAGATTTTTTTTGGAACGCGGGTGACGCGGGTGACGCGGATTTTTTTTGGAACGCGGATGACGCGGATTTTGGGCTGCCTGCGGCAGCAATTTTTTCTTTTTGACAAGCCCTCGTGAGTCATTCAGCCAAACGTCTTCTGCGAAATCTGCGGTCCATCTGCGTAAATCTGCGGGAAACAAACCTCTGCGGGAAATGAAAACCTACTGGAAACAAAACGCTGCAGGAAAACACAATCTACTGGAAACCAATATCCTTAAAACATGCGTACACTTCTCCTCCTCTCATTGCTTTTGTGCTCCAGCGCGCTCTACGCTCAATTGCCGGCGCCGGATTTTACCATTACAACCTCCGATGGACAAGTGAGGCAATTGTATGCAGATTATGTTAACCAGCAAAAATTAGTGGTAGTAGAAGCCTTTTTTACCTCTTGTCCACCCTGTTCAGCTCACGCTACACCGTTTCAGAATTTATACACGGCCATGAAAGCTGAGTACCCGGGCCAGGTGGAGTTTCTGCTTCTGAGCACGCTCATTACCGACACCAATGTCAAGGTAGCACAATATCTCACCAATAAAAACATGACCATGCTTGGCGCCGGAAAGGATGGTGGTAGCATTACAGCCCTGCAACCTTATATGGGTGGCGCATACGGCGCTTTTCAGGGAACTCCCACTTTTTTCATCATCGCGCCGGGTACCGGTCAGGTGTTTTTTGATATCCGTGGCAATTCCGCCGCCGAAACCATGGCTCTGCTGGAAGCTAAAATCGGGGAACTTATACCCAAAAACTGCTCTGTAACCGATCCTTTTGGCGCACCGCTTGAGGAGGTAGACATGAATATTAATGCCGCCGGATTCGACAGCACTTTTCTGGTAAGCGGCACGTATGACCTTTCCGAAGTAGTCTCCCTGCAAAACCGGAGTTACACCCTCAAAC
This sequence comes from Saprospiraceae bacterium, assembly GCA_016787545.1. Lineage (GTDB taxonomy): Bacteria > Bacteroidota > Bacteroidia > Chitinophagales > Saprospiraceae > M3007. Next base: position 26,381 of record JAEUUS010000191.1, read on the forward strand.
CAACCCGCGACGGACATCCCTCCGGACTCACCACCTACGACCTGGTGTTGATTTCCAAACATATTCTGGGTCTGGAGCCGCTGCAATGTCCCTGGCAAACCATTGCCGCAGATGTAAACTGCAGCGGCAGCGTAACCACTTTTGATATCGTCACGGCCCGTAAAGTGATCCTAGGCATTGAAACCAGCTTCCCCTGTGGCAGTATGCGTTTCATGCCGGATTCTGCCATGACAAACAACGGGAAATGCCAGTCCTTTATCGGTGTAAACCTGGGCGATGTGAATGCAGGACCATGTACTGATAGTTTAAAGACTCCGGTTTTGGAACGCAATGTGCCAAATAAACTCTGGTTCCGGGATCGTTTTTTGAAGGCCGGCGAAACCCTCACTGTACCAATGTATCTGGAGCACCCGGCACTGGCAGAAGGGTTTCAATTAGCCCTTAGATACAATCCCACAAAAGCTGAAATCCGACAAATCAGCTCCGAGATTTTACCTGATTTTACCAAAGAAGTCTGGCATGAACAGGACGGATTGTTGCGCCTTTCATGGCTCCATCTGCCTGGTGTAGATTTAAGTTCATATACGGCCTTATTCCAGGTTCAGGTTACGGCGATTCAGGACGTGTGGTTATCCGAATTACTTCAATGGTCGTCTGGCAGCGATTTTCCGGCAGAAATTTATGCGCCCAAAGGGTACAAACATCAATTGCGTATGGGATTCTGGCAGGGCATGGCCCAAATATATCCCAACCCGGCACAAGGCCATTTTTGGCTCAGTATGGAAAATGAAGCAGGGGAGCAACTAATCCAATTGGCAGATGTGCAGGGGAAAAAAGTGTATCAGGAACGATTTACGCTGGAAAAGGGCTTCAACCGTGTGGAAATTGATTGCAGCCCAACTCCCCCGGGCATCTACATGATCCTGGCCAATGGTGTCCCGATGGGGAAAGTGATTTTGAAGTAGTCCAGCATCCAAACACTACCTTTGCCCAACAATCAGCAACTGTGATTATGACAAAAGGAAAAGGACTTAACCGCGAAACCATTCTACTCATTGTGGTGGCTGTTTTTGGCGTTGTCGGCTTGATTGCCCTGCAGGTTGCCCAAAACAACGATGCCAACAAAGACAGCAAAGCACTGGTGCAATCAGAAAGTCAGCAGGTTAGTTCAGATGCTCAAACCTCTGAAAAATATCAAAAAATTACGGGTAAACTCCTGGCTACCAACAAGTTGCCGGAAGCTGGCCAACCCTTCAAATTTTACCTGATTGAATCCTCTATCGGCCCAACCTATGAACTTGATTTAGGCGACGGCAAAGCACGCCGGCCATTTATCAATGGGGAGGTAGAGTGCATTTTCCCGGAACAGAAAAGCTTCCCGGTAACCTTGTACGCCAGCTATGAAGGCCAGGAAGTCATGTTGCAACGCATTGATCAGCTGGTACTTGCCCACAAGCGGAAGGTAAATCCGGTAGGCAAGGTAGTGGACTATTAGTGTTTGAGTTGCTGAGTTTTTAAGTGTTTGAGTTGGCGTTCGGCTGAGGTTTACCACTAAGCCACTAAGGGCACTAACAGGTATCTTCTTAGTGCCCTTAGTGGCTTAGTGGTAAACCTCAGCCGAACGCCAACTCAAACACTCAGTCACTCAAAAACTCAAACACTCAAAACGTCAGGCATTCTCTTCTTTTTCAAAATTCATTTTAAAACCAATACGCTGATTAGGTTCTATGGCATCGTCGTCATAATCCTCCCAGGTGGTTATATCTGAAATGAATGTCTCAAAATGGCGCTGAAAGTAAGGCTCCTTGAGCTCCTCCGGCCGGTAAACAGCAATGGTTTTGGGCGGTTGAGGTTGACCGTATTTTTCTATAAACGGGAAATTGATCACCACCAGAATTTTCCCATTGAACAGTTGCTGGTACACTAATGAGCCATTTTGTTTGATCAAATCCCGGTAAACGCCATTCCCTACTGATTCGCCCAAACCACTGCCTGAAGTACCCAAAGTGAGCACAACTGCTTCCAGGTTTTGAATTTCACTGACTTCTGATATGTTTGCTGCCAATCCACCCGCTTCTGCCAGCATGGTAAGCTGTGCCTTTATGGCATCCTTCAACTCTTTTGCCCAGATTTGGCGGTATCTGTTTGTATTATCCAATACCTCTTTGTATCGGTCTACTTTACGTTTGAGGTTGAGGATGTCTTGTTCTGTTAGCATGGTGGTTAATGTGGTTAATGTGGTTAATGTGGTTAATGTGGTTAATGTGGGGAATGTGGGGAATGTGGGAGGTACCAAGGTATAAAAAAACATGAGCCACCTCTCTTTTAAATCAGGGGTGACTCACGTTTATTGGTGAAAGAACTGAAAGCTTTTAATTCTTTTCTGGTAAATTATCGAATAAACAATAGTTCACGATATTTCACCAGTGGCCAGCATTGGTCATCTACAATGGATTCGAGATCATCCACAGCTTCACGAACCGCGTCCATTTGAGGTTTTACCTCATGGCAGAAAATACCTGCTTCCTCGCGGATATTGGCTGCATGGTGTGCACGTTCGTACCCTTCCTGCATTTTTTTCAGTCCGGCCTGAATGGCTTCAATATTGACTACCACGCGTTTGAGCAGATCAATTTGTACGCGTGCGCTCTGTACCATATCTATGGCGCGAAGGGCTGAAATATTATTGGCCAGTTCAGTTTGGTAACGCAAAACAGCAGGAAGCACCTGGGTTACCACGATTTCTTCGAGCGATTTGGCTTCGATATCCAGCTTGGTGCAGTAGCTGTGCAGTTGAACTGCAAAAAATGCTTCCAACTCTACCTTGCTCATTACACCAGATTTGCTGTAAAAATCCTGAGCCAGTTTGGTGCCCAGTACATCCAGCGCCTCCGGTGTTGTTGCAAAGTTGTTCAAACCACGCTTGGCAGCTTCCTCCTTCCATTCATCGGAGTAGTTGTTGCCTTCAAAACAAATGGCTTTTGATTTGCGGATATAAGCTTTCAGTACCGTCAGAATGGCTTCATCCTGTCCCACACCTTTGCTCATCAGCTTGTCTACATCTGCCTTAAATTCTATCAGCTGCAAGCCCATCATGCCATTCATTACAGCCATTGGACCCGCACAGTTTTGACTGCTGCCAACTGCACGAATTTCAAATTTGTTGCCCGTGAACGCAAATGGAGAGGTACGGTTACGGTCGGTATTGTCCATTTCCAGGTTTGGAAGTTTGGAAATGAGGTCGAGCGCACGTTTCACCTCTTTACCATCGGTATTTTTGCCTTTGGCAATCTGATCCAGCAATTTGGTCATAGCATCGCCAATAAATACGGAAATGATAGCCGGAGGCGCTTCATTGGCGCCCAGGCGGTGGTCGTTGCCTGCATGTGCAATGCTGGCACGGAGAATATCAGCGTATTTGTGTACCGCGGCGATAGTGTTTACAAAGAAAGTCAGGAAGCGCAGGTTGGTGCCCGGGTTTTTGCCAGGAGAGAGCAGATTAACGCCAGTATTAGTGCCCAGACTCCAGTTGTTGTGTTTTCCGGAGCCATTTACCCCAGCGAACGGTTTCTCATGCAGCAAAACGCGCAGTTTGTGGCGGCGTGCTACGCGCTCCATGAGGTCCATCAGCAACTGATTGTGGTCGACCGCTACGTTAATTTCTTCAAAGATGGGCGCCACCTCGTACTGGCTTGGCGCTACCTCATTGTGACGGGTACGCACCGGAATACCCAGTTTGTGGCTTTCTGTTTCCAGATCGCGCATGAACGCGTACACACGCTCTGGTATAGATCCGAAATAGTGGTCTTCCAATTGCTGGTGTTTGGCAGCCGGCCTGCCCAATAGCGTACGGCCAGTCATGGCCAGATCCGGACGTGCGTTGAACAAGGCGTCGTCTACCACGAAATATTCCTGCTCCCAACCCAGTGTAGCGGAGGTTTTAGTTACTTCTTTATCAAACATTTGCGCTACGGGAATGGTCGCTTTATCCAAAAATGCCTGGGAGCGCAGTAATGGAAGTTTGTAGTCTTGCGCCTCACCTCCGTATGTCACGAAAATCGTAGGAATGCAAAGCGTTTTACCGTCGCCAACTGCCATGATAAAGGCCGGGCTGGATGGATCCCAAACGGTGTAACCACGCGCTTCAAAAGTGCTGCGCATACCGCCGGAAGGGAAGGAAGAACCGTCGGGCTCCTGCTGTACCAGCGCAGATCCTGCAAATTCTTCAATAACACGACCGTCATGGGTGAGGGTAAAAAAGGAATCGTGCTTCTCAGCTGTTTTACCGGTTAATGGTTGAAACCAGTGGGCAAAGTGGGTGCAATTGTGGGATTCTGCCCATTGTTTCATGCCCAACGCAACAATATCAGCAGTGTCGCGAGTCAGTTTCTGACCATTTTGCACGGCCGCTTTCACCGTCAAATAGGCATTTTCAGGCAAATGTGCGCGCATGGCTTCATCGTTGAAGACATTGACGCCAAAGTAGGAGGCAATATTTTCGGCAGCACCATCCGGCAAATCAATGGGGAATGGTTCTATACGGTTTTCCATTGCCTGGAGAGCGTTAAAACGAGAGAGGGACATTATATGTGAGATGTATGGTGAATGAAATATTGAATGCAAAAAATGTGGTCTGTTTCCGAATCGGTTCAATTCAGATGAATGAAAATGGATTAATACTGGTTAAAACCGAAAGCTTAACAGGCAAAATGAGGCCCTACAGCAAGGCATCGCCCCGTTGTCGAACATCGGTGTAAAAAAATGAAAGAAAATTGCAGGCCTTATGGATAGGGCGGCTGCTCCATTTGTCGAGCGGGGTCGACAGCCAAAATGAGGTGTACTGGGAGCAGCGCTGAAAAAGCGGCATTGTCAAATGGGCAAATACGCTTTTGAAAGCGCAAAGTTAGGCTTTTTTTTGGCTCCGTTAAGTTTTTATGAAAGTTTGCCCAAGGTTAACAAGTTTGAATTTCAGAATTCAGTCTATAAATCAAGTGAAAATGCCAAATAAAAGTCTAAAAACAATCAAATACATATCTTTTATTCCGTATCAGCTGTTTTTCCCCTAATTAGGTAAAGTAAATTTTTCGCCCCCCTTCGCGCCTTTGTGTCTTCGCGCCTTTGCGTCCCCTTCAGGCATTCCAAATAAAAATCACCCCTTCGCGCCTTTGCGTCTTTGTGCCTTTGTGTTATTCATGCCTTCCAAATAAAAAAAGCCCCTTCGCGCCTTTGTGTCTTCGCGCCTTTGCGTCCCCTTCAGGCATTCCAAATAAAAATCACCCCTTCGCGCCTTTGCGTCTTTGTGCCTTTGTGTTATTCATGCCTTCCAAATAAAAAAAGCCCCCCTCCTCGTACAGGAGAGAGGCCATCCCAAAAACCGATTTTAAAGTATGATCTTGTAAAATCGATTGAAGGTTACTGTCGGGGTGACTATGAGTCACCCCGACAGTTTTATCTAAGCGAATTACTTCGCCTGGATCATCTTCTTGGTAGCGCTGTCGGTAGCGGTTTCCAGCTTGTAGTACAACATGCCAGTGGTGTTGATCAGAGCGCGATCAAGTGCGATCGTGTTCTCACCTTTTGCAAATTGACCTTTCTGCTGGT
>JAEUUS010000195.1 GCA_016787545.1 Saprospiraceae bacterium
GCTGTATTAAATACCCCGGTGGAATTACTGGCCATGGCACTAGTGCCAAGCCCTGTGTTGCCTGTAGCGGTATTTCTAAAAAGTGCATCTGCGCCATAGGCCACATTAAAACTGCCAGTCAGGTTATCGTGGAGCGCAAAAAATCCGCTTGCTGTGTTATTGGTTCCGGTGGTATTGTTTTGAAGGGAATAGGTTCCGTTGGCTGTGTTGTAAATTCCGGTGGTATTACTGTAAAGCGCTTTATATCCGGTAGCCGTATTTTCGTCGGCCTTATTGAAATACAACGCCTGAGTACCCAAAGCAGTATTGTTTTTGCCTGTAACATTGGAATACAATGCTTGATAGCCGTTTGCTGCATTATTCTCTCCTGAAGTATTGGAATAAAGCGAGCCGGCGCCGGCGGCAGTATTGTTATTGCCAGCTGCATTAAACCGCAACGACTGCTGACCTATTGCTGTATTGTAGTTGCCTGTATTATTGGCCGGAATATTGGCGCCCATCATGGCTTCAGAGCCTGTTGCAGTATTACCTCCGCCGCGAATAAAATACATTGCGTACGCCCCTGTTGCGGTATTATTTGACTCTATATCGCTTTCAAGCATGGCATAAGCCCCCAATGCCGTATTTCGTATCCCGATTGTATTTCCATTCATGGCATTGGTACCCAATGCAGCATTAGACAAACCGGTCGTATTGGCCACCATCGCACCGGCACCAACAGCAGTATTGGCACTGCCGGAAGAATTTCGGTTCAAGGAACGGTCGCCAATGGCGGTATTAGAGGTGCCAGTGTTTGCTGCAGGAGATGCACTTCCAAATAAAGCTTCGTACCCAACAGCCGTATTATGTGTTTCTAGCCCATTGGGAATGATCCTGTTATCCGCATTATACATGGCCTTATACCCAATGGCTGTACTGCGACTATTGGCACTATTGTTCAGCAGCGACTGGAACCCATAAGCTGTGTTGTTATCGCCGCCTTCATTATTATACATTGAATGATATCCCATGGCCGTATTAGCATGTCCAAAATCTGCACTGTTGTGGCCATTTAGATACAACACGTTTACACCCACAGCCGTATTTTCTATACCTTCATAGTTGTAAAATAAGGCACCAAGCCCTACTGCCGTATTTCTGAATCCGGTGGTATTCCCCTGGAGAGCTGTTTTCCCTACTGCCGTATTGCTATATCCTGTATTGTTCAACCTAAGTGTTGACAAGCCTAAGGCGGTATTGTCATAACCTCCAATGTTACCGACCAATGCATCAAGTCCTACTGCCGTGTTATCGCGACCGGTAGTATTGTTATTCAATGCGTTATAACCCAGCGCTGTGTTTTGAATTCCGGTGGTATTATCAAGGCCGGCGCCTTCGCCAATAAAGGAATTAAAGGCAGTAGCTGCGTCCTTTAATTCCAGCATAGTATTGCCCCCAACTGCATTATTTTTTTTGAGAACCAATGCGCCGGCTATGGCATTGGTACCGGGAGGGTTAACGCCCAGGTCCATCTGTATCTGGTCGTTATTGGAACCATTATCAACAATAATTTTTGTATCTGAAAAGCCATTACAATCTTCCAGCACATCACAGGCACCCGACATGCTGGAATCTACACTTCCAGCCCTCAAAGCGTATGGTACAGAAAGCATCTCAGAAGTGCCTATCACCAGATAACTATTTCCACCAGAGGCATCAATGGCCACTTCCAAAAAACAGGGTTGAATGCTCCAGTCAATTTTGGAAAAAACACCCATACTTGGGGTTCCCCGGCCAATTTGGAGGTTAAACAACCCGGCCTGGTTGGTGCTGGTGTTAAACGTTTCCACATAAGCCACCCTGTCAGCATTTTCGCCTTGCAACACCCTGAACTGCACACCAACAGGGGCATTGATCATTGGGTTGCCGAGTTGATCTCGCGCAATAGCCTGATAATTAATGGCTTGAGGTGTTTGCGCCAAGAGATTGCCGGCGAATAACAAGGCCAAAGCAATAAAGCTGTATTTGTTTAGCATAAGAAGGTTGTTTAATGCCCAAATTTAGTGGATTGACTTCACATTTTAACACTTTTCAACAAGTTGCCGCCTTTCTGACAGTTAAAAAGCCTTCCCCCGGATGCGGGGGAAGGCCACTTGTTCACAGTGTTCGCCACAAGTTTATTGTTTTACGAATTTTGGTACTCTTTCATCAGCCTGGCCAGATTGTCGCAACCTTGCACCTTTGTAAAAGATTGTATCCATTTATCTCCGGAAAATTTATTTTGTAACCATTTAAAGAAAAAAATGCCCACTCACAATGCCAAGAGAGTGGGCCGTTTGTTTTGATTTTTTTGGGACTCCAAACTATTTTTGATTACAGAAGCTGCGAGCTTTAAATTGGTTTGCGTTGGTCAAGTTATGCTGCTCGCAAGTCAGAGACTTGCAGACACTGCGTTTCGCGTCAAAGACGCTCACGAGCGGGGGGGCTTGGGGTTTGTTGTTGTGGAACAATGGCGGCCAGCGGAGGAAGCCCAGCGGAAGCCAGCGGGTCCAATCTGCGCCAAGCAAAAATGTGCTCGTGAGGGTCTATGACCCGAACACTAACATTCAAAAGCCACTGAGCTCCACAAAAAAATTTTAGGAGAAGTGGTGCAAAATCTTTACCTTTAAAAACAGATACTCTTCGGTTATAACTCCTCCGAAGTATCTATAAAAAGTAAATTAAACCAATGAAACATGAGCCGCTACAAAATCCTAGACCAACATGGTCTCAACTTCGTCACCCTCACCGTTGTGGATTGGGTGGATGTATTCATCCGTAAATCGTACAAGGACATTCTGCTCGATAGTCTGCGACATTGCCAAAAAGAAAAAGGGCTGGTCGTTTATGCCTATGTCATTATGAGCAGTCATATCCACTTAATCGTAGAAGCAAGCGGCAGTATTCCTCTTTCGGACATTTTGCGTGACTTCAAAAAATTTACGGCAAAAACCATCTTGCATGAGATCGAGCATGGAGGTTACGAAAGTCGCCGTGAGTGGATGCTGCACCGTTTTGCTTATCATGGTAAAAACGTAGCAGGTAACCGGAAATACCAATTTTGGCAATCCGATAATCATCCAATTGTGCTATACACCTTGCCTGTTCTTGCACAAAAAATTGGTTACATCCATCTAAATCCAGTGAAGGAAGGCAGTGTGCTTGAGGCAGAACATTTTCCGTATAGCAGTGCTTCAAATTATATGACCGAGACGGGTTTACTGGACGTAGCGGTGGTAGATTTGCCGATGTCGTGGGTGGGGTATGTGCCTGGAACTTGATAAATCTTTGCGCTGGCAGGTTTCTACAGTACCAAGCAAATCTTTGCGTTGGGCAAGTTATGGTATTCGCAAGTCAGAGACTTTCACACAACGTTTCGCGTCTCAGACGCTCACGAGCGCGGGGTTTGTGGTTGTGGAACACTCGTGGCCAGCAGGCAGCAGGGGCCAGCAGGTTCATTTGTTGCTGTTACTGAATATTTTGCATTACCAGGGCTCCAAAGGCGCCAAGCAAAAGTGTGCTCGTGAGGGTCTCCGACCCGAACTCTAGCGTCCTTGATCTTTGACTTATCGGTATTTGTTTGTAAATCTCTGATTTGCATCACTTCCTTTGGTTATGTTTTCCGCAAGTCAGAGACTTGCAGACGCTGCGTGTCGCGTCACAGACGCTCACGAGCAGCGTTGGGTTTGTTTTTTTTGGTAGTGGAACACATGTGGCCAGCGGAGTCCCTAAGCTTCGGGATGACCCGAACACTGTCGTTTCCAGTCTTTGGCTTGCTTTGCGCTAATCTGTTATTGATTTCAATCTTCTGTGGTTCCATGTTGAATAAACTTTGATACCCGCAAGTCAGAGACTTGCAAACACAGCATGTCGCGTCACAGACGCTCACGAGCGGCGTTGGGCTTGGGGTTTGTGGTGGTGGAACACTGGCGGCCAGCGGGTCTCCGACCCGAACACTAGCGTTTCAACTCTTGGGCTTGCTTTGTGCTAATCTGTTATTGAATTCGATAGTCTGACTGTTCTTTGTTGTATAAACTTTAATACCCGCAAGTCAGAGACTTGCAGACGCAGCGTGTCACGTCATCCCGAAACTTCGGGACTCACGAGCGGCGCTGGGTTTGGGGTTTGTCGTTATGGAATACTTGCAGCCAGCGGAACACTTGTAGCCAGCGGTATTTTATATCAGCTTATTTTTTATATTGTTTTTTGATGGCGAACACTTGTGGTCATTGAGTAGTACTCAAAGATAATAGTTTAACAACACCGTATTAGTTTTTCTTTGGTAAAACATCAATTTTTTCAGTTTTACCAGGTGCACTGTACACACCGTTTTCCCTTAAAAAAGATTGTGCTGAGTATGCAGCTGAAAACAATGTCATATATTTCCCCCCTAAATATTTAGATAATTTATTACCTTTAACAGGGGCACTTCCAATGCCAGATATCAAAAAGACTTGATCGAAAGTTTTCTGAAAATCCAATTTTACAGTCCACAAAGTTGAACCCATTGACTCTGATTTCATTTGATTCTTATATTCAGAAACTAATGGCGTCAATAAATCTAAAGATTTGTCGGCCACGCTTAGATCTAATGAATTAATAGTAGTTGAACCCTTTTCAACAAAATTACTATTTGTATTGTAATAATTTGTACTCTCTGGTGTAGGACCATTATATTTAATAATATCTGGCATTTCCATTATACTTTCAGAATTTTGAATTTTTTGGGAGGTTTTCGTTGAAACGTTTGTTTGATTCCAACTATCCTGCCCCTTTCTCTCCAAATATACTTCTTTTTCAGTAACAGTAGTTATTACCATTTTACTAACTTTTTTTGTTTTTTCGTCATAATGGTATGACGTTGATGTGCTTGTCGTAGTTTGCTTAAACTTAAAATAGTCGTTAGTAATTTCTCCTTTAGCATCCCTTTTTGAGCCAATGTATGTATATTCTACAATATCAGTTGTAGTATGAGTTGCAGCAGGCAAATTTGGATTATCTCCTTTAACATCATTAAGCCAAATCGGATTATTTGAAAAGCATGTATAAGGACTTTCCCATTCCTTAGCTACTGGATCTATATTCCACCTTCTACCAAGTCTAGAGTCATATTGCCAATACTCTGCCGAGTAGGAATTGCTTTTCCCTAATATTTCATCATCGCTCTCCTGCCCATTAAACCCAAACCTTCCATTCCCGCCCTCGATCCGCCCCGGCATACCCATCCCAAACGCATAATAATCCTGTGCCCCTATTACATCCGCTCCAAAGCCCGTAACCGTGGTGCTGGCGCCTGTCGGTATTTTCCGGTCGCTCACCACAGCCAGCACGTTGCCCAGATGGTTGCTCTCTTCGTAGCGGCGTTTGCCGGTGATGTGATACACATGGTCGTCACGGTTCGTTATCGTCGGCATACAAGGCCCGCCTACGCATTTTTCGGCCCGGTACTCGCCTAAACGGCTGCTCCCATAAAGCCAGGCGGATTCCATTATGACATTGCCAGCGGCATCGCGGCGGTAAGTGGCCAGCACGTTGCCGTTGGCATCAAGGGCATGGTAAGTGCTTTTACCGTCCACGTTTTTCAGTACGCGGTTGCCCATGGGGTTGTAGCCGAAGTTGATCGTTTTATAGGGTGTGTCGCTGTCGGTGATCATGGAAACCTTGCCCTGGAGGTTCCACTGTATGTTCAGGTTTTCGGCCGCGTCTATGCTCAGGTTGCCGATGGGGTCGTAGAGGTAGTTGTTTACGGTTGTTTGGTCTTCAATGTCCTCGGTATAGACGCTTGGCGCCGGATTTTGCTCCGTTACCCGCTGCAGTTGGTTGCTGTTGGGGTAATAGGTGTACTGCAGGTCGTCCATATCGAATGCCGTTGCATTTGCCGCTACCAGGTTCCCGTTGCGTTGTTGCCTGAGGATATTGCCATTGGCGTCGTAGCTGAAGGTGTTTTTCCAGCGCAGGTCGGCAGCGCCGGCTGACCAGACGCCGCTCGTTTTGTCGAATGTCGGTTGGTTATAAGTCGCCGTGCAGATCCTGTTGAGCTGGTCATACAGGTAATCGCTGGCAAGCGGCTTGTCGGGGTACGCATTGCGCATGAACGGCTCTATGGCGGTCACCATCTGGCGGATGTTGCCGTTGTAAAGGCTGGAAGAGGTACTGGGTATGGCCATGGCGTTCGGGCCGGCGCCAATCGGTTTGTAATCGCCGTCGTAGTAACCAAGCTGGTAGCCCATGGCATCACGCGCGACCCCTTGCGCAAGGGTTTGGCCGTCGTGGCCAAGATCGTGGTCGGCGCTAAGCTTGCTGGAATTCACCGCTTTGATCCATCCATGGAGGGTATAGGCGTAGTCGAGACCCTGTACACGGTCGTTGCCAAGCTCCGTGCGGGCGAGTGGGCCGTGCTTGTAGTACTGGTAAGCCGCATCTTTGTCCCAGAAAACGCCGTCGGGGCTGGTGCGTACTTCGGTGAGGCGGTTGTCGGCATTGTAGGTATAGCGGTGCAGGAACTGGTCGGGTTTGTAGCGCTGGTAGTCGAGGCCGTTGACCTTGCCGCTCAAAATATCGTAGTCGTATTGCACGGTTTTGGCGTCGAGCAGGAAGGATTTTTGCACCAGGGTTTTTACATTCCCATGAATATCATAACTATACAGTAGCTGCGAGCTCACAGCGGCGGGCGCCGAGGGATTCGGCTGCCAGGTAACCGCCACCACGCGGCCGCGGAGGTTTACCTGTTCGTTGTTGGGGAACATTGCTTTGTAGGCCGTTGTAGTACGGTCGTATTCCGTGCGGGTGATCTCGGTTCGCTGGCCCAGGTCCACATAAGCAGCCCAGTTATTATAGTCGCGTGCTTTGGCTTTTACCATGTTCACAAAGACTGCGAAAGGTTGCCCTCCTGATGCAACTTGACGGGTGCTTTCTCCAACCTCCACGATCCGCCCCAGCGGGTCGTATTTGGTATAAGTGAACAAACGGTACCTCGAGCCTGTGGCGGGCTTTTGCCGCGCGTTAATAGACGCGACAAGCCTTCCTAGGGCGTCATAAAAAAACAGCGACTCGGATTTATGGTCGGGTATTTTCTGCCAGATAAGTTGATTGAGCGAGTTGTAACGGTAATTGGATACCAGCTTGTGCGCGGTAAATTTTGCGGGGTTTGTTTTGGGCGCATTCCGGTGCGCGGCCACCACGGCAATGTCGGCAGCAGAAAGTGGTACAACGCCGGCTGGCGGTACTGTTTTCACCAGATTATTGGCCTGGTCATAAAAATACAGCGTGAAATGGTGCTGGTTGTCGCGATAGGTAACCCAAAAACCTTCTACTGCTGCCAGGCACTTGTGCATATAAGCGTATTTGACGGCTGCTTTCAGGCTGTCAATGTATTTTTCATAGCGTTGCAGAGCATTATAATTGGCGATGTCCCGCTGGTGTTTACCACAAGAGTCAGGCAGGTCAATCCAGTATTCTTTGATGCTGTCGCAGTTGATCGGGCATTCGCCGAGATCGCCTTCAAAAATGCCTCCGCTAATGTTCAAGGTTTGGCAGCGGCGGCAATTTTCCATGATATCCTTTTCGGTGTTGATACCCAAAAATGGCTTTATTGTTTTAAGTACATACGGGTTGCAGCAAAAACTACTCGAGAAACAACTTGCCGTGCCCTCTACATCATGTGTCACGTTATTCGCATCCTTTAGTTTCATTCTAAAGCCGCGGGTATGGCGGTTGGCATCCAGCAGGTTCAGATTGGGCGTAATGCCAAGGCACTGTGTCACATTGTTTATGTTCAAGCCAGCGGGCAGGCTAAAGTTTATATCACAGCGCAGGTCGCTGCCATTGGAAATTTTCACGTTGTAACTGGTTCCGCTTTGTTGCCCAAACCAAGCCCAGGAGCTGTTCTGGGTCAGGGGGCCGCCCAGGGCACCGGTAAGGTATGGCCCGACAACCGCGCCGGGTAAAGCCTGTGTGCCCGTCAATTTTTGTGTGACAGCCATATAATTGAACGCTGCTGCCCAGTCGAGCGCGTCCTTTGTGACAGGGCATTCGTATCCCGGTTTTTCAGGGCATTGGATATTACAGCGCTCTACTTTTCCAAGGATGGACACAGAAATCCCGTTTGAAAAACTGGCTGTCATGGTAAACGGCCCGCTATTGGCGTTTGCCTGTGTAAAGTAAAAATCGCTCAACTTGTCAAGTTTGCCGCCTGTCGGAACGCTAAGGGTCAATGTCACATAGCATTTCCCTTGCAATTTAGAATCGTAGAATTGGAAGGTATATTGGTTCCCTGTCTGGAGAACGTCTACCCTGATGTTGGATTCTCCGGCAAGCATGATGTAGAGTACGTCTGCTGGCCAATCGTAGGTAGCATCAGGGATATAATGCGTCCCAACGCCCATTTTCAAGATATTGTGTATAAATTTCGGGAAATTCGAATTCAGGTTGCAGCACATTTCGCCGGCTTGCTGGCTATAATCTTGATATATGGCATCCAGAATATCCTTTGGCGGAGGCGGCGGGTTGTAAAAATCGAATGGAAAACCAGGTGGCAACAAGTCATATATAGAAGGGAAGCGCTTGATCTTGTTGGCAAATGCATGAAACGTGGCAACGCCGCAATATTGATTTGACGACCAGAAAGGAGAGGTAAAAAACGGGATAGTGCCGAAGGAGAATCGGAGGTAATTGAAAGGGGATTCGCCAATGCAGCCGTTGTAACAAGTTGCAGCGATGGCGTAGGGCGAACGGGTTTTGAATAAGATTTCCTGCTTGGCAGAGGTGTACAACGTCCGGTAATACAGCCATTCGCGGTCACCATTGCCTGTGGCGTTCCAGGCGGCTGATTTGCAGGCACTGGTAGGGCTGTTGGGGCAATTGGCCAAAGTGATGGCCAACTCTTTCATGCTCAGGACGGCGCCGCTGCCATTGAAAGCTGTCGTGTATAGCCCTATTTTCGGCTGGATGTTGTTTGCTACATTGATACCGAAACTTGCCAATGCACCGTTAAAAAATGGGTCATTGTTTGCGATCAGCAATTGGTTGCCGTTTGTTGCAGGATCAATGAAATGTTTGGCCACAGCATCCGCATATTGATCGGTAACGGCGAGGTCAGTATCGTATTCTTCGCTGTTGTAAAACTTTCCGTTCAGGTTAATGGGTTGCTGCAGGTAATCAATACAGAATTCATAATAGCATCTTTCCGGGTGAAACTGTACCAGTTCCTCCGCCCATTCATCGCGCCAGTTGTCCAAAAAATCGTTCAAGCTTACGGTGGCATCATTGATCTTAACGGGCCCGTTTCCCAGATCTATCTTGAAAGTTAGTCCGTTTTTGTCTTTAAAATTCAAACCTGATTGCCTGAAAATCTCTCCAGGCCCGCCATTGTTTGGCAGGACGCTGTTCGGCGCATATACCGACACATAAATATCTTCGGGATGTACTGGCGGCGTACCTGGCAGATAGCCATATTGCCCGCCCGGGCTGACATCGGCAAGCATAGCCAGGTAGGCTGTTTCGCAGAGAGAGAGCGTCGAGTCGCAGAGGGATTCTTTCATATCCGCGATGGCAGCCGTTATTTCCTGTATTTCGGCAGGCGTCAGGTTGGGGTTATTGAGTTCGCTCCCATCAATGTCGTCGCAATCGAGGTTGCAGCCGGATGAATCAATTTTTGCCCATTCCTCCTTTAAAAAGTCATCTAATTTATTGCTGCAAAGATTGCTGGGGTCGTTCAAAAAATCTTGGACATACACATCGGCGGCAGCCTGGTTTACCTTCAATTTTTTTATGACCGTGTAGGTACCCACGTCTTGAAAATTGATTTTAAACGTTTTCCCGGCGGGTAAATCCGTACTGGTATTGAATTGAAAAGCAGGGTTTGCGCAATCTGTGCTCAGAGCCTCTTCTCCGGAGGGTTGCCCGGCAACCAAAATCTGCTCCATCAGCTTGCCAATGGTTTCAACGTGGTGAAACAATACCTGGTTGCAATTCAGGTTGTCAACGACCGTCAATTCCAGGTCATAGATGCAGTCGTAGCAGACCAGGGCGTTCATGCAGGTCAAATCCTGGTACTTTTCGCCCGTCATTCTATACACGAAATCATAATCTCCCGGGCAACTTACCGTAAGCGTACGCACGGTGGTCAGCGAAAAATCATTGGTGTCCTTTACGTTGGCAGCCAGCAGGTCTTCCGTAAAAAGTTGGGCAGTTTGTGGACTTTGGTAACTGGGCAGCGGCTGCAATGCAGCGGGGCTTTGCCCGGCCAGGGCTGTCGCCACCACGTTTCCTTTTGGGTCCAGGTAGCTGATGCTCAATTGTTTGTTCGCATCTTCCACCATATTTTTTTTGTAATGCTCGGCATCGCCGACCTCATTGCCGAAGAGCCTGTCGAGTTCTTCCTGGCCGGGCGTACCGTAAAAATAGCGGGTTTCATGCCCTGAGCCCAAGCGGTGTTTTTCTCCAACGCCTGCCTGTCGGCGAATGCGCCCGGTGTTATCGGGCATAAATTCGGTTTGGGTGAAGGGGTATCCCAAGGCATCCGGCAGGTATGCCTGAATGCTCGTTTTGACCATGTTTGAAGGAGAGTAATAATTGGATGCACCCTGGTTTGGCGTGCTCGTATTGTCGCTGCGCATTGGAGCAGCGTATGCGGTACAACCGGTTTGGTCTTTGTCAAAATGTTCGCGGCTGTATGGTATGATAGGGGTTTGATTTTGATTGAAATTTCTGTAAAATTTGATGGTGGGGTTGTTTACAGGCGTCGGCAAAACCTGAATGGCGGCGCGACCCTGGAAATCTAAAATCTGTTCGCCAACGATGGCCATACGGTCGGTGCTGAGCACCGTGACCGTTTGACGGTTGTTCAAGGTCCCGTCGAGGTGCGATACGGCAGTCTTTCGTTTGCCTTCTTCGGCGTAATTGGCCACTGCCCGCCAGTTCATTTTGTCGTTTTCATATACTAATGCTTGCGTGATTTCATACTGGAACGGGCTTGGAAAATTGCTCACTAATCCGGAACAGGCAATCCCGCCGCTGCAGGACCAAAGACCCGCAACTGGCGCAATGAATTTATCTAATGGGCTTCGCCCGATGCCCCGTATGCGAAACAACAGGTGGCCGCGCTCATAAACCAATGGTAATTTGAAGGGGCTAGATTTTACTTGTACGCGCGCTGCATTTTGTGCGAAATTGTAGCGCAATGCCGTTTTTGGCAACACGTTTGTGTAGCCTATGGAATCATAATTGTCAACAAAAACCCATTCAAGGTCATATTCTTCGGCTCCGTCTATAGGCTGCCAGTTAATCTCCAATTCATTGGAGGCAGGAATAAAGGACAAGTTGAAATTTCCGGGCGTAAGTTGTGCACTAGGATTAAAATTGAAATACCGCTCTACCTGGATTTCATTATGCAAAAACACGGTGTTCAATACACTGGTTATTTGTTGGGCAGTAAGCGTGCCCCCTGTAAGTGTAGTGCAAACAATGGGCTGCTGAACCTGCACATCCACGTTGTAACCGCCAGAAAATTTGATGCCGTCCGTTTGTTGATATTCCCTGCGCAAGGAAGGATCGTTGTGAAAGTTAATCACTAATTTTTCATTCTTGACCACCGGAGTGGTGCTTTGATAGGCATAATAGGTTATCTTGACCGGTACCTCTAGTCGGTAATCAAAGGAAATCAGCGTGGCGCTGTTCTGGTCGGAGTACAGCTTTACAATATTTGTCACTGATTTCAAGGTGAAATTCAGGTTGGATGGTGTTGGCGCAAGCGTCGAAACGGTGGCGCTTCCTGACATGAAAGCTGTCCCGGATATTTTATTGAATACAGGGGGTTCTATGCCAGCATACAGGGCAGACAATGAAATGTGGAGGCAAAGCCAAAAGACTGTGATGTGTTTCATCGGCTGATTTTTTTATTATATCAGGTTTTGTTGGATAATAGAGCGATGGATAACCCAATGATTTTCCCAGCACTTATTTCAAGGCACTCAATAATTTATAATTCCTAAATGGGGCAACGGCGGCATATCCGTTGCCTGATTTTTGGACAAATCGGGCAACTGAAAACAAGCCTGCTTCAAATGTGGGTTTGGTATCCTGCAAGCGGTAAACCAACTCAAGTCGTGGTTTTTCGCCTGTCCCTCCGTACTCTTTTGTCATCTCATAATTGTAGAACAACACAACTCGTCGCATCAAAAAAGTCTGCGTATCAAAATAAATATCAATACGCTCTATTTCTGTCAAATCTGCGTACAGTTCGTACTTTTTGATGCCTGGCTCGGGCTGCGACATTTTTATGACGGAACAGGCTAACAGCAAGGCATCCAGATCAGCTCCAAACAACACTTGTTGTACATTTTTACGGCTGCGATCCAGCATGATTTTTTTTTCTTCATGATCAACCAGCACAGTCATTTCGGCTGTTGATAATGTTTCTACTTCTCCTAATCGGTAGTGATAATTGTCCTTGTTGACCGAAAGTACTGCCGTTAGACTGTAGCCAGGCGTTGCGGTTGAATGGTTTGAATAATAAATGTAATCCAACTTGGTTTGCAACACCTCTAAACCCAAGTAAGTCTGGTTGATCCGTTCAAAATCTGAACGATCGTAAGTTGTTTGGGCAATTGTCCATGCAAGATTGAAAATCAACAAAATGGCTAAAAAATATATTTTCATTTTGTGTTATTGTTTTTTCTGGCTGACCTTGCTTTCCTGAACCGTCATCCAGCCTTTTTCGGTTTCTTTTTTCACCAGTTCCAACCTGCCTTCAGCATCATATTCATAATGCGTGAAAAAGTTGTTTTCGTCCAGTTCATAAGTGAAACGCAGGCTGCGTTCGTCGTAAACAAAGGATTTCATGCTTGCATCGAAAGGTTGGATACGAATATCGTCGAACCAGGTTTTGATCGTGTTGCCTGCCAGCAATATTTCAATGTCAGTTGCTCCGGAAGGAACTGTAAATTCGCCAAAGACCCGTTGCCAACCTTCAATGACCTGCCCGGAGGGTTTGAATTTGAACGATTGCCCGCCTGTTTTAACTTCTATTTCTGCAGTGTTGTAATTTATTGTGCCTATTGGTTGGTCTTCTTTCAACCATGCTGAAAAGAGGTATTTCCCCGGGTCGGGAGAAAATTTTCCAATACAATCACATTCATAGAGTTTGAAGGGGACCGGACCTTTTTCAGTAATAATGCCCTTTGGAGGGCAAACAGGGAGTCGAATAGAATATTTTGCAGAAAGCACCTTTGTTGGTTGCACCTGTACGCTGTATTTTCCGGTATGGCTTGTCTGGCTTGTTGTATCATTGATAGTGATCGGGAACTCGAAGTGCCGGGAGCAGGCATAAGTATTGAAGTTGTAATCTTCGAAACCTTCAAATGCGATTTGGCGATACCGAGCATTGTTGGCCACTGCCGTTACTTGTGTGTTTGCATACCCGTTCAATTCCGCAGAATACCTATCGAGCGCGTCCCGGTTTTCAACTTCGTTGCCGGTAGGGTTGAATCGGGTTACTTCTGCAGCCCATGTCCAACCTGTTTTTCGTGGAACCCACACTGCTGGTTTAGGCTCCCAAAATGTAGAAAAACTGGTGTAATATCCATCTGTTCTGGTATTCGTCAGCGCAGTGGCAGAAACGGGTTGCTGCACACGGTCGGTCAGAAAAGTCCAAGTCCTTTTTGGGCGGAAATTCCCTAAAATATTAAGCCGGTAAGGATTAACAACATCTCCAGGCGCTTGCCAGCCACAGCGTGCCATTTGCTGGTTATTGTAACAATGGAAAAGCCCGATACATGATGCGCCACACAACACGGCGTCATCGAATTCTGTATCAACCTTAAAGCAGAAGGAATTGCCGTTGCAGTCAGTTTTGTTCGGTTGAAAGTCTAGGAATCCCAGAATTACTTTTGAGGTGCCTGTAAAGGGTGCGAAATTAGGGATTGTGATACATGAGAACCAGCAAGTAGGTTGTCCGTTGAGGGTTTTGCCAAAATAGCAAACGAGGTCATTGCCCACCAATTCGGAAGCAAATACAAAATTGTTGGTTCCGGCATACGCGGCGCCGCACCTGGCGTCTATTTCTGTTTTTAAATCTGGTATTGGCAAGCCGCTGATGTTAAGTGGAGCTGTTTTTGGATAAAGCACAAAATATAAACTGACCAATTGGGATTTCAACAGTGTGAAAAACTGCGCAGCTACTGGATTTGGAGTACAGTCGCAGGAATTGATCAATTGCTTTGTGCCGCACCAGGTTTGCCAGCGTTCATCGTATTCCACCGCAGAGGCATTCAGCACTTGTTTGTTTTGGAAGTCGAGTTTACCGGTTGCGTCGAAGGGTAATTGTCTGCAAGTGACTGAGCCTACAGAGCTCAGTTGCTGGTTGCGGTACCCTGAGCGTATCACCTCAATGTTGCAAGCTGTAGTTCCGGTATTGATAGGCTGCCCGGTTTCATCTACAATATAAATTTGGCCGGTGCTGTTCGCGTTGTTCACATCTTTAACCCAACCTTTTTTTGCATAATTCCCATTGGTTATGGCTACTTCGTCGCCAGGCATAAATAAGGCCGTAGCATTACTGTGGTAATAGAACCCATTGACAATGGCGCCGTTGAAAACCGCACCCAGGTTTTTATATGCCGCTTGCATGCCGCGGTAGGCCCAATGAGCCGGGAAATTGACGCTGTATAACGGATCGTCGTGCTCGTTGTAGGTTTTGGTGACGATCACTTCTCCGGTTTCCGAGTCCCAGGCCAGGTTTTCTGTGCTAACTTTTGAGCCAAGATCGAAGGCCGTCATGCTTTGCAATAAGCCATACCGGCGCACCAATTTTGCCGTTACCATGGAACGAAAACGAAGTTCCTCAGACTGGTACGAAGGCCAAGGGATGACTGCCAGCGTCGGGAAAATGCCGGTCAGGAAACCATCAAAATTAAGTTGAACGCCCGGACTTTCTACAAAACTGAATGCTTCACGACTATCGGTTATTACGCTGCATTCAAGTCCAAGATTACGCTTTGCCAATTTACCGTCGGGCATGAGTACTTGCACTTCATTATTGAGGCCGGAGGCATCCGTTTTATAATTGTACTCGATACCCGAAATGGCGGTATTGCTTTCATCATAAATCCAGCGTGACCTTGGTTTGCCAGGCATGTCGTTGGTCTCTACAAGGAAACCTTGTGCGGCATTCATATAGTCCTTCATCTTGATTTTTAACAGTGCAAATATTGGATTTGTGCGCTTCGGCACAGCCCGAACACCTGTGTCAGAGAATTTGGTTGGAAAATCTCGCGATGTATAATACTTATAAACCGTACGACCGGTAGCATTTCGCGTGACGCCGGGTCGGGGCAAATTCCGAACCGTTACTTCGGAATAAACAATTTGAGGCGCCGGAAAATAGCTTTCACCATACGGATGTTCCTGAAAATGACTGTTGTCCGGAGCCAGCAAGAAAGCTTCGTTGTAAAAAATCGGCTGCCGGAAAGGATTTTCTTCGCCGCCGACAAGCGGCTCGTAGTTTGCAACGCCTGAACTAATAGTGTCTCCCCTTTCCACAGTCGTGTAAGAATATTCCTGCCCATAGTCTGCAGTTTGATGTGGCGCCCCAGCCATGCTTTGCCATTCGTCGGTTATTATGACTTTTTTTACTCGCACCCCGCCGCCGATTTTTTTGCCGGTCGGACTAAACAACCTGATCCAGGATTTTTCAGAAATTACTTCTTTGGCAAATTCTTGATTCAACATTTGCCTATTGAAGCTGCCGAAAAACTGTCCGTATTGCTGTACCAACGCGCCCATCGCCTGCAAAATCTGTCTTCCGCCGGAAGCAGTGGGATCAGGTTCACCATAAGCAATGCGGGGAAGGTTTAGGCGTGCATATTGCCAGGCTGCTTTGGAAAAAGGGTTGACCCAATCAGCATTGCCGATACTACATTTGCTTTCTTTGTCTTTGATGCAGGTGCGCTGAAGTTTAATGAAAGCACGGTTGTATTTACTGCTTTGGCCGGTTTTAATAGCGCCATAATCATCCACTTGAGTATAACCCGGCACATGCTCGTATTTTTTGGGTTTACCAGCCTTGTTCAAATTGATCAGGCATTTGAAATACAGATAGCCTCCTGGGGAAATGTCCCTACCGCCGCCCAACGAATCTTTCAAATAGCGCCTGCCAATTTCTGCACGAGCTTCCTGTGCTGTTGGTGCTGAAAATTCTTGCCCAGAAGGCAGGTCGAAAAATAAGTAATCATAAGAGGAGATTGAACTGTTGTAAAGTTCGTCTATTGGCGTGGAAGACTCTTGCTGTCCAAAACCCGCAAGCTTCACCATCTCCATGGCCCTCGAATTTTGGACGAAGGCATAATCATTTGACTCATATTCGACCTTTATGACACCTCCAGAGGGCAGGCGAATTTCGTTCAGATTCTGCCAGGCGACATAATCGTTCTGAGCAGCAGGATTGTCTTGTGGCACATAAGGGAAATCAGCATTGGAAAGCTGGCCGGTTTCCGGGTCGCACGAGAAAGCTTGATTTGGCTGATAAGTTCCCCATCGGTTATAGGCTTTGATGTTGTATTGGTAGCCGCTGTTCACATTTTTATAGAAAAACTTATAGGGGGATAATTTACCTTTTTGCGATCGGCCGAATGTAAATGACAGGGCTTTCAGGGTCAGTTTTCCAGCACCGGGGCTTGACGTGTTGGGTATGCCGGGTAGCAGCTCGTAATTGTAATCGAAATGCACCGTTTTGATCGGTTCAGCGTTTATGCCGTTGTTCCGGCGATCCGGCAAGGAGAACAACACTATTTTTTCTAATTTTTTCAGTGGCTTTGTCATATCTTTTCCACCGTTTTCATCTTCTACGCCAAGCCCATCGTCACGTTTCCCGTAATAAAATTCTGCTAATTGGGTTTTGCTTTCCACCGAATGCAACAACCAGTACTCTTTTTCGCCATACAGGTAATTGGCTTTATCGTCGCCAGGGTCGGATTTGAAGCCTTCGTTGTAATTGGCAGTGTTCGCTTCAAATGGCGCTCGCCAACAATAATTGTCCTGGACCCTCGTATATCGGAATTTGGTATATGTACCCAAATCATCAGGAGAAGGCCCATCGCCGGTAACATCAACATAATCGGGCGACAATACTGCTGTTAGTAACCACGCATGGACATAGGGAGGGAGGGTTGTTTTGTTAAAATAGTATTCGGTGCCGTTTTTGTTGTCTTTTGTGTTGTCAACGTTTGGTTGATAATTAGTAATGCCCGTGCTGCAATCGCCGCTGTTGACACTGAATCCGACCTCCACTTGTTTTGTGTTATAAGCCGGAACTCCATACAAATAGCGCAGCCCGTCCTGCCGGAGCACTGTAATTTCTGAAATGTGTTGCGCTTTGCGCACGGTAGCGTCACTTCTTGGAATAATTTGGTCAACAGTAGGCGTCAAATATTGCCCGTAAATATTTTCCTTATAACTGATGATGTTTTTTTCCAATCCGAATTGAGAAGCCTGTTTTGCAGTAAGAAAAGTAATGGGTTGGTTGCGTTTTTCACGTTCTTTTCGTGCAACAGCTCCTGTTGGGAAGGATGAATGCCCTGCCCAATTATCCTTTGCCTGAACATTTTTTTGGCCTGGCGAACCGCCATCCAACGCTACCGAGACCAGCTGCGTGCCACCAATGTCGTTCCAGTATTGCTGATCGGATTCAGCAGCTTTTTCACCGGCGATTTTGAAATAGGCTGGTTCAAAGGCATCGCCCATTCTTTTGGATTGAAAAGCCAGTTTGTCAAATGCATAATTGTTGTCCGTCCAGGCTGAAGTATACGATTCGCTGAAATTTGCTGCTAAGTCCACGCCGCCGTGGGCTGTGTTACCCAAACCAAGCTCACCGCCTAAACTATAACCATTGCCAAATGAGGCAGTTGGCGGGTCGTACATTACGCCTACATCTCCCCTTTTTAATTGATAGCTGCCTGCAATTCCCTGCCCTGCGGCTGAATATACATCATTGGTAGGTACGGGGATGGGCAGGTTTGGCGTGTTTTCCGTATAAGCCATATCCTTTTCGCGGTTGAAATCTTGCACCGCGTCATACTTGTTTTTGGCGTTTTGGGCATACAGATAACCGTAACCTGGCGATGCTTTTTCTTTCTCTTGCAATGATTGGTTTGAATAATAACCGCTTATGCTCGCACTGGGGTGGTTGCCCCATATCTCGCCGCCAATCGTAAATGCCAAATTAATAGATTGATTGAGGTAAGAAAATTGCCCTCCAGGTGAATAGGTTGGCGCCACGAAATCGTAGGTGGCCGAGCCGCCGTAAAGGCTTCGGCTGTTTTGGTCGCTGATATCATTACGGCTTGTTACGCCCGTCCTCAAGTTTGTGAATTCGTGTATATTTTTCGCGCTGATGCCCATTGACGCGCCAAAAGTGAAGGATTGCAACCCTTTCCTGGAATTGAAACCCGTGCCGACACTGATGCCACCGTTTAAAAAACCTTGTTCTTTAGTTTCGGCGCCCTTCACTTGTTTTTCGAAATTCAACCCGATTTGAGGAGAAAAACTTACGCCAGAGGCTGAGTTTGCAGACAAGCCGAGGCCAAGAGTCATCTGAGTACTGCCTTTAACACTAGCAGAGAAACTTGGCGCTACGCCAAATTCAAGCCCTACCCCTTTATAACTATTCCAAAACCCGCCCAAGGTTAAGCCAAGTTTGCCCTTGGCTTTCGCACCTTTTCCCATACCAAAAATTTCAAAAGCCACGCCCAACCTGCCGCCCCAAGTGAAGTTGTCCTTCATATTGAGTTCCTTTTCCACTATATCTCCATCAAAATCGTCAGGCAAGCCCCGCATGTTTCGGTTGATGACCCCTACATTAATATTCCACCCTAGTCCTCCCATACAGGAGGCCTCGTCGTCCATGCCCACGCCGGAGTGATAAGCCAAATTAATCGGATACCCTCCCACCTCCATCAACGGAATATTATAAGTAAAACTCCCACTCGATACATCCACCATCTCCGAAGTCCCGATTGGCTCGAAGCTCTGCACCTCTGGCTGCGAGGGGCCGCCCGTAAGTGCGTAAGAAGAATATGGCATGAAAAGTTGTGCAACCATCACAAGGATCAGAAACCATGAGGTACGGCTTCTAAATGAAGGGGTATGGTGTTTCATAATGTCAAAATGGGTAATTTTTGAATGTTTTCAGCAGGAATGGTCAGTTTTACTATATTATTAGAGAATACAAAATCCTCATATATCAACGTTCGATTAGAAATGAGTCCTATCTTTTGCTCAAATCCCAACATAAAATCCATATATGGCGCCGCCCCATAATTGCGCTCGAAATGAAATAACTTACAAGGGAGGGTGTCCTGGTCAACCAACAAGCGAAGGTCTTTTTGAAACCCAAATGAGAAATATTCAACCCTCCGATAATAGTCTTCAGTTAGCTCAATACCATATTGTAGCACATCGCCTTGTCCGGAAACCGTTGCGATGCGCAGGCGATAATATTCCAATCCTTCATATTCCTTTTGGGCAGCGGCAATTTGTTCGGGATTATCCGATCCTGCTTCTTTGACAGCAAGCCAGTCAGCAGGCAAGTAGTTCAATGTTGTACAAACATCTCCATACACTTGGGAATTCGTCAATAATGCTTGATGCGTTCTAATCCATGTAATGTACTCCCCTGGAGGAAGGGTTGAGGAGTTACAAGCTTGAATTATAAAAAAAATCATCCATAAATGCTGCCTTACAAGACCCAAGCTGATTTTTATTAAATATGGCATTAGACGATTTTTGGACAAAATTATTCTTAAAAATGTTTTATTCATAAGATATTTTAATAGTATTTCGAATTATGTCAAGCATTATTCTCCGCAACGAGGAGAATTGTAGCCATGGTAAATAAAAACTTTTAAAGCCCGCCCCGATTCCTCGGAGCGGGCGAATCGTCTTTTTTCTATTGCTTCACAAACTTCTCCACAGCGATTATTCTATCATTTTCCAATACCTGCAGAAAGTACAACCCATCCGGGAGTGCCCCGGCTTGAACGGTTTGTTGCTCCGTTCCGGGTGCGATTTCGAGTTCCTGCAGCATTCTGCCGGCGAGGTCGGTGATGCGGAAGCGCATACCCGGGCGCGCAGGGGTGGGCAAGGTGACGTTGAAGGCGCCCGTGTTGGGGTTGGGGGCGATGCGGACTTGATTTGCATAAAAAGGATCCTTTGTCGCTACCAATGAATGATCCACGCACATATGGTCCATAACGATCCTGTTGCTGGTTTCAGGACCCTGACTGGCTTCAAAGCAAGTGTATGCGTAAATAATGGGTTTTATCAGCACTACGTTATTTCCGCAAGTATCCAGTGCTGACCACTCACTTAAATCGTATGGAATTTCCAGATCAAACCATGATGTATCGTAGGCCGTAATGTCTAATTGTGCAAGCCTGTAACAACTTTCGGGATTAAATTCATTAAATACATAGTTGTCACTTCGATTAAAAAACACGGCAATTCGACGATCTCTGCGGCCATCAGCTTTTTGGTTCTCCGATTGGATTTGTTGACGTATGCTTAACACACCACTTTCCTTCTTGAAGCATGCTGCAATGTCGTGGCTTAGTACATCAGCCGCATCTATATGGCCTGATAACCGTATGCCCCAACCATCTTCCGTACCCGCGCCCTCCAATACCTGAGGATCGCCATACAAGCCTTTCCATTTCATACTTGCGCCACCTGAGTTCAACCCGCCTGCCATTGCCATTTGACTAAACCTTGGATTGGCAAAAACAGACTCATCACATGGCAACTTGAGCATACAGTTAACCGTAACCGTTTTCGAAAACACGAACACCTCACAAAGCGTTCCGTCGCTCTTTTTTCTGGTCACTATCATCGTTACCGTATAAGTACCTGCAGCTGGGAACGTATGGCAAAAAGATTGACTCCCAATAGTGTTGGCCACCGTTGACCCACCGTTGATTTTCCATTCTACCATGTCGCAATCATTCAAGGCAATAGGGGAAAAACAACCTTTACATGAATTACCCCATAGTGCCGTAGCAAAACCTTTTGCCACATCTTTTTGGAATTGGAGTACATCGCAGGGACAAGGATTCGGACAATCTACCGTAAACTTGATTTCACAAGGCGGACACTCCACCCCACCACAATTACCTTTTAATATAAGGGTATAGGTGCCCGGTATGGCATATTGTAATGGCATGATTGGCAGGAAAAAATATGGTCCTGCCGAAACGGAGCCATTCGTAGCTGTACCCTGTGGATCTATCAAGGTCCAATTGACTTGGGTAGAGGGCGGACAACTATCCCCCTCACATTCAAACTTACCCGTGAAGGGGATACTTTGTCCAGGCGCCGGACAAGGAAATTGATAACTGCCGCCGCACATCAAAGGTATACTCGGAGCTCCAACCGTTGGTCGTGCAAACAATTGGGAAAATGCCCCACATTTACAGGTATCCTCAACTTCCGTGATGCAAATATTGTCTATCCGCCCCCAGGAAATGGTATTGGCGTTGCCAGGTTGGTCGGGAACGTCATTAAAGGCACGAATGATGAGGGTATTCCAGGGAGTAGTGCTAGCCACTGTCCAGTCGGGCAGTGTATATGTATCACAAACCTGGTTGGAAATATTGCCTGTTTCGCCCATGTTTTCACAAGTGGTTGTACAGGTAAATGGATCAAGACTGCCATTAGAGGCCGTAAAGCCAAACCGAACATAATTGGTTGGAAGGTTTTGATTTAAAAACCTTGCCTTAAAACGGATCCGATAAGTCTTGCCCGGTTGAAAACTAAAGCCAGATTGCCGTATGGACTCTCCAAGATCTTCATTTCCCCACATTTGAATAGTAAAGGGGTCGCAACAAAAGGTGGTGTTGCTAACCTGAGGCGAGCCAGATGCAACTCCCCAGTTGGCTGATGTTCCGAACCCAATTAGATCGCCTTCAACTGCTCCAATACTAAACCCCGGGTTTTGAACCAAATTATCCGGACAATCACATTCGTCAAGCGGACATAAAACGGTTACTACAAAAGTGCACTCTGCGAAATTATTACATAAATCCCGAATGATATAACTGACAGTGGTTGTACCCTGATTAAAGGACAAACCACTCACACTGCCTTGTCCAGAATTACTTGTGGCGCCAGTAGCCACATAGTTCTGGAAACTGATCCCGCAATTGTCGCTAAAAATTGGATTGAAAGAAATATTACCAGATGCAATACAATCAGGCAGAGAGGCATTTAAAGTAGTATTAGGTGGGCAAACCAGGCTTGGGGAAATATTATCTACCACATTTACAGGCATGGTACAGGTGGCCGAATTGTCGCACTTATCTGTTACAGTAAGTGTTACAGTTTGTGGACCGCACTGTGTAAATGTACTTTGGTCAATTGAGGTTGAAGCAATCTGGCAATTATCTGTGGAACCTCCATCCACATCATTAACTCCTATAGTAGCCGAGCAGTTGGCGTCCAGTTGTACTGAAATGCCACCATAACAAATGGCCGTAGGTGGCACATTTTCAATGGTCTGTATTCCCATTGAACAAGTACTGGTGTTCCCACACCAATCTGTTACAGTAAGCGTTACCATATGATCCCCACAGCCTGTAAGCACATTTGGACTTACACTCATACTTTGAATCCCGCAGTTATCAGTAGATCCTCCATCCACAAATGAGGTGCTAACCGAGTAGTTGCAATTTGCATCCAAATCTACTCCTACCCCCGGATTGCAAACAGCCACCGGAGGTGTATTATCTGTTACCGTAAAGGAACCATTAGCAGAAGATGGGGTACCATCCGCACAGGTAGCGGTTACACAATAGGTAGTGGGCACGCAGGGCGTTTGCGAGGTGGTAAAACAGGCATCCGTACGGCCGTCGCACCATTGATAACTGACCGGTTGCGGACCGGTGGTCACGGCGCAAACCGTCACCGTACAATCCGCGTTTTGGGTAAATTGGATACTGGTTTGACATGGCGGTTGCGGCACACACGCCCGGAAACTAATATCGTCTATCCCCACATCGTTCCCAATACTGGTAGTGGCCAGCATTCGGATCGACAGGTTGACCGTGCCGGTAGCTGTAGCCGTCCAGGTTCCGCAAAGCCTGATCCATTGATCGGGCGTTTCTGTAATAACCGACGAAACTGCCACCTGAGTATTGTCAACAAACAAGGCCATCTGTGGGTCGTCGTAATTTTTGGGAGGACGCACCAAATTGTTGAACCAGGCATAAAAAGAATAATTCGTGCCTGCCGTTACGGCCACTGTTTGCTGCCAGGCAACAGGCCCGCCATAGCCATCCACGATGAGCATTTGACCCGCAGAACCGTATGTAGTATGATCAATACAAGCCCACTGATTATTGGCAGTGTTCACTTGACCAAAATTTAACACCGAATAGCTGCCTATTGCGGTTGGGCCGCCCGGAGCAAAGTAGTTGTAGTCATTGCTGAAACACTGGTTTCCTAAACTAAAATCAGGATTACACACCAGTTCAGGGCCAAATGTGCTACCTATCGGGCAACAAGGCGGAGGGGATGGTAATACTGGACAGGAGAAAACACGATTGGCAGTCGGGTTAACTGCAGTACCAGTAGCGGGGGCATGGCTTCCCTTGAGCGTTATATTGTGCGTATTCGCCCCAGTGATCTGAAACTTGCATGGCTCGTAACTACCAAGTGGTATTTCGCCCTGAATTGGTTTTACTTGAATATGCTGAGAATCAATCACCATCACTTGCCAGCCTGCAGAAGGCGTTGCCGAAGCAAATGTGCCGGAAATAAGGGTTACATCAATCAAATTGAAACAATAGGCGCCAACGTTTGTAATATTCATGGTATAAGAGCATGTATCATTATTACCCGGCAATTGCACCACGTCCATATAAAGATCGTCTTCCGAACACGCCGGACAATTCCCAAAATTCCTCGTCGCCTGCTCTGAAACCCCCAAATTCACCACATACTCCCCGCTTGCCGGCACCTTGGGCGTCCAGCCGGGCGCAGCTATTTCCCTTACAATATAGTGGCCTTTCGGCAAATCATATATCCGGTAATTCCCATCTGCATCCGTCACAGCTTCACCGGCCACATTGCCATCCGCATCAAATGCCTGAATCGTCCACCCCGGGATAGTGGTTTGGTTTAAATAGGGCAAATTACCACATTCCCGGTATTTTACCCCGCCAATGCTTGCATCCTTCGGATCAGGGCAAGACTCTATAGGCCAGCCACCAATGATTTCGCAGCCGAGTTGTGCACAATCATTTAAATAAGCTACGCTCATCGAGGTGTTCAGATCATGAGGCAACGTAAAAAACAAGGGTATATGGAAGTTAGTGGGAATAAAACCAAATTCATGGGTTACCCAAAGTTCTGATGGGCTGATTTGTTGTACCATGAACCCATCAGCGGAGTTGACTGTGAAGGAAGCAAATTCGCCCGAGGTAAGAATGAACCGCAGCTCGATGTAACAGTCCGTTTGGGTTGTATAGCTCATGCCAAATTCACAGGGACCATAATCCTCTTTTGAAAAGGAGATTTGATCGCAAGGCCCCTGCCCATGGAGTTTATTAGCCGAAAAAAGCGCCGTCATGGCCATGATCCAAAACCATTTGCGATATTTACCCGCATTTTCCAGTGGTGTAACAGTCCAAAGCTTCATATTCACAGTGTGTTTGTAGGGTGAAACGGATTTTTTTATGCTTTACACCCTTTTATTTCCACACGCTTGCATTATGTAACCGAACGAACGAAAAAAATGCATGCATGAAAGCATTCCTCTCCGGACTTCTGTGGATTTTTTGCTGCTCCTTAAGCATCGGGCAGGCGCCCGACTCCTTGCTAACACAACTGGAAGAACTCCGGAAGTTTCATCCTGGCGACTCCCATAGGGAAGCAGAGTTGCTGGTAAAACTGGGCAAACAACTACACCTCCAGTTCAAACTGGACGAAGCCATCAACACTTTCCAACAGGCGCTAACCCTGCAACAACAATGGCTGCCAGACACCGCTCAGGCCATCGCGCACACACAGTACCTGCTCGGATGGACACACCTCCGCAGAAGCACCTACAATGAAGCTATTGTATGGTTGGAAAAAGCTGCCAACAGCTACCTCCAAACCCTGGGCGAAGCGTCCGTTCCCTATGCCGATGTGCTCGAAAAACGCACACAGGCTTTCCTGTACAATGGCCGCTACACCGATGCCCTCGCGGATGCACACCGGCTGCTGGCGCTCCGAAAAAAACTGCACCCCGCCAACCATCTTTCTATAGCAAAGGCATCAACAATTCTGGGAACCCAATACAAATACCTCAAAAAATACCCCGAATCCATTCAGTACTTTCAGGATGCGCTGGGCACTTACTTCCAGGCAAAAAAGATAGACCACAACTCCATAGCAGCATGTTATTCCGAAATTGGACAGATTTATCTGTACCAAAAAGACTACGCCGGAGCATTTGCTACTTTTCAACGTGAAGACTCTACCATGATCAGCGGTAAAGAACACCTGGGCCCTGATTATGCCTATACATGCTCTGATTTTGGCAAATACTATCTCGCCACAGGCAATTACCCGGAAGCGCTCAGATGGCAACAAAAGTCCATCAACATCATCAAAGTCCACACCCAATCAGACAACACGAATGTAGCTACCCTATACCTGTACCTGGGCAGAACCCAGGCCGCCATGCAACAATTTCCGGAAGCCCTGGCCTCCTTTGAAACCGATGCCAACATACTGAGACGCCTCTATGGAACCTCCTCCTCCCGGTTGTTTCACTACAACGGAGAACTGGGCTTTCTCTACCTGCGCTGGTACCAGCAAACCAGGGACACTGCCATGCTGCATAAAAGTCAAGCCTATTTCCGGACCTTTGAATCGGATATTGACTACCAAATGCAGGCAGAAATTCTGCCGGAAGCCCAACAAAAACTCCGAAATGAATCTGCCCGTTACTTCGAACGGGCCATCCTCACCGAACTGGAAGTGCTTGAACTAAACCCCAAAAACCTGGCCGCACGCGAAAAAGCCTGGCAACTGAGCGAAAAAATGCACAGCTTCATGCTGCTGGCCGCCACCACCGAAGCGCGCGCCAGACACTTCGCCGGCATCCCCGACGATGCCCTGGCCCAGGACCTTAAACTCCATGAACAATGGGTAGAACTGGATAAAAAAAGACTCATTCTCACGCAATACCAAAACCTCTCCCCAACCGATAGCGCCGTGCAGGCACTGGACATCCAGATTGCCGCTTTAAAGGCCAATCAGGCCCGACTCTGGCGCAGTTTTGAAGCAAAATACCCGGAATATTACCAACTGAAATACGGGTTTCAACCGGCCAGTTTGGCGGAAATTCAACGGCAATTGTCTCCCACTCAAACACTGCTGGAATATTTTGCCGGCGACTCTACGCTTTACCTGTTTGAAGTAACTGCATCTGATTGCCGAATCCATCAGATAGCTACCCCTGCATACGTACAACAACTGGCAACAGCATTTCTAAACGGACTCACCGCTTACCACACCTCGGCATCCAGATCCGCTGATTTATATCAGGAATCGGTCATGCAATACACCAAGGCAGCACATCAACTCTACGAGGCTATCTGGCAACCAGTGGCCGGCTGGGTATCCGGTGAGGTCATTCTCGTGCCGGGCGAATGGCTCAGCAGTCTGCCCTTTGAAGCCTTATTAAGTGCTGCACCAGCCGTCCCTGGCGCTTTTTCGACTTACCCATTTTTAGTCAAAAAACATCATTTCCAATATGCCTATTCCGCCTCTATGTGGTTGGAAATGCAAAACCGGAAACCCCTCGGACGTCCAAGCAACGACCTGCTGGCCTTGGCGCCATTCTGTTACGCTGAACCGTCAGACGTCGGCATTGAAACCCGCAATGAATCAACTTCGGCTGAGCAATGGAACACACTTTCATTCTCTGATGAAGAGGTTGCAGCCATCCTGAAACAATTTCCCGGCCAGTCAAAAAGTTTGTTAGGAAAAGCAGCCACCAAAGCGCAATTCAGGAACCTCGCTGCTCAATACCGTTTGTTGCACCTGGCCACCCACGGCAAAGCCAATCCCGGGGCCGGAGATCAGTGCTATTTGGCCATGGCAGGGCCGCCCTCCAACCCCAATGCCTCCCTCCTAACCGCCGCCGAACTCTACAACCTGCCTATTAATGCCGACCTGGTAGTACTATCAGCCTGTGAAACGGGTATCGGCGAGCATCTCCGCGGAGAAGGGGTGCTGAGCCTGGCGCGCGCCTTCGCCTACGCAGGCGCGAAAAGCATCGTGGCCTCCCTTTGGAGCGTGAACGACCAGTCGACCATGCAAATCATG
>JAEUUS010000011.1 GCA_016787545.1 Saprospiraceae bacterium
CAGTCGGATCCGTTCGAAACGTATATCGGCGCCTTCTGAGTGTACTTTGGCCAATTGAAGCAATTTTTCCGTCACTTCGCTCAGTTCTCTGGAATCTTCCAGCACAGAGGTTAGCGTAGCCTGATATTCTTCTGTATCCCGTTTTTGATCCAATGCCACTTCCAATTGCGCAATAATTACGGAAAGCGGGTTTTTCAGTTCGTGCGAAACATTCGAAATAAAACTCTTTTGCATCCGAAAGGCAAACTGAATGCGATCGAGCAGCCGGTTGAAGGTAAACACCAGTCGGGAGAGTTCATCTTTATTATTCTGGCCTTCCACGCGAGCGCTCAGGTCGGAGGGGCGTATGGCATCTACCTGATTCACAATA
This sequence comes from Saprospiraceae bacterium, assembly GCA_016787545.1. GTDB lineage: Bacteria > Bacteroidota > Bacteroidia > Chitinophagales > Saprospiraceae > M3007. The sequence continues at coordinate 371 of JAEUUS010000011.1, forward strand.
CTGGCCACGGGCGCCATGGCCTGGCCTGCATAAAACCAACCACCCGCTGCTACCATGCCTATACATAACAGAAAAGTAATGAGCAGGATATTCCGCAGATGGCCCAATTCCTCCGAATTGAACACAGATTCGACAATAATCAGGTATTCGCGACCGGTGTGGCTCTTATGCGTCAGGCTGAGTGCATGCAATTTGCCGTCCACAAAGCGGGTTTCTCCGGAAGCTCTCAGGTTGGAAAGGCGTTTGGTTGGCAAAGGCGATTCAGAGCGGTTAAAGGCAAAAACGCGTTGCAAATCTGCGTTAAAGATGACCACATTTTCCCGGAATGGCAGCGCTATTGCAGTGTCTACAGAATCGGCAGAAGCATCAAGCGGCTGTAATTTTTCTTCTTCATGCAACACCATTTCTGCGGTCATCAGGGCTTTAGACCGCAGGCTATCGTAAAATTCATCCTCCGTCATGTTCCGGAACTTCACATAAATGAAGCACAGAGACGCCACCAGCATGCCCGCCACGAGCACAATGAATTGAAGGGTTAATTTGGTTCTTATTTGCATGGTGGACTATGTTATAATTCTTCCTGTTCTTCCCTCAGTACATATCCAATCCTGAATTGGGTATGAATCAGTTTTTTGGGAAATCCTTTATCTACTTTTTTTCGCAAAAAATTGAAGTAAACTTCTACGAAATTGGTTCCGGTATCAAAAGAGAGGTTCCATACCTGCTCCGAGATTTCAGCTTTGGAAATCACTTTGCCTGGATGGCGCATGAGGTATTCCATGAGTGAGAATTCTCTTGGGGTAAGTGCAATCCGTTGTCCGCCTCTGTACAACACCTTTTTATCCAGATCCATTTCCAGGTCTGCAAAACGAAGAAAGGAAGGAGCCAGAATCTGGTAACTGGATTTGGGACGGCGTGCCAGCGCGCGTACGCGCACAAGCAATTCCCTGAACTCGAAGGGCTTGGTCAGATAATCATCGGCGCCGGCATTGAATCCTTCCACCTTTTCATCTGTTTGCCCGAGGGCGGTGAGCAAAATTACAGGTGTTTGATTGGCATTTTGCCGCAATTGACGCAACATTTCGAGGCCGTTCATTTCCGGCATCATAACATCTGAAATAATTACGGCATAATCGTTGGCCTCGGCAAGCCGTGCTCCTTCCCGACCATTTCCGGCAGAGTCAACTTGTATCTGATGGCCTTCCAATCCTTTTTTCAGGGATTGCACCATTTTGGGTTCGTCTTCAACGAGCAAGACTTTCATGATGTTTTTCTCTCAAGCATCGTACCAAAAACGAAAAGGAAGTAATACTCTTTTTCTAAAGAGTAAATATTTAATTCCTTTTTAAGGACTTTTTTTCAACTCGAAACAGGTAAGCCCACAACCTTTGCGACGCAATCTGCAAGGTAATCAAACTTTTTCTCTCATCAGCTTAAATTACTATGCGCCTTTTAAAATTTTACACTCTGCCTTTATGTCTTTTGGTTTCAGGTCTTTTATTTCTGCTGCCTTCTTGTAGAAATACCGACACCAATCCGGAGCCGGAAGCCAATCTTCTGAGTCAACACCCGAACAATGTCACTTACGATTGGAACGAACTGTTCCTGGAGATTGAGCGATATGCAGCCGGTTACCGTCCGGGGCCAGCGCCACGTGCAATCGCTTATCTGGGTTTGTCTGACTATGAGGGATGTCTCAATGGTATGCCCGGATATCATTCCATTGCAAGTTTGTACGCAGGCTTGAACATCCCAAAGCCGGACTCAGACAAACAATACCACTGGCCATCTGTGATTAACGGTAGCCGCGCGTATCTCATGCCTCGCTTTTTCCCTAATGCTACTCAGCAGCAGGTAACAGACATGGCTTCTTTGGAATCGTTTTACGACGATCGTGCCAAGCAGGAAGTCGGTTCTGAAGTATGGACCCGCTCCAAAGAATATGGCAAAGCGGTAGCTACGGCCGTTTGGGAATACTCCAAATCTGATGCTGTGGGCCACAACCACTTCCTTGATCCGTTCCAGGGTTACAACTGGCAAGATCACTACACCAAAGACGGCGACTGGAAACCAACCTTCCCTGGCCCGGGCAAACCCATGGGCGGTGTTTGGGGCGGTGCACGCGCATTTGCCATTAGCGAGAACGACAAAATCTGCAAAAAGCCGTTGCCCTACAGCACCAGCACCACTTCCGACCTGTATTCTCAGGCACTTGAAGTGTATGCCCAGAACACACCTTCCCTTTCTTATGAAGATGAATGGGTGGGTGAATATTGGAGCGACGACTTATTGAACCTCACCTTTAGCCCTGGCCCACGTTGGCTGGCAATAGGAGACCAGGTGATGAAGTTAGAAGAAAGCAACCTGGAGACCGCTGTATTCATGACCGTTAAAATGGGCTTTGCGCTGAACGATGCTGCTGTTGGCTGCTGGTACTCCAAGTTCTATTACAATGTGGAACGTCCACAAACCTATATCAACCGGGTAATTGACCCGAACTGGAAACCGGCACTATTCAATCCGCTCACGGGTGATGAAGGTGTTACCCCATCTTTCCCGGCATACCCATCTGGCCACTCTACCATGGGTGCTGCAGGTGCTGAAATTCTGGGCGATGTGTTTGGTTATGCCTATTCCATGACTGACCGTTGTCACGAGGGTCGTACCGAGTTTGAAGGGGTACCACGCACATTTGGCAGCTTCTTCGAAATGGCACAGGAAAACGCATGGTCTCGCGTACCACTGGGCGTACACTTCCGCATGGACTGCGAAGAAGGGGTACGATATGGAACAGTGATAGGCCGTAAAGTGAATGCTTTGCCCTGGAAAGATTAAAACAAAAGCAAGCATTAAACAAAAACAATCTGGCTAATTCAGGGCGCGGAGGCTATTGGCCCTTCGCGCCCTTGTTTATTTGGATGGCGTAAAGTAGCCATACTAAAACACCAAAACACCACTCACTCATCTGCTTGCATGAACAATCAATTCTTGCTCTTTTTATTCATGGTATGCTTTTGGCCAGCTTGTCAAAAAGGCCCTGAAGAACGTATTGAACGGTATGAAACCGGTCAAATTGCCCGCAAATCCACCTTGGTTAACGGAAAAAAGGAGGGGCTTATGACGGATTACTACAACAATGGGAAATTGATGGCTGAACGTTTTTTTGAAAATGGCGAACAGCAGGGACGAACCGCTATTTATTATCCTGGGGGCCAACTCAAAGAAGTTCAGCATTATAAATACGGAAAAAAAGAAGGTGGGGACACGCTTTGGTACGAAAACGGAAACATTCAGTTTGTTTCGTCTTTAAAGGAAGATAAACTCCACGGATATTTACGCAAATGGGATACTGCGGGACACCTGATTTATGAAGCCAAATACGATATGGACACGCTTATTGAAGTACAGGGGCAGCCCATACACAGAAACACTTCGGCGGCTTCTCCTTCACAAATACTGAAGAAAAAAGAATAGTTTTAAGGGTATTTTAATGAAATTATACAGGTATTATCGTACTAAAAGGGGTCATTTGCATTTCCTTTTAATAACTGTTGTAACAACAAAGCCTATGTTTACCAAAATACCCATGCTTTCGCTTGCATTTTGCCTGATCATACTGCAGGCAAACGCCCAACAAAAACCGGATAGTCTGCAACCCGTGTTGCTCAAGGAAATAAACGTCAGAGCAGCACGCACCACCATAGACCAACTTCCTGCCGTTAGTAACACTTACCTCTGGGCCGGAAAAAAGAGTGAGGTCATACAAATAGAAAATACGGATGCTAATATCGCGGAGAAGACGCCCCGTCAGATTTTTGCCAAAATTCCGGGTGTGTTTGTGTACGATATGGATGGTTCTGGCAACCAAACCAATATCTCCACCCGCGGGCTGGATCCGCACCGGGGTTGGGAGTTCAACATCCGCGCCAACGGAATCATGACCAATTCTGATATTTATGGATATCCGGCCAGCCACTTTTCCCTGCCCATGGAAGCCATTGGCCGGGTAGAACTGGTGCGTGGTACCGGCGCCCTTCAATACGGCGCCCAATTTGGCGGCATGTTGAACTACGTACTCAAAACCCCGGATACCACCCGCGCAATTGGCCTGGAAAGTATCAATTCCGTTGGATCTTTTGGATTATTAAGCAGTTACAATGCCATAGGCGGCAAGGTGGGTAAGGTCCAGTATTACGCTTTTTACAGCAAACGCATTTCTGAAGGGTACCGAAAAAACGGTGAATCCGATTATGACGGACAGGGCGTTTCACTGAAATATATGCCCAGTAAGAACCTCGCCTTGAAAGCCGAACTGCTACGGTCCAATTATCTGTACCAAATTCCCGGACCACTCACCGATGCCCAGTTTGAAGCAGATCCACGCCAGTCTACCCGCGCGCGCAACTACTTCAATCCGGAAATTTACGTACCCTCGCTATCGGCCATTTGGCAGGTAGCGGCACGCACCCGATTGAGCTGGACGGCTTCCGCTGTGTTAGGCGAGCGCAGAAGTGTGCAATTTGACCGCACTGCCAATATTGTGGATGCGATTAATCCGCAAACCCTCACGTATGCCGGCAGAGTGGTTGATATTGATGGCTTTAACAGCTACAATACCGAATTACGCCTGCTGCAGGATTATTCACTGTTGGGTAAAAATGCCACCCTGGCTGCCGGCATACAGTATTTCAACAACGACCTGAACCGCCGGCAACAAGGAAAAGGCACTGGAGGCACAGATTATGATCTGACCATTGACCCAACAGGCTGGGGACGGGATTTGCACCTGCGCAGTCAAAACATAGCTGTTTCACTGGAAAACAAATGGCAACTGAATCGCCGTTTGGTAATAAGTCCGGGTGTGCGGGTAGAAATGGGCACATCCAAGCTTTCTGGCACGACCACTTATTACGACGACGACAAAGAATTACCCAACACCATAGAACACCAATTTCCTTTGTTTGGTATCAATGGAGAGTACACACTGGGCGCGCACCAATCGCTTTATGCAGGAATTTCCCAAGCTTATCGCCCGGTTATTTTCAAAGATATTATACCTGGCACTGCTTATGAAAAGGTGAGCAAAAACTTGAAAAACGCTTATGGTTTCAACGCCGAATTAGGTTGGCGTGGAAATTCAGGTGGATTGAAATGGGATGTCAGTGCTTTTGCCCTGCAATACAACAACCGGCTTGGCAATCTGGCCCAATACGATGCTGACAGAGATACTTTTATCCTGTATCGTACGAACATTGGAGATTCCCGCACGTATGGTTTGGAAATGTT
>JAEUUS010000211.1 GCA_016787545.1 Saprospiraceae bacterium
ACGATGTAACGATCGGCCAAAAACTGGCCAACGGATTCATCATAGTATTGTTCGGTGGTTTCTTCAATAAATTCCTTGTTTTCAAAGAGTTTACGGAAAAAATCCTGAGAAGTTTCGTGGTGCAGCGGTTCACTGGTGCGGTGGTATATATCGAAGGAAATGCCCATTTTCTGGAAGGTATCCCGTAAAATGGTATGGTATTTATCCACTACCGCTCTGGGTGTGGTACCTTCTTTGCGTGCCTTGACGGTTATAGCAGCCCCGTGTTCATCCGAACCGCACACGAATACCACGTCTTTACCCATGAGGCGCAGGTAGCGCACAAAAATATCGGCCGGGAGATAAGCTCCGGCGAGGTGGCCAATATGCAGCGGGCCATTGGCATAAGGAAGTGCAGCAGTAACGAGATATCTTTGTTTGGGCATAACAGGTTGGACAATAGATGACTGGATGTTACGAGGTGGACATCCAATTTTCGGCGCAAAAGTACGCGGATAACAGACAAAAAAGGCTGATTGAAGCTTATTTCTGTGCCCTGCTAACCAACCACCAGGCCATCAAGGCAAAAGCGATGTTTGGCAGCCACATACCGAGCCATACCGGCATGGAACCGCCAGTGGCGAATGACACAGTAAATTTGGAAAATACGATGTAAGCCGCTCCAATTCCAATCCCCAGAGCCAAATGGAGTCCCATACCACCACGTACTTTTCGGCCGGCAACAGCTAATCCGATAATGGTAAGAATAAGGATGGTGAATGCATCTGCAGTGCGGCGGTGCATTTCTACTTCATAACTTCGGGTGTAGGGCAAGCCTCGCCCGCGGTCGCGCGCAATAGCCTCGCTAAGTTCGGGAGTGGTCATTTCCTCCCGCTGGTTCGCATAGTACACGAAATCTGCCGGTGAAATATTGATGGCAGTATCCAACGGTGTGGTATGCTGGGTATATTTTTCCCTCAATCCATCAAAAGTGCGCACCGACCATTTAGGTAATTCCCAACGGTTAGGTTCTGCTTTCCATCGGGCCGATTCAGCCTCCAGAATACTAACCACTTTGGTGCCTTCAAAAAGCTCCAAACGCATTCCGGAAAGGGTTTTGGAGTTCTTGTTGTACCCTCGAACAAATAATTTGGTATTTGGGCTGGTCAGCAAATGAACATTGGTCGTTTTGCCCTTATCCTGGTCTGTCCAAACATAGGTATGTTCAAACCAAAGTCTCCACTGATTGAGCAGCGGTGCGCCAAAGTGATTAATTCCGAGGTGCAGCAGCATCACTGCTGAAGCGGCAATGAGATAGGGACGCATCAGGCGGTTAAACCCGATACCCGCATTAAAAACCGATAATATTTCGGCATTTGAAGCCAGGCGGGAAGTAAAAAAAACCACCCCGATCAATGAATACAGGGGCAATAGCAGGCTGGCCATGTGCGTTACAAAGCCCATGTAATAGGCCAGCACGTCTTTCCAGGTACAGGGTTTTTCAATGATACTCTGCACCTTGTCAGAAAAATCAATGGCGCAGGAAATCATGCTGAAAATCAACAAAGAGAAAAATACCGTACTGAGGTAGTTGCGGATCAGGTATTTATCCAGGACTTTGAATGTCAGCATGATAATTGGTTATTTCTTCTTAAACACCGGAACCGTGGAGCAAGGTTCCCCGAACATGATACTGATTGCAATGGGCTGAAGCCGGCGGGTAATTTCCAGATAAGCTGAAGGAGGCACAGGTTTGTCTGAACAGCCTTTGATCACTAATCGTTTTCCATCATATGGCAGCAAATCCATTCCGGCAATTTTTTTCAGATAGGCCTTCTCTACAAATTCAGCCGGCTCACAAAGCATAATATCTTCTACAAAAGGCGCTGCATGTGTTGCCACCAACATATAGGCCCACATCGGGATGATGGCATCTGCAGAACAAAAGACAGCCAGGTTTTTGCCTTTAAATTGTTCCCACTGAATGGCATTAAGCGCTTCGCGGAAATCTTTTTCCTTCAGAATCAACTCCATAAACAGATAAGACTTCAGATCGAATGGCACGATTTCGCCAACTGGATAGAGGTCTTCCAAGTCTATCGTCACCAGGCTACTGCTGGCCACTCGGTTTACCAAAGGTTGATTGAGTATGGCTTCCATGTTCGGGTGTTTGAGTATCTGAGTGTTTGAGTGTTTTGGTGTTTGAGTGTTTTGGTGCTTGAGTGAGCTTCGTGTCTTTGCGTCTTCGTGTCTTTGCGCCTTTGTGCCTTCCAGCGCTTTGTGCCTTAAATACTGGGTTCCTCGAGGGCTGGCGTATCTCCCACTACATTTTCAACTTCTTTGAAATCTTTGGGTTTTGGAAGATCCGTTAGGCTGTTGATGCCCAGATAATCCATGAATTTTTCGGTGGTGCCGTACAGAAGTGGCCTGCCAGGGCCTTCACTTCTTCCGGCAATAAAAACAAGTTCTTTCTCCAAAAGTTTTTGCAGGGCGTAATCACAATTTACCCCACGGATTTCTTCCACCTCTGGTCTGCTAACAGGCTGTTTATAAGCGATAATGGCCAGGGTTTCCAGGGCGGCCTGAGAAAGACGTTTTTTAGTTGCCTGACGCAAATGGATGGCTACAGTGGTATGGTATGCGCCTTTGGTGAGGAACTGATATCCTCCAGCAATTTCCACCAGTTCAAAAGGATATAGCTCCTGTTGATATTGCTCCTTGGAAGATTCGATGGATGTAAGAATATCCGCCTCCTTCAATTCTGTCTGAAAGGCTTCTTCCATCACGGCTTTCATATCTGCCAAGGCCACCGGCTGCGGCGCCGCAAAAATCAACGCTTCTATATGCTGTTTCAGAAATTCCATCTGGCAAAGGTAGTGGTTTGGTGGTTTGGTGTTTTGGTGTTTTAGTGTTTTGGTTGGTGAATTGCTTTACCTGTCTTCATTGACTTTCAGGTAATCACTCAATACCCTACCACCACTGCCAGTTTTCCATCTTTGCTGACAGCGAGACGGGTAATTTTTCGGACACCATACTTGCTGAAGTCGGCCACTTCTTTCCAGTCCTGATCACGAGGGGCTTTGTATTGGAACAGCTTGACGCCATTTCCTGCCAACAGGGTACCATCTGATAGCAGGGCAAAATCTTCTGTTCCTGCAGGCATTTTTACTACAATCTCCTGTTGATTGGTTTTGGGATCCCAGGTTTTTAAAAACCAGGTTTGTTCGGTTGGCTTTTGCACAAAAAGTAGTTTGCCGTCAGGCCTTTTGATCAGGCAGCGACCAATATTGGAGGCAATCCGCTGCATTTTTTGCCCCTTAAGTCCTACTGATTGCAGGGTGTGGGGCTGACCTTCATCGCCTACAATAAATAGTGCCAGCAGGGTATCCCGCAGCCAGCAATGATATCCCACATTGTAAATGGCAGGCAATTCAATCCTTCCATTGTCAGAACGATCCAAGGGGAACGACCATAAACGTTGGTTGCCATCTTCTTCTACCCGCACAACTGAAAATCGTTTGCCTCCCGGCATGAGTGTGGGAGAATATTCTGCTGTTTGAGGCGTAGCAGTTACCCGGGCCTGCGTCTTTTGGGTCAAATCCAGCGAAACAATTTCCGTTTGGGTTGTATCCGAGGTGTACTGAACCGTGAGCCAGAGTTCAGTATTGCTGAAAAAATTCGGCTGGTTGTTGTACCCTCCCCGGTTAAAAGCGCTCATAAATTTGGGCAAATCCGGTCGCCAAAGACTGTCGGCGCCTTTGTTGAGCGAGAACAGGAGTAGGTCGGTTTTGCCTGCATTCTGCGCCCAAATGGCAGAAGGAAGCAGGCAAAAAAGCAGTAATCGGAGCATAGTATGTATGTTTCAAGGTGACGTCTGCCATGTGTTTTTTCAAAACTAAAAGGTTTGTGGAACCTTATAGTTTTGAAAAAACACATGGCAGATTATATCATTGCAAGGCTAATCCGCCGTCATCAGCCAATTTCCAATGGCCCGTGAGGGTTTTCTCATAACTGTTGCGCATCAGGTAATCGTAAAAATCACCCCTTTGAATTCCCCTTGCGCCCAAACTGACCAAATGTGGGGTTTCCACCTGACAATCTACCAACCAATAACCGGATTTTTCCAGGGCCCTGACGAGCGTAATAAAGCCGGCTTTTGAAGCATTGGGCACTTTAGCAAACATGCTTTCCCCATAAAATATTTTGCCTAATGAAAGCCCGTAAAGTCCGCCAACTAACTCATCCCCCTGCCAAACCTCCACGCTATGTGCCAATCCGCGACGGTGAAGTTCATTATAGGTGTCAATAAAATCTTCCGTAATCCAGGTAGAGTCCGGCCCAATTTCATTACGGGGCGCCGACCCGCAAGCCCGCATAACCTCCTCAAAACAAGTATCCAGCGAATATCGGAACTTATGCTGATTAAAGACGGATCGCATACTCTTTTGCACTTTAATTTCCTGAGGAAACAGCACAAAGCGCGGGTCCGGCGTAAACCAGAAAAAATGACCACGATCCTCAAACCAGGGGAACATGCCATTGGCATAAGCCATCACCGTCCGATCAGGGTGTAAATCTGTGCTTACCGCCACCAAACCGCTCTGTTCAGCCTGGTCAGGATGGGGAAAAACACGGAAATCATC